>QMPP01000161.1 GCA_003650425.1 Bacteroidota bacterium | reverse complement strand
TTTTTCATCCGCCATAACAAATTCGCGCAAGCCAGCCAGTCCTCTAATGCCTGAAGGCCACGTGGTAAGAGTAACCGGTTCGTTCCATTCCGGCCGTCTGTTCAACTTAATATTCATTCTGAATAAAATCCAGTTCAGATTTTGATTTTTCAGCTCTTTATAGCCAAAACCCAGGTTCTCGGCATGTTGAGTAGCCGTGTTTATTAAAAGCTGACCCAATCCCGGAAGGCTTAATTTACCTGATATATCGGTATTTGCCCAGTAAATTGAGAGCGATTGTTTCCATGTTGTTTCCATGGGCTAAAATTAGATAAATCTCTTCAGTAAACTGTAAACAGGCAAAAATTAAATTGAGTTTCCCCTAAATAGTGTTAGGGGTTGCAGCAACAAAGTGCGTCCTATATAAAGAAGTTGTTTTCTGATTTATAATGTATTTCATAATTATTGTAGGTGGCTAACTTTAAACAACTTCAACAAGGAGAATTTTTTGACAGACCATTCAATAATAAATAAAAATTAAATCATGAAAAAACAATTACGTTTTTCAACCATGTTGCTGGCTTCGCTGCTGCTTACCGCCGGAATCAGCTATGGACAAATGTCAATTTTGTTGGTAAACGACAACAATAACGATGCTTCGCGAATTTCTGTACTTCAAACGGCGCTTACCAATAACGGGTATAGTTATACCGATTACGATCCTTCCGCCCAGGGAGGCAGTCCGAGTTACTCGTACATGAGTAACTTCGATTTGGTAATTTGGTACACCGGAAACGATGGTGTTGGTCTTTATTTTTGGGATGGAACCGACAGCGACAACCAGGCCATTAAAGATTATATCGATAATGGCGGGATGTTTTGGTTACAGGGACTTGATTTCCTTTACGACCGCTATGGTCAGGCACCCGACACCTTTTCTGCCGGCGATTTTGTTTATGATTATCTCGGCATTCAAGAGTATCATGCACAATCTCATCATGATGACGGTTCTACCGGTGTAACACAACTTGATGTGGTTCCGGGAAACCCCATTTTTACTTTTACACCCATGGAATGGGTTTACTCAGCCATGTGGTATGCCGACGCGTTGGTGCCCTCGCCTGATGCTGACAGCATCTACCGGATGGGGCCTGCCGGATATGTTTTCGATAGCTATTACAACAGTATCTATCTTGAAAAGGGAATCGGTAAAGTATTAACCATTGCTACCGAAACGGCAAGAATTGATACGCAAACAAATACAGATACTTATTTTGGTGAAGGATTAACCTATTTTGAACAGTTTACCAATCCTGTTATTCTGGTAACCTCGGTTTCGGTATATGGCGAAGGAAATGCTACCACCATCACGGCGGATGGTGATTCGTTACAGATGCATGCTGACATATTGCCTGTCAACGCTTCAAACCCTACTGTAACCTGGAGTGTAATCAATGGAACGGCCACGGCAACCATCGGTAATTCAGGAATGCTTTACGCCACCGGAACCCCTGCCGGCAACGGAACCGTATGGGTAAAAGCCATGGCTATTGATGGATCGGGAGTTGCCGATTCAACAGAGATCACGATTTCAAACCAGGGAAGTACTTCTGATTTTTACGTGTTGTTGGTGAACGATAACGACAACGATGCCACGCGCTACCAAAAAATAGAGACTTCGTTAAATAACCTTGGCTATGCTTACGATTTGTATAACACCGTTAGCACGGACACTTTTCCCGATTCAACACTACTCGCCAACTATCAGGCAGTAATTTGGTACACCGGCAACGATGGCGTAGATTTATATCTGTGGGATGCCTCCGACTCATCCGACTTTAAATTCAATGCTCCATTAAAACAGTATGTTGACAATGGCGGAATTGTCTGGCTGCAAGGGTTAGACTTTTTGTACGACATTTACGGATCGGCACCTGATACGATGACTGCCGGCCAGTTTATTTACGATTATATGGGTATTGCCGAATATCATGCCCAGTCGCATGCTGATGATAGCGGTTCCGGTCTCGACGAGATGGATACCACCTTCAACAACGGTATCTTTGAAATAAGCCCGGTAGTTTGGGCCTACTCGCAACTTTGGTACGCTGATGCGTTAACTAAAACCGATAATGCCAGAACTGTTTATCACATGGGTCCCGACAGTTACATGTTTAGCGACTTTTATAGCGGTTTATACAACTACGCAGGTGCTGCTTCCAAACAGGGAATCATCATGAGTTTTGCCATTGAAACAGCCCGGCTCGATTCGCAGGAAAATACCGATACACTTATCAATCAGGGACTTTCCTATTTTGAATATTACGCCAATAATAATGTGCTGGTTGATAACATTGTTGTTTCCGGCGAAAATGATGCTACTACCATCACTTCCGATGGAGGAACCCTGCAAATGGTTGCTGAGGTTTTTCCGCTTTATGCTCCCAATAATCAGGTTGTCTGGAGTGTGGTTGACGGAACCGGAACAGCCACCATTACTACTGATGGTTTACTGCAAGCTACCGGAACGATGGCAGGAAACGGAACGGTTTGGGCTAAAGCTGCTTCCGTTGACGGATCAGGGGTAGCCGATTCGCTAATGGTTACCATCTCGGGTCAGGGTACCTCTACCGATTTTCACGTGTTGCTGGTTAACGACAACGATTACGGAACTACCCGCTATCAGGTTATTGAAACTTCGTTAATGGATTTGGAATATAATTACGATGTTTACAACACAGTAAACACCCACGATTATCCTGATGCCACCACGCTGGCCGACTACTCGGTGGTAATTTGGTACACCGGTAACGACGGGATGAACCTCTATTTATGGGACACCTCTGATTCATCTGACTTTGCCTTTAACGCACCACTAAAACAATATATTGACGATGGTGGTATTGTATGGTTGCAAGGATTAGATTACATGTACGATGTTTACGGCCTGGCACCCGATTCGTTTACCCTCGGACAATTTGTGTACGACTACATGGGTATTTCAGAATATCACGCCCAGTCGCATGCCGATGATGGCGGGGCAGGACTTTCCGAGATGGATACGGTTGCTAACAATGGAATTTTTGGATTAAACCCCGTATTTTGGACTTATTCCGAACTTTGGTATGCCGATGCGTTGGCCAAAACTGACAACGCACGTGGTAGTTACATGATGGGACCCGACAGTTATACTTTTAGCAATTATTTTAGCGGTATTTATAACTATGCCGGTCTGGCTTCCAAGCAGGGAATAGTAATGAACTTTGCCGTTGAAACAGCCCGTATCGACACACAAGATAATACAGATACTTTAATTAATCAGGGACTTTCCTATTTTGAGTACTATTTAAACAACGATATATTTGTTAACAGCATTAACGTTTACAGCCAAAACGGAAGTAATATTATCAATGTAAATGGTGGAACCCTGCAATTGGAAGCAGATGTATTTCCTCTGTTTGCGCCCGATAACGACGTTGACTGGAGTGTTGTTGACGGAACAGCCACCGCGACCATCACCAGCGAAGGATTGTTGCAGGCAACGGGTACCACCGCAGGTAACGGCACGGTTTGGGCTAAAGCCACGGCTGTTGATGGCTCAGGAGTAGCCGACTCGATGATGGTTACTATTATTAATCAGGGAAGCGGAAACGGCTTTAACGTGTTGCTTGTAAACGACAACGATAACGATCCTGCTCGTTACGAAAAAATTGAAACTTCATTAACCAACCTGGGTTACAGTTTTGATGTTTATAATACGGTAAACACCGGCATCTATCCCGATTCAGCCACGCTGGCACGAAATTCGGTAGTTATTTGGTACACCGGAAACGATGGTGTGGATCTCTATTTATGGGATACTTCCGACTCGACAAATATCACTTTCAATGCTCCTTTAAAACAATACATCGACAACGGTGGAATTGTATGGGTTCAGGGGCTTGATTACATGTACGATATTGCAACCGCGCCAACCGGATATCAGGCCGGCCAGTTTATCTACGATTATATGGGTATCGCCGAGTACCACGCCCAGTCGCATGCCGACGATGGCGGGGCAGGACTTCCCGAGATGGATGCAGTAGCAAACAATGAAATTTTTACTTTAAATCCCGTGTTTTGGGCCTATTCTGAAATGTGGTATGCCGACGCGTTGACTAAAACTGATGATGCTCGCGGTAGTTATATGATGGGGCCCGACAGCTATGTTTTCAGCGACTACTATTGCGGACTTTATAAATATGATGGAACAGCTACCAAAAAAGGTATTGTGATGAACTTCTCGGTTGAAACAGCTCGTCTCGATACACAGGACAATACCGATACTTTAATTAATCAGGGACTTTCCTATTTTGAATATTATCTGAACAACGATATCTATGCTGACAGCATTAACGTTTACAGCGAAAATGGCGATGCCACCATCACCGAAGATGACGGAACCTTGCAGATGGAAGCTGACTTGTTCCCCATGTATGCTCCCAACAACAATGTAACCTGGAGTGTTGTGAATGGAACAGCAACCGCAACCATTACTGCTGACGGATTGTTACAGGCTACCGGAACCCCTTCAGGTAATGGAACCGTATGGGCTAAAGCTACTGCCGACGATGGTTCGGGCGTTGCCGATTCGATGATGGTAACCATTTCTAACCAGGGTGCCGGAACTGGTTTTACCATACTTCTGGTAAACGATAACGATAATGATGCCGACCGCTACGTGGAACTCGATACCGTGCTGATGAACCTTGGATACACCTACGATGTTTACAACACCATTGAAACAGGCTCCTATCCCGATTCAGTCATGCTCGATAACTACAACATGGTTATTTGGTACACCGGCAACGACGGCGTAGATCTGTATCTGTGGGATAATTCCGATTCGTCCGACTTTAAATTTAACGCACCGCTTATTAACTTTGTTAACAATGGCGGTCATGTTTGGCTTCAGGGTTTGGATTTCCTTTACGATATTGTGGGTAGTGCTCCCAATACTTTTATACCTGGTCAGTTTATTTACGACTATATGGGAATTCAGGAGTATCATGCGCAATCGTATGCCGATGATGGTGGTCTGGGGTTACCTCAAATGGATGTTGTTCCAAACAACGGTATCTGTACCATTACGCCTATTCAGTGGGTCTATGCCACCTTGTGGTATGCCGATGCTTTACAGCCGGCTCCGGGCGTTCACACCACATACAGCATGGGGCCGTCTGATTACGTTTTTTCCGATTACTATACAGGTATCGACACCTGGGTAAACAGCGGAAGCGTAATGACCTTTAGTGTTGAAACAGCCCGTATCAACACACGAGCCAATACCGAAGAATTGTTCCGTGAGGTGATTGAATTTTACAGAACAACCACGGGTGTTGACGAGCTTACCGGAAATGATAACAACTTTGAAATTTATCCCAATCCTGCCACCGATTATCTGTTTGTTAAGCCACTTGGCAACAAAGTAACGAAAGCCCATTTCGAGCTTTACAACCTTCAAGGCATAAAAGTGCTGCAACAGTCGGTTTTGTTTGCAGAAGAAGGATTTAAAGTAAATATGGCTTCGTTACCCAATGGGTTGTATTTGTACAAAATAACTTCCGAAAATGGTGTTTCTTCAGGAAAAGTTATCAAACAATAACATATTTCATAAAAATCGGGAAAGTAATTTACATTACTTCCCCGATTTTTGCTGTCTTATTATTAAGGTTAAATAACCGGCTATTTTCAATTATAAGTGGTTTTTGCTGGGGGTTACGCAACATAAAGTGCGTCTTAAATAAAAAGGATACAATAAGGAGTTTTTTAGTTAATTTAAATCAAAAGAATTATGAAGCGATTTTTTACTTTTATTGCATTAGCAGTATTTATGCTGATGTCTGCACAGGCTTACAGTTTGAGCATTTTATTGATCAACGACAATGGCTATGCACCCGACAGGGTTGATGTTCTTAAACAAGCCATTACCGATGCAGGATATGGATACACCTTCTACGATGCCGCTTCCGAAGGAAGCTCCCCGTCGCTAACGCTGATGCAGGATTTCGACCTCGTTATGTGGTACACCGGAAACGATGGTGCCGGATTGTATTTTTGGAATGGTGACAACATAGATAACGAAGCCATTAAACAATACATTGACGGTGGCGGTATGTTTTGGCTTCAGGGTCTCGACTTTTTATACGACCGGTACAGTATTACCCCGTTGGATTTTGTTGAAGGCGACATGATGCATGACTATTTTGGTGTTGCACAGTATTACGCCCAGTCGCATGTCGATGATGGCCTCTATTCCGATGGCGTTGCCGAATTGGACGTGATGCCCGACAATGGTATTTTTACCATGAGTCCCATTAAATTTGCTTACCCCTACATGAATTTTGTTGATGCCCTTACAGCTACCGAAACAGCGGTTCCCGTTTATCGTATGGGCCCTGAAGGATATGATTTTTACGATTACTATTCTGTTATTTATAATGAAAAAGGGAATGGTAAAATATTAACCTGTACTTTTGAAACCGCCAGAATTGACAACACACCCAACACCACCGAGTTTTTTAAAGAAGGTCTTGATTATTTTAACCAGTTTGGATCGGATAGCATCATTTATGTTACCGATATTACCGTTCACGGCGAAAACGATGCTAACACCATCACCGTAAACGAAGGAACACTTCAGATGGCTACCGATATTTTACCCGAAGATGCTTCAATCAAAGCTGTTTTGTGGTCGGTAACTTCGGGAACGGCTTATGCCACCATTAATGGCAATGGACTGTTAACGGCTGCCGGCTCCTATTTAGGAAATGGTACGGTTTGGGTTAAAGCAACTGCTGCTGATGGGTCAGGCGTTGTCGATTCAACCGAAATTACCATCTCGAACCAAGGTGTTGAGCCGGGTCTTTACAACATTTTGTTGGTTAACGATAATGCCAATGGTGTTGATCGCTATTTGGTTATCGATACCACGCTTAGCAACTTAGGCTACACCTATGATATTTATAACACCGTTGTAACAGGAAAAGCACCCGATATTATTACGTTAAG
>QMPP01000160.1 GCA_003650425.1 Bacteroidota bacterium | reverse complement strand
CGATACGCCAAACCTTTCTGATATTGTGGGCGAGTTTTATGCACTGGGATTGGGTGAGGTGTTTCCCGTATCGGCTGCTACCGGTAGTGGTACGGGCGACTTGCTGGACGAAGTGGTTAAAGTGTTTCATAAAGATACCGAAGAAAACGAGGAGTCGGAGTTGCCGCATTTTGCCGTGGTTGGGCGTCCTAACGTGGGTAAATCATCGTTGGTTAATATCCTGCTGGGTGATGAGCGTAACATTGTTACCCCCATTGCCGGTACTACCCGCGATACCATCAATACACGTTACAACGCGTTTGGGTTGAGCTTTATGCTGATGGATACTGCCGGGTTAAGAAAAAAGGGTAAAGTGTACGAAAACATTGAGTTTTATTCCACTTTGAGAACCGTTCGAGCCATCGAAAGTTCTGATGTTTGTATCGTAATGGTAGATGCTCAAAGCGGTGTTGAAAAACAGGATGTGAATATTTTTCATTTGGCAGTAAAAAATAAAAAGGGGGTTGTTGTTGTTGTTAATAAATGGGATTTGGTAGAAAAAGAAACCAACACTCATTTGGCTTTTGAAAGACAGGTAAAAGAGCGGATTGCACCGTTTACCGACGTGCCAATAATTTTTACATCAGTAAAAGAAAAGCAGCGTATTTATAAAGTACTCGAAATGGCCATGGCTGTTTACAAAAGACGAAATACGCGGATACCTACAGCCAAACTCAACGATTTTCTGTTACCGCTTATCGAGAATAATCCGCCACCCATAGGCTCGCGTGGCCGCTACATAAAAATAAAATATACCATGCAGCTTAAAACTCAAACCCCGCAGTTCGTGTTTTTTTGCAACCTGCCCGATGATGTTAAAGAAAACTACAAGCGCTTTTTGGAAAACCAAATACGCAAAGAGTATGATTTTTATGGGGTACCTATACAGCTCTATTTTAGACAAAAATAATGGCAAATACCATTCGTATCGATAAATGGCTTTGGGCAGTACGGCTTTTCAAAACCCGTACCCAGGCGTCCGATGCCTGCAAAGGAGGCAAGGTTAAAATGAATGGTGTTAACCTGAAACCATCACGCGAAGTAAAAGCGGGCGATATTTTGGAAGTGCATCACAACCACATCAAACGAACCGTTAAAATTAAGGTAGCTGCTAAAAACCGTGTGGCTGCCAGTCTTGTTCCCGATTTGATGGAGGATTTAACACCTGCCGAAGAGTTTGAAAAACTGGATATGATGAACAAACTCAATCAGGAGAAACGCGATAGAGGCATGGGGCGGCCCACCAAAAAAGACCGCCGTGATATTGATAGGATTAAAGGCCGCTAATTGTCTAATTCCCTATAAATAAACTATAAAGCACTTTATTATTTGACTAATAAAAAGCTGCTGTTCTATAAGAAAGACCATTTTATTACCTACTTTTGCCATGATTATTAACCAGATGGGGTAAAATCTGAATAGCTTGGTTCCGATAACTATTAGGATTAACCCCGGGTAAAATAAGTAAATCAATCAGTTAGAAAATAATAGATCCATGAAACGATACATCAATATCCTTGTTATTACGTTGTTTTCAATATATTTTATTTCGGCTTGTTCCGATAAAAAAACCGACCAGTTTAGCGTTGCTTTTTACAACGTCGAAAACCTATTCGATACCATTAACGATCCTCAAATAAGAGACGACGACCACCTGCCAACAAGCCGTATTCCATGGAATACCGAACGTTATAATCATAAGCTGGCCAACCTTGCTAAGGTGATTAGCTCCATAAAGCCCGGAGGCTTCCCATCGACTTTAGGGTTGAGCGAAGTTGAAAACCGTCAGGTACTTGAAGATTTATTGAATCAACCACTTCTTAAAAATGCCGGCTACAAAATAATCCATAAGGACAGCCCTGATAAAAGAGGTATTGATGTGGCGTTGCTTTACCGTCCATCTGAATTTCAGCCTGTTAAAACAGAATTTATTAGGTTAGACTTTCCGGGAGATAGCGCGTATGCCACCCGCGACGTGCTGCATGTGTTGGGAAAAACAAAGGGGGGAGACAAAATTCACATTTTTGTCAACCACTGGGTATCGCGTTGGGGCGGACAGGCCGTTACCGAACCTTTCAGGATATATACAGCCGAAAAACTTTGGAGTATCACGCAGCAAATTTTCTCCAACAATCCAAACGCAAACATTGTTATCGTTGGTGATTTAAATGATAATCCAACTGACAAAAGTCTGGTGGATGGCCTTCAGGTGCTGAAACCCCAAAAACCCCTCGAAGAGAAAAGGTTATACGATTTGGGAGTCATTCCTTTTAAAAAGGGAAAGGGTTCACTTTACTATGATGGATGGGATATGTTTGATCAAATTATTGTTTCAACTTCGTTGCTTACGGGTGAAAACGGTATGCAGGTTGCCTCTCCTGTTCAAAAGGTCATTAAGCACGACTGGATGTTGTATCACCCTAAAAAGGGAGAGCCTCGGCCTAACCGGACATCAGCAGGAAAATATTATGGAGGTTATAGCGACCACTTGCCGGTTTTTACCGAAATTAATCTTGGTTCAGCAAAGGATATCTTTACCATTATTTCAATACATAATGCTTTAGCTCCTTTATACTTCCGTCTTTCTTAAAAATTTTCCAGGTTCCTGATTTTTGCCCTTTAGTGTAAAAACCCTGATATCTGATTTTCCCGTTGGGGTAATAGGCGGTGGTGGTACTGTCGGGCTGGCCGTTTTTAAAGTATATTTCGCTCCATAACTCACCGGTTTTGTAATAGGTCTTCCAAAAGCCGTTGCGTTTTCCGTTTTCGTAGGGTCCCTCTTTACTAATTTGGCCGTTTTCAAAATATTCGGTTAGATAAGCCGGAACAAGCTTGTTGCCAGATTTTTCCATTTTTTTTACAATTCGAGGCTGGCCATTGGCATAGCTTTCAACATATTTATCGCCGGGTTTTAAATGGTCGGCTTTGATTTTTTCAACCGAGGTGGTACTGTCACTTTTTTTGTCAGCACTTTTTTTATTCGACTGATTTCCTCCACAAGCACTCATCAGGGCTGCCAGGCCAACAATTACTAATATACGCTTCATAAACTTATCCTGTTATTTTAAATTTAACTCCTAACTCCTAACTTGATTGTCTGACAATCAGCTTAGGCTTAATGATAATATTTTTTGGCTCATAGGTAAAATTTTGATCGTTAATTCGTTTAAGCAAAAGAGTGGCTGCTTTTTTGCCCAGGTCAAAGCCGAATTGATCAACGGTGGTAAGTTCGGGGTCAACTACTTTGGAGCTTCTGCTATTTTCGAATCCTGCTATTTTTAATTCATCCGGGATTTTAATACCCAGCTCTTTGGCCACTTTCATCACGCCAATGGCCGTCATGTCGTTAACGGAAAAAACGCCGTCAGGTCTGTTTTGTTTTTTTAATATACTTCGCGAAATTTTCATGGCATCTTCATAGGTGTCGCACGAGTACACCAAATCGGTGCTGTATGATAGTCCGTTGTCTTCAAGGGCTTTCTTGTACCCGTCGTGTCTGCCTTTCGATATTTGCAAGTGGCGTGGTGATGAGTAAAGGGCGATATTTTTACATCCTCTTTTAATAAGATGCTCTACTGCAATATAGGCTCCGTGGAAGTCGTCGGAAACCACGGTGTCGGCGTGCATGTCGTTTACCACCCGGTCGAAAAAGACTAGCGGAATTTCGTAATCAATAATTTGATTAAAATGGGAGAAGTTGTGGGTTTCTTTCGAAAATGAGGCCAGTACTCCATCAACTCTGTTGGTAGCGAGCGCCTGCAAGTTAAGCACCTCGCGCATGTACGATTCGTTCGACTGAAACACCATCACGTAGTAGTTGTTTTCGTAAGCAATCTCTTCAATGCCGTTGATAATGGAGGAAAAAAAATAGTGTTCTACCTCGGGAATAATAAGGCCGATGGTGTTGGTTTTGCTGTTTTTCAGATTTAGAGCTATGCGGTTAGGTCTGTAACCCAAGAGGGTAGCGAGTTGTTTTACCGCTTCCCGGGTTTTAATGCTAATGTCGGGGTGATCTTTTAAGGCGCGTGAAACGGTTGAAACGGAAAAGCCCAATTGCTGGGCAATATCCTTAATGGTAACCTGCTTTTTCATAGAAATCTGTTTTTAGGGATAACAAAAGTAAAATTTTTTAATGACTAACCACTTTGCTTAACAAAGTTTAGATTGAAGTTGTTTAAAGTTGAGCAATTAAATAAGTATGGCAACTTTAAAAATGGCTGTTATTGTTCCAAAAATTTTATCACCGGGTAGATATCAATGCTGCGACGGCCATCAACAGTAAAAACATCATTTAGTACATTGGGAATGATGCCGTATTTTAAATAGCTCTCCCAAATATGTTCCATGTACCATGCCGGTTCTTTTCCCCAGCGTAAATCACGTGCTTTGCGTTTTAAAAAAGTTGCTTTGTCGATTTCAACAAACAGGCGTTTGTTAAACAAATCAACGGTTTGGCGGTGGTAATAAATCATCAGTCCTTCGGCAATAATAATTTCGTATTGCTCTGATGCCATGATAATGGCGTTGTAAAATTTTTTAAAATCGATGGAGGCCGGCACTTCCCAATCAATATGCCCTTTTATGAGTGGGATTTCCGATTCGGATTTTACATAGGTATCCTGACAAAGAACTTTTACTCTCTTGTGGTCGTATACCTCACTAATTTTTGCAGCTAGCGTTGATTTGCCTGCCGTACTGGAACCTCCTATCGCAATAATCATTGTTTACGGAATGAAATACTTTGCAATAATAAGGATTATTTTTCGCCCTGACCCGGTTCAAATTCGTAAGCGCCTAAATCGGGAAGGATGCCTCTGGGGTTTCCTAAAATATCGTTTGGTATTTGCGATGAGATGGTTTCACTCCCTTTGTCGATGGCTGGCGAAAGGGTGTCAAGTCGATAGTCGTTAGCTTCGGTATTAAAAAATAGGGGATCTTCGTTAATAATTACCGACTTAAAAAGCGTGGCATTACCAACATTTCTGGTGGTTTTCAGTAAAGCATGGTCGAAGAAGTACGAAGAGTCTGCTCCTTCAACCATCTCGGTTTCGAATTCATCATCGTTGTACCCGTAAACAATGCTATTACCCATGTCGAAGTGCATTGAGATAGGAATGGGGTTTTCGACCGAATCGAGTAAGAAATTATTTAAAAACAGCGCCGGAGTTTTGCGAATACCATACTGCCAGTAATTGGCTAAGGTTGTCTGAATGAAGTTGTAATTGCCGCCACCGGTAAAGGCCATGCAGTATCCACCACAGTTGGCTACCACCGTGTTTCCTCCCAAAATGTTGTAAATTCTTGAAAAAATGCCCATGCCGTTCATGTTACGAATGGTTACATTTTCGAGAATAAGTTTGTTGGTGGTTACGTGTAAGAAGCTTTCAGCCTGAATGCCGATAAACCCGTTTTCGATGATGGCATTTCTAATTTCGTGGTCTTCGCCGGGCTGACTTTCCATAAGCCATATTCGGTCCCATTGCCCCGGCAAGTCGCTGTACTCAGCTTCCAGCCTGTCGCCCCTGAAATAAACAGGATTATCCAAGGTGCCTTCCACTTTTAGTACCGCATCGGAGTAAGCCAGTAATCCTGATTTATCATGAAAATAAACTCGTGTTCCGGGGTCAATAATTAGTTTGCCATACGAATCTACCACCGCGTAACCGTAGATAACATAAGGCTTTTCGTCGGTCCAGTAAACAGTTTGTAAGCTGTCAGCTACCACCTTGTATGGGGGAAACCCGGTATTGTAAGTGTCTGCCAAAATGTAGTGAGCATTCTGTCCCCAGGCCACCAGCTTTACCTTTTGATTGTTACCATTGGTAAAAAACTGAAGGTCATCTTCCACCACGAAAGGGTTATTCTCGTTGTTGGGGTCGATGGTAACCCTTAGAAAGATAAACAGACTGTCGCCACCTGTTAGCTCAATATCTTTTACTGAAACACCAGGTTCGCCATCCACGTTAATGCTGAAATCGGAGCTGCTTCCATCGGCAAGGGCGATGGAGTTTATTATAATTTTGGAAGTGGAGGGATTATAAACCATTAACCGGTGGGTGGCTGACCCTAACGAGGTAAATACTGTGTCAAAAATTACTGAGTCATTCGAAAAAGTTAATTTTAAAGAGGGGTCATCGTTTAAAATATCTTTTTTGCAGGAGGAGGTCCAAACCAAAAGCATTGAAAATGCGGAGAGTATTAAAAACCTTTTTAAGAAGGTGAAATTCATCGTTACTAATTTTGATTTTTGTTCTTTTGCTTTAAACTTTGATAAAAACGCCGCAAAGATAAGGTTTTAACAAAATGCCAAAGCACTTACTGGCATCAATACGATTCAATTGGAAAAATATTGTATTTTTAGCAAGATAATTCAAACCACAAAAACTGCAAAAAAATGAAATCTAAGTTATTATTAGTCATGGTAATAATGCTCAGCTTCGGCACAGTCCATGCACAATACGAAAATACCACGGGCGGTAAGCAGCAGGCCAATCAGAAAAATCAGCCTCGTAAAGCGGTTTCTCCTTTGAGTAAAATTTATATTGGGGGAAATATCGGGGGCGGTTGGTCTAATACCAGTGCCTATTTTGAAATTTCCCCAATTATTGGCTACCGTGTTACTTCGGCATTGGATGCTGGCACTCGGTTAACCTATATTTATAGCAAATATACTTATTATGGGGTTAAAACATCGTATCATGATATGGGCGCCAGTATTTTTATGCGGTATCATTTTTTGAAAATGCTTTTTCTGCATGCGGAATTTGAGGAGCTGAATACACAATATTACCCGGCGGGTATAAACGATGGAAAAAGCCGTCGGTGGGTATCCGGCCTCTTTCTCGGGGGCGGAATTTACCGGCAGATGGGCATGACTTTTCTTCACGTGGGAATTCTTTACAACGTGCTCGATACCCAATATTCACCCTATACTAATCCGGTTATCAGGATTGGCTTTGGTGTAGGCTTGTAACTTTTAAAATGAAAACAGTTGGAAAATCATATTGAAATAT
>QMPP01000159.1 GCA_003650425.1 Bacteroidota bacterium | reverse complement strand
GTCTGCTTTTCCCATTGTTCCATCAACTTTTCTTTTTCTTTTAAGATTCTTAACCTCAACTTGTTGGAATGAATGTTTTTTTCCATCGACGAAGCATCTTCAAGATACTGTTTTGCCTTGGAATAATTCGATTTTCGAAGTTCGATTTCTGCAAGAAAAACTTTTGTTTCTATCAAATCAACAATACGTTTTGATTTTTTAAACTGTTGATAGGCTTCTGTAAACTCCCTTTCTGCTTTTTTGTTTTCTTCAAGCCGCAAGTATATTTCCCCAATGGCTCTTTTAGAATCACCATAGCCATCGTAGCGTTCCAGTTTTTTGTATAACGCAGAGGCTTTCTTAAAATAGAACATGGCCGAATCAAGGGAGCCTGAATCGAAAAAATATCCGCCAAGGTTCTCAAGTATTTCGGCATAGTCCCCTTCGTTACCGTCCTGTTTTAAAATTTCATACGCCATTTTAAGAAACCGATAAGAATTTTTTTTGTTACCGGTTGCATTGTAAAGGTTTGAAAGATTTCCCCATGTATAAGCCAGCTCTCTTTTATTTCTTAATTTTTCAAATATCTTAGCGGCTTTCAATGAATAAATAATGGCACTGTCGTATTCGCCCGTTTTGTTATAAATTGTGCTTAAATTATCGCACGATCCTGCAATATCATTAGAATCTTTCGTGTTATGTTCTCTAATATACAATGCTTTTTTTGAATAGTAAATAGCCGAATCGTATTTTCCGATATTTCGGTAAACCAACGAAAGCATATTGTTTGTACTTGCTGTTAATTTATCTCCCGAACCGCCCTGTTTATACCGAAGCGATTTCTTAAACGTGGTAATGGCTAACGCATTTTTACCTTGATAATAATAAGCGATACCTTTTAATAAATTAAAATATGAAAGATCACGTAACTTGTTTTTTCTTTTTGCCATCGACAATGCACTGTCGGCGAATAAAAGAGAAGTGTCGGGAGAAATATACCAGTATCGTTGAACCTGTTTCTGGAAATACTGTTGTTTCGTTTCGTAGGATGTTTTCAGGTTGCTACCCGACGATTTATTATTAATGTACGGTAATCCATTTACTGATAATGTAAAAAAAACTACCACCAGGCCGTATTTAAAAATACGTTTCATACCAGTATAACTTTTACTAAAAGTATAAAAGTAATCAAATTATTGTTTTATCGATATTTTATCGTGTTAATTTTAACAACTGATTATGTATTGAGTTTCATTATATTAGGGTTGAAAGCTACGAAGCAGTAGCCCTAAAATAACACGCTTGTAGCCATAATGTAGCCATGATAAATTTGATATGATGGGTATATGCTGTGTAATTTAGTTTTTTTTAAATCGCTTTGTTATGAACCTGATTGTTTCGCGTTTTGGTACGCACGCTTTTTTTCAATTTGACAGGGTTATTAAAAACCACACGATTGTATTAATCGATCATGAGGGAAAAACAATGTACAAATATTTACTTCATAACAAAGATTTTTTATTGGTTGATAACATAAAGTCCGATAAAAATTATACAGTTACAATTAAAAACAGCCATGATGAAATTATTGCAAGAAAAAAAATATAAAATCAAAGGTAGGAGTTTGGTTTGTAATGAGGCTGTCTAAAAAGTTACGTACTGTGTCATCCTGAGCGAAGTCGAAGGATGTATTACGCTGGTAATAAACCAATTTTGACTCCGCTCAATCTGACACGGTTGTTATAAAGGCCTTTTTAGACATCCTCTTCCCTTTGGGGAAAAATAGTTTTCACCAATCTTAAATCTAATCATTATGAAAAAATTATTACTTATCCTCATGTTAACCTTGCTGTTTACAACAGCTTTTTCGCAAGTAGCGGTTAATACCGACGGTTCGCAACCTGACGGTTCAGCCATGTTGGATGTTAAATCCTCAACTAAAGGATTGCTCATCCCGCGTATGACAACAACCCAACGTAATGCCATAACCTCATCTGCACAAGGACTTATGGTTTATGATACAGAGGACAGTACATTTTATTATTATAAAAACAGCACCTGGGTAAAAATAGGGTACGGTGTTTCCGGATGGTACAAAAACGACAATTTTATCTACACCTTTAACGATAGTATTGGCATTGGAACAAATACACCTACAACTCGTCTTGATGTTCATGGTAAAATTGCTGTTACAGGCACCGGTAATTCGGTCTATGTAGGTGAAAATGCGGGGGAAGGTGATAATCTTCAATCAACTATGAATAACACGGGCATTGGATATAAAGCTTTGCAATTAAATACCAATGGACACTATAATGTAGCTATTGGATGGAATACCTTACTTTCAAATACATCAGGTAAAGAAAATACAGCAGTAGGAGACGATGCACTGTCTTATAATACCGAAGGCAATAATAATGTTGCTTTAGGAAACGAAGCTCTTCTTTTTAATACTACAGCTTCTTATAATACAGCCTTAGGAAACCAAACGATGCACTTAAATAACACCGGAGAAAATAATATCGCTATTGGAAATAGTGCAATGTTTAATAATTCTTCCGGTAATTACAATATAGCGATTGGTATTGCAGCATTAAATAACAATGCAACAAAATCAAACCTTGTAGCTGTAGGCGATTCGTCTCTTTATTCAAATACATCAGGAAGCGAAAATACGGCAATGGGTTCACGGGCTCTTTTCTCGAATACAGAAGGATGGAAAAATTCAGCATTTGGTTATAAAACACTCTATGCAAATACTTCAGGAATATACAATACTGCATTGGGATATCGTGCTCTTGGAGATAATACAACCGGAGGTAACAATACAGCAACAGGTGTACTTTCGTTGGTTTCTAATACTCAGGGAAACTATAACTGCGCTTATGGTGTGGCTTCTCTTTTTATAAACACAACAGGAAATAATAATGTTGCAATTGGTCATAATGCACTAAATTTAAACGAAACAGGAAGTTCAAATACTGCCATAGGAGATGAAGCGCTTGCAAAAAATGTAAACATTTCGGGTTTAGTGGCAATTGGTGATTCGGCATTATTTAATAATGGAATCGGAGCCTCGTATAGCTGGGACGCAATAGCAAATACAGCTGTAGGTAAAAGTTCATTACTGTCAAACACAACAGGGCTTAATAATAGTGCGCTGGGAAATAATTCATTATATTCAAATACCACCGGCTCATGTAATACTGCAAACGGATATAAAACACTCTATTCTGTTACAACAGGAAGTTACAATACAGCAACAGGTTGTCAATCTTTATACTTGAACACGGGGTCATTCAATGTTGCCAACGGTTATCAGGCACTTTATTCAAATATCTCAGGCCATTCAAACACAGCAACCGGTTATCAGGCAATGTATCACAATACGACAAGTTATTATAATAGTGCTTTTGGCGATAAAGCTTTATACACTAACACGACAGGAACAAATAACACATCATCTGGCTACAAATCACTATATTCTAACACGGGCGGATATAGTAATACAGCCGATGGCAGCATGGCTCTCTATAGAAACACAACCGGATATTCAAACATTGCTGTTGGTACACATGCTCTTTATATTAACACGGTCATTCCAAACATTGTTGCTATTGGTGATTCGGCTCTTTATCATAATGGTGAAGGAGCAGATTATACTACATTGGAGGGTTATGAAAACACAGCCATTGGCTCAAAATCTTTATTCAGTAATACCACAGGTTATTCTAATACAGCTTGCGGTTATAAATCCCTTTATTCAAACACCGATGGATATAATAATACTACTTATGGCAGCGGCTCACTACTACATAATACAAGTGGATCATCCAACACCGCTGTTGGTGATGCTTCTTTAATCAACAATACTACAGGTTATTCTAATACAGCTATAGGTAAATCTGCTCTATATGTAAACACAACAGGAAACAATAATGTAGCCATCGGTATTGAAGCTTTACACTACAATAACTCAGGAGATTATAATACAGCCATTGGCTCCTATGCCAGTAATAACTATCCGTTTAATATTGTAGCTAATACAACCTCACTGGGTTACAATGCGGCAATTACTGATTCAAATACTATTCATATAGGAAATACAGAAATCCATGAAATTGCCGGACAAGTCGGGTGGAGCACCTATTCCGACAAACGATTTAAGCAAGATATAAAAAACAATGTTCATGGTTTAGATTTTATAATGAAATTAAAACCGGTTACTTATCATTGGGATATTAATAAACTAAACAGCTTCTTAAATGTAAAAGTAAACGATAATGAACTTAAAGCAATAGAGAAGCAGGAAAACATTGAATATACCGGTTTTTTGGCTCAGGATGTAGAAAAAGCCGCGAAAGAAATTAATTATAATTTCAGCGGGGTGGTTCATCCCGGGAATGAACATTCTGTTTATTCCATTCGCTATGCCTCATTCGTTGTCCCTCTTGTTAAAGCCGTACAAGAACAACAACAAACTATAAAAAAACAAAATGAAAAAATATCAGAATTACAGAATAAACTATATGAAATCGATAAGTTAAAACAAGAAATAGAACAACTGAAAAAATTAATTAACCAAAGGTAGGAATTTGGTTTTGATTGCCCGCACTTTTCGTAAGAAAACGTGCGGGCTTCCTTTCGGAAACAGGATAATTAACTTAAATACTAATTTTAAATGTTTTAATCATGAAAAAACTATTACTGAACCCTTACAGTTACCTTGCTTTTTACAACAGCTTTTTCGCAAGTAGCGGTTAATACCGACGGTTCGCAACCTGACGGTTCGGCCATGTTGGATATTAAATCCTCAACTAAAGGATTGCTCATCCCGCGTATGACAACAACCCAACGTAATGCCATAACCTCACCGGCACAAGGACTTATGGTTTATGATACAGAGGACAGTACATTTTATTATGAACTTGTTTAAAGTTAGATTTAATTATTTTCAATATCTTTCATAAACAGTTAGTGAGTTAACTTTAAACAAGTTCATTATAAAAACAGCACCTGGGTAAAAATAGGGCACGGTGTTTCCGGATGGGATAAAATCGGCAATTACATTTATACCTTAACCGATTCGGTGGGTATTGGTACGGTAACCCCCCAGGCTCCGTTAGAAGTTCATGGTAGAATCTCACAAACAGGAACAGGAAACTTCGTTTTTCTTGGTGAATATTTCAGGTTACAATAACGTGGCCATTGGTTTAGATGCCCTTGATTCAACCAATGCAAACAATAATACTGCTATCGGTTATCTGGCCGGATATAGCAACGGTAATGTTTATAACCGCTCAAGCTCCACGGTAAAATGCCGCAAAATAGGAGCCTCTTTAATAATTTTAAAACCGTGTTTAATCTCGTTTCTGCGATCAAAAACATTGATTAGCGAAGCAGCTATATAATCTATATGGTTATCGCTATACACCCTTCGAGGAATAGCCAGGCGCAGCAACTCCAAATCAGGATAACGGTTTTCGCCCGTGTCTGGATCGCGGTCAGCTAAAATGGTTCCTATTTCCACGCCGCGAACACCACCTTCGAGGTAAAGTTCTACACCTAGTGTTTGAGCTGCGTACTCCTCTTTTGGTATGTTGGGTAAAAACTTTTTTGCATCAACAAAAATGGCGTGACCACCAAAAGGGTATTGTGTAGGGATGCCGTAATCGCGCAGCTGTTGACCAAGATAAGCCACCTGCCTGATGCGGGTTTCAAGATAATCAAATTCGGTTCCTTCAAAAAGTCCCTGCGCCAAGGCGTTCATATCCCTGCCCGACATGCCACCATAATTGATAAAGCCTTCAAATAAGATATTGTACATGGTAGCCTTATCATAAACGTCTTTGTTATTAAAACCGATAAATCCACCCATGTTTACAATGGCATCTTTTTTACTGCTCATGGTCATACCATCGGCATACGAAAACATCTCTTTTACTATTTCACGGATGGTTTTATCGGCATAACCCTTTTCGCGAACCTTGATAAAGTAGGCATTCTCGGCAAAACGTGCTGAATCAAAATAGACGGGAATACCATATTTATCGGCCAGAGCATGTACCTCCCGCATATTCTTCATCGAAACCGGCTGGCCTCCGGATGTATTATTGGTGATGGTTACAATAATCAGAGGAATCTGCTCTTTGGGATACTTTTTCAAAACCTCTTCCAGCTTATTTAAATCAACATTACCCTTAAAAGGGTAGTCTGTCTCTGTATGAAAGGCTTCATCAATGGTGCAGTCGATGGCATGGGCATGGCGAAACTCGATGTGTCCTTTGGTGGTGTCGAAATGCGAATTCCCGGGAACCATATCTCCCGCTTTTACCAGCGTTGAAAAAAGCACGTTTTCAGCCGCTCTTCCCTGATGGGTGGGTAAAAAATAATTGAATCCTGTAATTTCCTTAATAGCATTTTTAAGCTTATAATAGGAAGAGGCTCCGGCATAACTTTCATCACCAAGCATCATCTCCGACCACTGCTTGTCGCTCATGGCTCCTGTTCCGGAGTCGGTAAGCAGGTCAATAAATACTTGTTTGCTCTTCAGGTTAAAAAGATTAAACTTAGCATCTTTTATCCATTGCTCACGCTCCTGGCGCGTGCTGCGGCGGATGGATTCCACCATTTTTGTTTTATACGATTCTGCAAAAGGTAATTTCATGACTAATAAAATTTAAGAAAATGAAAAAAGAAAAATGAGGCTGAAGGGTGGGTAGCCTGATATTAGTAATGAAATGAATCGCGTTCCTTGATGTTAAGGAAAATAGATTTGCGCGATGTATAGGTAGTGAATAACATAACCTTTACGTTTTGTGCAAATGTAATAAAAAATTGACTTTGGGTGTTAATGATAAAAACTGATATTCCCTGTTCCCATTTTGGTTATACGACCACTTAGAGCAATTGCAACCATGAGGATTGTGTTTTTTACGATGGTGGACATGGCGGTTCGATGCACATCCCGTAAGCAGAAACAGGCCTGTAACAAATATAAAAATGGTTCGTCTCATTATTAATAAAACCGTTTGTTTAACGTTTATAAAGAAACAGCTTTTTTTATTATGTCTATCTTTGTAGTGTGAAAATCTTTTTTCTACTTTAGCAATCAATT
>QMPP01000158.1 GCA_003650425.1 Bacteroidota bacterium | reverse complement strand
TTTATTTAAATGGCTTCATCCCGATATTGGAACAGCCATGGGACTTTTTTTCTCAAACCGAAGTCGGTTGGCCAACGTTGCTCGCCAAAAGGTAAAAAGAAAACAGATTCCTTTGGAAGAAGAGATGCTGTATCAGTACGCGATGCGCAAACTGGAGCTTATGCCTGATATCGATTATTTTGTTTTCGGACATCGCCACATTACCGTTAACACGGCCATAAAGGAACATTCATCATTGGTTATTTTGGGCGATTGGCTTACCCATTTTACCTATGGAGTTCTTGATAACGGGGAGTTTTCAATAAAAGTATTTGAAGAGTAAAGCTGAGGTTAGAGCAGTAATTTCTGTGCCGCTGGTGTGCGCTATTCCGTTAGTTGTTCAAAGGTCAAATCCATAATTTCAAAATTCTCCCACCCATTAAAATCGTAGTGCCACCATTCGGAAGGGTATACAGTAAAACCGTTTCGTTTCATTATATCTATCAGTAATTGACGGTTTTTAATAACCTGTGCCGGCAGATCCGTATAGTCCGGATGTGCCTTTTCCGTAAAATCATCAAAAGGGGTGGGCATCTCCAACCCTTTTCCTGTTTTTAAATCTACAAGACTTATATCGACAGCGGCCCCCCGATTATGGCGCGAGCCACTATAGGGCGAAGCAACATAGTTTGTGTCATGGTAAACCTCGTAAAACTTAACGGTTGCGGTGTAGGGTCTGTAAGCATCATAAATAATTAATCCGAGCCCGGTTTGTTTTAACTCCTTTTGAACATGTTTGAGAGCCTTGACAACAGGCAGCCTCGTAAAGGCTTTTGGCTGGTTGTAAATTTGCATGCCGGTAAAATTATTGGAAGTAGCGTACCTAATATCCAAAATTATATCCGGTATATATTTATTAATTTCAACCAGCTTGTTGTTGGAATTTTGATTAATTGTTTGATGATAAACGGAAATATCTCTGATGACGTTCAGGTTTTTTTCGTAAACACTCTTTTTTTGGCAGTATAGACATCCCGGAAAGAGTAACAGGATAAAAAGAAAACCGCTGACTTTGTTCATAGGATTTATTGTGTTTGGGGTAGAATGGTTTCAAAAATAGTTAATTTTTCAGGATTGTTTACAATTTGATGAGGAACAATGGCATTACTTGAAAATCAATTTTGTTATAACCGTTAATTTCAATATTTTTGGGCTTCAATCAAAAAAAACCTTTTACCATGGAAGAGTTGAGTACAAGATTTGTTAAAACCATATTGGTATTAATAGCTGCCGGGATTTGGGTTCTTATTTTTCAAAATGCAGGATTGATACCTTCTGCGCGGCCTCAGGTAGTAGTTGCTGATTCGGCATTGCGTATTACCGGCGAAGTGGATGTTGCCAACACAGTATTTATAAAAGGCGCTGTGGATGCAAATATTGAAAGTATAAACGGGTTTTCTAAATTTTATAAAGATCCCCGTACGGGAGAGTATTATGTGATTCCGATGACCGATCCCTATGAGTAGATG
The DNA here is from genome assembly GCA_003650425.1 of Bacteroidota bacterium. Taxonomy (GTDB): domain Bacteria; phylum Bacteroidota; class Bacteroidia; order Bacteroidales; family F082; genus B16-G9. Next base: position 5,638 of record QMPP01000158.1, on the reverse strand, counting down.
AAAATACAGCACCAATACTATCCTTTTATAACATTTGACAGCCGGTTACCAAAAGTAAAACTTATTGCTCTTTTGTTTCTGTGGTTATTAAATCCTTGCGTTGCAAATTCCACCGTACCGCAGGATAGCAGTAGTGAGCTGAAGTTACTCACAAAGGCTCAGAACCTGTATTTGCGCGCTGACTCGCTAAAGAAATCTGATCCGCAGCAGGCATTGGTCGATAACCGCGAAGCTTTGTCGTTTGCACACGATGTGCAGTCGTCAGAAATTCTGGCCGATATCAACCGTCTGATGGGGGAGCTTTATATTACCGAAAACAATCTCCAGCCTGCCATTAACTATTTTCTGATTAGCGAAAAACTGTATAAAGAGTTTGGTAATAAAAAAGAGTTAGCCACCGTTTACGGTCATCTCGGGAGGATGTATTACAGTAATAACTTTGAGTTGGATAAGGCTCTTTCGTACTATAACAAAATGATGGATATCGCCATAGAGCTTAACGATAAAAAACTCATGGCGGCATCGTACGACAATTTGGGTAGTCTGTTTTTAAGCCTTCATGATAAAGACAAAGCTTACAACTATTACCATCAGCTACTTTTAATTAGCGAAGAGATTAACGACCAAACCGGCATTGGAAAAGCACTCAACAACATTGGCGAAATTGAACGATACCGGGGCGACTATCAGAAAGCCTTCGATTACTACAAACAAAGTCTGGCCATACATCGCGAGATGAACGACATAAGAAAAATGGCCATTAACATGGAAAATATAGGAGTTACCTATTATACCATGGACAGACCTGACGATGCCTTAACCTATTATCAACAGAGTTTGCAGTATTACCAAAAGGCTAACGACCAGGAGAATATTGCCAGTGTTTTGGTTCTGATGGGAAAGAATGCCATGAAACTTGAGCAGTATAACAAAGCCATTGAATATTTCAATAGGGCAAAAAATAATGCTGCCAAACACGACTATCACCGCTATTTTATGAGAGCCCTTAAGGGGTTGAGTTTGGCTTACGAAAAAAATAATGACCCTCAAAAAGCATTGGTGTACTTTAAGCATTTCGAGACGTATAAAGATTCGATTTTTAAGATGAACGAAAAAAATAATATTGCTGCTATTAAAACACAATTGCTAACCGAGTTGGACAATACTCAGTATAAAATACAACAGTATGAGATAGGGATGCTTACAAAAGACAAGAAGATTTATCAGCTAAAGATGAACATTCTTATTGCCATACTAATCATCATTTTTTTAAGCGGTGTGCTGCTTACCGTTCGATACAAGATAATAGTGAAAAAACAACGCCAGCTTCGCGAAAAGGAATCAGAGTTGCATAAAACCCAGCAGGAGTTGCTTAAATCGGAGCTGAATAGAAAAGACAACGACTTAATGAGCTTTGCTCTCCATATTGTTCAAAAAAATAAGTTGCTTAATGAGTTGGTTCACGATCTGCGGGAGCTGTCAAAAAATGGTGATTCTGAAACTAACAAGCGGCTTAGAGAGATGAGTATAAATATTAAACAGGTGCTCAAAATTCAGGAAGACATCGATCTTTTCGATCAAAAGGTAAGTCAAACCTATGATGGTTTTTTTCATAAGATTAAAGAACATTTTCCCACCCTCACAAAAAATGAAGAGCGACTATGTGCTATGCTGAAGCTAAAATTAAGCTCCAAAGAAATCGCTTCTATCAACAACACTTCGGTAAAAGCAGTTGAAATGAGCCGTTACAGGCTAAGAAAAAAATGTGGTATTGATAACAGTACGAGCTTAACCGATTATATAAGTTGCCTTTAACAAAATGTAGTAGTATAAAATATTTAACTATTATATAAACAGCTATATAGAACATATTGTGTAGTGGTGTCTTCAGTACCTTGTAGAAGTGATAAATAGCGTGTAGTATTTTTGTAGAAGTCCTTGAATGTGGTTCCTAATATTATAATTTTACATTTGCTAGCGCAAGGTTAAAAAAAACATTCAATTTCGACATTTACAAAAGGCAATTATGGAAAATAAATTACTTGGTCAAAAAGAAATCATCCGCCAGTGTCTTAATAAAGAACGGCAGGCACAATTTAAGTTGTACGAAAAATATTCGCCTGCTATGTTTGGCGTTTGTTTACGCTATGCTAAAAATGCTACCGATGCTGAAGATATCCTTCAGGAAGGATTTATTAAGGTGTTTCGTTATTTAAAGGATTTTACCGGACGAGGCTCCTTTGAAGGGTGGCTGCGAAAAATCATGGTAAATTCAGCACTTAATTTTTACAAACGAAAAAATTTGATTGCAAAAGGGGTAGATCCCGAGAGTGTTCAATATTATGTAGCCAACGAAAACGATATTAACGCGGTGGCTAAAATGAACCATGAAGAGTTGCTGAATATTATTAAAGATTTGCCTGACGGATATCGTACAGTTTTTAACCTGAACGTAATTGAGGGCTATTCACACAAAGAAATCGGATCATTACTGGAGATATCGGTTAATACCTCCAAGTCGCAATTATCGCGGGCAAGGCGCTCCTTAAAAAGAATGGTTACCGAGCTTTTTGATTCCGAAGAACTTCGGATTTCTGTTGTAGCACAATCAGCAGGATAGGTTTTTAATTGTATAGTGTTAGCCGCCAATCGCCCGGTTCCGAAATAACAAATTCAAATTTAACATAAATTTGTTGCGAGTGTAATTTATTGTAGGTGTAATACATTACCTTTATTCTAACCGGAAAATCGATAAACTCGTATCCAAACGAATTTCCTACAAAGGCTTTCGATCCGCTGGTGCTGCTAATCATCAAATCAAATAGAGCCTTGTTTCTTGATCCGTTTTGATATACATCAATTAGTACCCTGTTTCGTAGATTACCTGTCTTTAAAAAAGTGTACCGGTCAACTCCTGTACTGTGTATTACCTCCGGTTTAGGTGGAACAGGCCCCAAATACTTGTCATCTTTCCATAAACCTTTTACAATAGAATCACCATCCGAAAAGTGAAGTGTAAGCACTCCTTCACCCGATCGTTTACCTTGTTCCCATTCTCCGGTATAACTGTCGCCATTTGCCCATAAATAGGTTCCTTTTCCTTCGGGATAACCCGCTTTAAAGTGACCGGTATAGGTGTCAACTCCTTCTGCCTTACCCTTTCCCTTCGCTAACCCTTTTTTACATTTTCCGTGATATTGGGCACTAATCTCCTTTACCAGCACTTTACACTTGTTTTGTGCCTGATTGGTGAATGGGGTGAATGCAACAAACATTAAAATAATCCCTGATCGAAATATTTTATTTAACATGATTAGAACATTTCCTTTTTATAAATAAAGGTTATTATTTTAACAAACTATTTTCAAGCAGACTGTTATAAATCACTTATAATACACAAGACAACCTGAACTGCTACTTAGGCTCAAAATTACAATAAATAATGGCAAAATGCTTATGAAATATATGCAAAAGGTTTTATTTGCAACTTTTCTTTCTGTTATACTGTCAGGTAATTTTATTGCTTTGTTCAGAATCTCGATACCAAAGAAATTATGAATAGCCATAAAGAGATGTTGCAATATGTTGGTATTGGTGAAAACAGTACTACCGATATTAATTTATCAGTTTATCCTAATCCTGTCAAACAATCAACCACTATTTCGTTTACCCTTAATGAAGATGCACAAACTACTGTTGATATTTTTAACCTGCAAGGCCAAAAAGTTGCCACACCGGCTAATGAATTCCTTGCTGCCGGTCAGCATCAGTTAACCTGGGCATCCAACGCTAATATTTCTAACGGTATTTATTTGATGAAGATGCATATTGGCGGAAAGCTATTTTCTCAAAAATTAGCAATTCAACGCTAAGTTTTGTAAATATTTTAAAAAAGTCGGGTTAAATTAATTTTAGCCCGACTTTTTTTATTATTATTGTGCGGCCATTAATATTAGTGGATGGAATTATTTCACGATTAAAAATTACATCAATGCAAAACGGTTCAGGATCAACAGCGGTTTCGGCACAGAAGGAAAATTATTTGCTTCCCATTATTATAATCGGGGTTTTGTTTTTTATTTTCGGGTTTGTAACCTGGCTCAATGCCACGTTGATACCTTTTTTAAAAACGGCCTGTGAGCTCACTTCGTTTGAGTCGTATCTGGTAACTTTTGCATTTTATATTTCATACTTCGTGATGGCATTGCCCTCATCAATGGTATTAAAGAAAACAGGATTTAAAAACGGGATGGCATTGGGTTTGCTCATTATGGCTATTGGTGCTTTAATATTTATACCCGCTGCCCATACACGTACTTATACATGGTTTTTATTGGGGTTGTTTGTGCAAGGAACCGGTCTTGCCATTTTGCAAACAGCTTCCAACCCTTATGTAACGATTTTGGGGCCAATCGAAAGTGCTGCCAAACGAATTAGTATCATGGGCGTTGCCAACAAGTTTGCCGGTATTTTAAGCCCGATTATATTGGGATCCATTGGTTTGTCCCGTATTGATAAAATTGGGAATCAATTGGAAGGAATTACTGATGCCGCTCAACGCACCGGAATTTTGGATACACTGGCTTCTAAAGTGATTCTGCCGTATGCTGTTATGGCAGTGGTGTTAATAATTATGGCGTTGGCTGTTAAGTATTCCTCGTTACCTGAAGTGGAGGCTGAAGAGGAAGAACATTCGGATAAGGAACCTGTTCACAGGAGTATTTTTTCGTTTCCTTACTTTTGGCTGGGTGTCCTTACTCTGTTCTTTTATTTGGGCGCAGAAGTGGTTTCCGTTGATACGCTTATTAATTATGGAAAGTCGCTCGGTTTTAGTATTGATGAAGCCAAGTTCTTTTCTTCGTTTACACTGATTGCGATGATTGCAGGTTACTTTCTCGGTATTATTGCCATTCCCAAATACATCTCTCAGCAAAAAGCACTAAAGTATTTTTCCATTCTTGGTATTGCATTTACTTTGGTGGCGGTGCTTACAACCGGCTTTACTTCGGTTTTATTTATTGCTGCACTAGGTTTTGCCAACTCTATCATGTGGCCTGCCATTTGGCCGCTTGCCATTGATGGATTGGGCAAATATCTTAAACTGGGCTCTGCCTTTATGATTATGGCCATTGCCGGAGGGGCAACCATTCCCCTGCTATATGGTTATTTGTCGGGAATACCTTCCATAGGAAGTACGTTAGCCTATTCTATCCTTATTCCCTGTTACCTGATTATCTTTTTCTTTGCTACGTGGGGCTATAAAGTTGGCAGGAAAAAAGCATAGTTATTACATAGTCTGATTATCGGGTGTTGCCGAAGAGGCGAAATTGCTGGTCATGGGTTTCTTTTCGATAGAAATAATGAATTTGTAACTCATCTTTTTTGAGATGAACAAGACAAGATAATTGTTATTTGCGATTTATTTTGGTACAATATTGCATTACAAATGCAATATTGTGCTATATTTGCAATATGATAAAAAGACAAATAACGGAAAAGCTTGTACAACTTACAGAAAAGTTTCCGGTTGTAACCGTTACAGGGCCAAGGCAATCAGGGAAAACAACCCTTGTTAAATATATTTTTAAAAATTATGATTATGTTTCGCTTGAAAACTTTGATGTAAGACTAAGGGCTG
>QMPP01000157.1 GCA_003650425.1 Bacteroidota bacterium | reverse complement strand
TATGAATCAAAAACCTTTACAATTTGTAGTATTGTTAGCCTTGCTGTTAACAGGATCGATGCTGTTTTCGCAAGGGGTAACAACCTCTTCGTTAAATGGACGGGTAGTCGATAAGAACGGGGATCCCTTGTTTCCTGCCAACGTGGTAGCCGTGCACGTTCCTACCGGTACCATGTATGGCGCTATTACACAGTCGGATGGTTTTTACCGTATTACCAACATGCGCGTGGGTGGCCCCTATAAGGTTACTGTTTCGTATGTGGGCTATAAAGATGGTGTGGAAGATGATGTTTATCTTAAATTGAACCAAAAAGGGGTTGTTAACATGACTCTTTACGAAGCCGCTGATCAGTTGGATGAAGTAGTGGTTTCATACGATAAAGACGATTTGTTTGATCCTGACAGAAAGGGTGCTTCTACCAACGTGGGTGAAAAGCAGATTTCAACCATGCCTACTATCAAACGTAGTCAGCAAGACTTAACACGCCTTACACCACAAAGTGATGGAAACAGCTTTGGAGGCATTAACAACCTGTACAATAACTTTTCGCTGGATGGCTCTATCTTTAATAATTCATTTGGCCTTGATTATGCTACCCCCGGTGGACAGTCGGATGCGCAGCCGGTTTCGTTGGATGCTATCGAACAGGTTGCCGTTTCGTTAACTCCTTTCGATGTTCGTCAGGGTGGGTTTACAGGTGCCGGCGTTAATGCCATTACCAAATCGGGAACTAACGATGTTAAAGCTTCCGTTTATTATTACATGAAAAATGATAAAATGATTGGTAAAAAAGTTGGAAGTACCGAATCGCCCAACAACGATTTTAAAGATAACTCGTTTGGTTTTACGGTGGGAGGCCCTATTATTAAGAATAAATTATTCTTCTTTGTTAGTGCCGAAGGTGTTCGCCGAACCGAACTGGCTCATGGCTTTGTGGCCGATAATGGCGAAAATACAGGAGAACCAAATGTAACTTCGGTTCACGAAGCTGATTTAATTGCCATCCAAAACAGGTTGCGCGATTATTGGGGCTACGATCCGGGTGTCTATCAGGGTTACAACCACTCCAAGTCAAATAACAAATTTTTGGCTAAGCTGGACTGGAACGTTTCAAAAAACCAGCAAATTACCATTCGTTACAATATGCTGGATGCCTATAAAGATATCTTACCACATCCCGAGGCTATTATAGGCCGGGGGCCAACCTCCTATCGTTTGCCATTCGAAAATTCATCGTACCGGATCTTTAACAAAATCAACTCCATTATGGGTGAGTGGAAATCCAATTATCATAACAAAATTTCCAACAAAATGATGTTGGGATATACCGCTTTCCGCGACCATCGCGAACCAAAATCGACACCATTCCCTGTGGTTGATATTTTTGATGAAAATGGAAATCTGGCCATTACCTTTGGTTCCGAGATGTTTTCAACCCACAATGTGTTAAATCAGGATGTATACCAGTTTACCGATGATATTACCTATTTTGCCGACAAACACACCATCACCGGTGGTGTTTCGCTAGAAAGGTTCTATTTTGAAAACTCTTTTAACCTTTTTTACTATCCCTGGGATATGTTTGGTTCGGTTCAGGATTTTCTTAATAACAAAAAAGCTTCCGACCCTGACTTTAATCCTGATACTGATGTCGATTTTAACCAGCAGGTTACTGATGCATCCAGCAAACCATACAGCTGGTCGTATGTTGATGTCATGCAGTTTGCCGTTTATTTACAAGATGAGTTTCAGGTTAATCCCCGTTTCAACCTTTCGTACGGCGTTAGAATGGATATGCCTATTTATCTGAATTCAATTCCTGTTACCGATGGAGTAAAAGAGGTGGAGAACTTTGACGGTTGGGTTGATGAAAATGGCGATCCGGTTAAAGTTGATCCGGCTAAATGGCCTAAAAATATTCCATTGTGGTCGCCACGGGTAGGCTTTAACTGGGACATCACCGGAAAAAACACCTTCCAGCTGCGTGGTGGTACCGGAATTTTTACCGGCCGTATTCCTTTTGTATGGTTGGGTAACCAGGCTTCCAATGCCGGGATTAACCCGGGCTACACTTTCCAGGTTAATGCTACTTCCGATGATTTTAAATTTCCTCAAATTTGGAAAACCGACCTGGCTTTCGACTGGAAAACGAAAAACAACTGGGTGTTAACCATCGAGGGGATTTACGGGAAAGATATCAACGCTGTGGTTCATCGTAACTACAACATGAAACCACCGACAGGTCAGCTTTCGGGAACAGGCGACAATCGTCAGATTTTTGCCAGTTTCCCCGAAGCAAATATCTACTCTTCCGATCCGGATGCCATCGGTTTTCTGGATGCGGGAACCATCGTGCTGGATAATGTAAAAGAGGGAAGCCAGTTTACCCTTACCGGTAAAATTTCGAAAATGACCAGCTTTGGGTTGTACTTTGATTTGGCCTATACTTACCTGAGTTCAAGAGATTACACCTCTATTCCTGCCGAAATAGCAGCCGATGCTTTTCAGCGTAACCCCATTGTAGGTAATCCCAATACGCCTTCTGTTTCATGGTCGCGTTACGGTTTGCAACATCGTATTATCTCCTCGGCTAACTATGGTGTTGATTATGGTATGTTTCGTTCCACATTCGGGATGTTTTTCGAGGCTGGAAAAGGAAACCGATACTCGTTTGTTTATGCCGGTGATTTAAATCATGACAACATCATGAACAACGATTTGCTTTATGTTCCGGCAGATAAAAGCGATATCCATTTTGGAACTGTTGGCGATGACGGTGTCGCCATTCCTGCCTCCGATGCTGATGCCCAGTGGTCAGCCTTGGAGTCATTTATCAACCAGGATGATTATTTAAGCACTCGCAAAGGAAAATATGCTGAACGTAATGGTGCCATGTTGCCTTGGTATGCTCAAATCGACTTACGCTTTATGCAGGACTTCAAGTTTAAAGTAGGTGACAAGGTGAATAAGTTACAGCTTTCGTTTGATATTGTTAATTTTGGTAATATGCTTAACTCCAACTGGGGTGTTTACAAACTCCCGAGAACCAATACACCTATTACTGTTCAAGGCATCGACAACAGTGGAACGCCATACTTCAGTTTCGATACAAACCTGAAAGAAAGCTACATTCAGGATGTTTCAATCAATTCCAAATGGCAAATGCAAATTGGAATCCGCTATATCTTTAACTAGCGTTTCTCCGGTTTTAATAAATGTAAAATGCCTGCTTCCACTATGGGAGCAGGCATTTTTTTTGTTTATTTTGATAAGTGCTCGTCACCCCGGACACTGAGCCGAATCCTTTCCAATAGCGTCACCCCGAGCGCAACGTAGTGGAGCCGAGGGGTCTCCTGAGTATTCACTACCTGAAAGAAGTCGTCCCCCGACTTTGAGTCGGAGGACGACTGGGGAAGCTCTGTCGTTTATTCGAGGAGTTTGCTTCGGAGCCCCGATAGCTATCGGGACTCCTCGTAAATTAGGGGCTTCGTTTTGGAATGCGGGGAGAGTGAACCGCGAAGTTGCGAGGGAGCGAAGCAATCCCCCGGACATCAACCTGCCCCTTCTGCCAAAGGTTTTCCGTGCTTGGCAGTGTAGTGCTTGGATGCCTCCACTCCTGTCGGTGTGACAGGTGAACCTCAAAATCCAAACCCCAAGCACCAAATTCCAAATAAATTCCAATCTCAAAATAAAAATATCCCAAACCCAATGAACGAGGTAGTTTCGGTTTTTCGAAAATTAGGATTTTGATATTGTTTGAGATTTGATGCTTGCTATTTGGTGCTTTTCTGAGATACCCATCCGGATTCCCAAGAATCCCCCTCTTTAACATTTCTAAATTTCCTTTAACATCTGTTAACAGCGCATCTCTCTAACGATTTAATACATTTGCGCTGAATAAAAATAAATCAGGTACTATGATTGAAACAGATATCAGAGAATTAAACGAGAAAATTCAACGCGAAAGTCAATTTGTTGATTTAATTTACCTTGAAATGAACAAGGTAATTATTGGTCAAAAACACATGACCGAACGCTTGTTGATTGGACTGCTCGCCAACGGACATATTTTACTGGAAGGGGTTCCGGGATTGGCTAAAACGTTGGCCATTAACTCGCTGGCAAATGTGGTGGATGCCAAATTCAGCCGCATCCAGTTTACCCCCGACCTGTTACCTGCCGACCTGTTGGGAACATTAATTTACAGTCAGAAAAAAGAGGAGTTTGTGGTTAAAAAAGGTCCCATTTTTGCCAACTTTATCCTGGCCGATGAAATCAACCGGTCTCCTGCAAAAGTGCAATCAGCGCTGCTGGAAGCCATGCAGGAACGTCAGGTTACCATTGGCGACGAGACCTTTAAACTGGATGAGCCCTTTTTGGTGATGGCTACCCAAAACCCCATTGAGCAGGAAGGTACCTATCCGTTGCCTGAAGCACAGGTCGACCGCTTTATGTTAAAGGTGGTTATTAACTATCCTAAAAAGGAAGAAGAGAAGCTGATTTTACGTCAGAATATATCCAACGCCTTTGCTAAAACCAATAAAGTGCTTTCAACCAAAGAAATCCTGGCTGCCCGCAAGCTTGTTCGTGAGGTTTACCTGGACGAAAAAATTGAGAATTACATCACCGACATTGTTTTTGCTTCCAGATATCCATCCGAATACAAACTGTCGCAGTTTGAAAACATGATTTCGTACGGAGCTTCACCCCGTGCTTCCATTAACCTGGCGCTGGCAGCTAAAGCGTATGCTTTTCTGAGAAAACGAGGTTACGTAATTCCTGAGGATATTCGTGCGGTAGCACACGACGTGATGCGCCATCGTATTGGCCTTACCTACGAAGCAGAAGCCGAGAACATCACCTCCGAAGACATCATTAACGAAATATTAAACTCTGTGGAGGTACCTTAGTGGCGGGCTTTGTTTTGATGTTTGAAAAGTATCTAATAGGATTAATAAGTGATAATGGAAGCGCAAGACCTGTTTAAAAAAGTAAGAAAAATCGAAATTAAGACAAGAGGATTGTCGAATCAGATTTTTTCCGGCGAATACCATAGCGTGTTTAAAGGAAGGGGTATGGCTTTTAGCGAGGTGCGCGAGTATCAATACGGCGACGATATTCGAAATATCGACTGGAATGTTACCGCCCGGTTCAATCATCCTTTTGTTAAAATTTACGAGGAGGAACGGGAACTTACGGTGATGCTCCTGATTGATGTTTCCGGATCCGGTTTTTTCGGAACCCACGGACAATTAAAACAGGAGTTGATTACCGAGATTGCTGCCGTACTTTCGTTTTCGGCTATCAATAACAACGATAAGGTAGGGGTAATATTTTTTAGCGATAAAATCGAGAAGTTTATTCCTCCCAAAAAAGGCTCTTCTCATATTTTGAGAATTATTCGCGAACTTATCGACTTCCATGCCGAAAACAGAGGAACCGATATTTCGGAAGCCTTGCGCTATCTTACCAATGCCATTAAAAAACGGTCCACGGCTTTTATTATCTCCGACTTTATGGACGATAATTTCGACAAGGCTATCCAAATTGCCAACCACAAGCACGATTTGATTGCCATCAGGGTTACCGACGAGCGGGAGCTTGAAATACCGAATGTTGGATTGGTTAAGATGCAGGATGCTGAAACCGATAAAATCCGCTGGGTTGACACCGGTAGTCGCAGGGTTCGTGATCATTTTGCCAGAACTGCCCGGCAAAAAACAGCCGAACTGGATAGGCGGTTAAACCGTTTTGGCATTGATATGGCTCGTGTTTACACCGGAAAAGATTATGTAAAACCCTTAATTAACCTCTTTAAAAAGAGAGAAGCAAGAAAGTGATGAAGAATCTGAAAATATATATGGTTGCTATCTTACTGGTGATTTCGTGGCAAGGTTATTCCCAGGAAACCAAAGCCTGGGCAAAACCCGATACAACAGCCATTACTATTGGCGACCAGATAGGAGTAGAGCTGGGTGTTCGTCTTAACAAAGAGGCGCTGCTGCAATGGCCACAAATTACCGATACATTAACGGGTAATATTGAGGTGGTAAAGCAAAGTGGTATTGATACCACGTTTGATGCTGATAATATCATCCTTAAACAGCGATTAACCATTACCTCTTTTGATTCGGGTTATTTTAAAGTGCCTTCCGTCAACTTTTTGTATCGTCTTAAAGGAGATTCCGCTGTTTTCACCGTCGGTACCAACAGCTTCTTCCTGCAGGTGAATACACCGGAAGTGGATACGGCTCAGCCTTTTAAAACCATTGTTGGGCCTATTGAAGAACCCTATACCTTTGGCGAGATTGCTCCCTGGGTTTTACTGGGATTAATGGCTTTGGCAGCCATAGCGTTTTTGATCTTTTATCTCAAAAAGCGTAAAAATAATCAACCACTCTTTAAAGCAAAACCAAAGCCGCTGCCACCTCCCGATGTGGAAGCCATTAACAAACTGGAGGAGCTGAAGCTGGCACGGGTATGGCAAAGTGGAAAGGTGAAGTTGTATCATTCGTCACTAACGGATATCATGAAAAATTACCTGAAACGAAGGTTTGGCTTTAATGCTCCGGAGATGACTACCGATGAAATTGTTTCAGCCTTGGCTGATAAACTGGCTAATGATGAAGCCTTGAATAAACTTCGGGGTACGATGCAGCTGGCCGATCTGGTTAAATTTGCCAAAGCACAACCAACACCGTTGGAAAACGACTTAAGCCTTGAGCATTGCCTCGATTTTGTGAACGAGACCAAATCGGTGGTGGTTGTACCTGATGTGGTAGAAAAGGAGAAAACAGATTTGTTGGATAATAAAGAAGAAAAATAATGTTTAACATTGATAGTTGGGCAAATCCGGCGTACTTGTACCTACTGATAGCGATACCCTTACTGATAATTTGGTATTGGTTCAGACACCGAAACAGCGATACTGAAGTAACCTTTTCAGCGTTCGACGGGTTTGAAGGGGAAACTAAAAGTGTAAAGGTCTGGATGAGGCATAGCTTGTTTGTGTTGAGGTTGCTGGCTATGTCGTTATTAATAATTGCCATTGCACGACCTCAATCAACTTCCCGTAGGCAAAATGTTAGTGTCGAAGGGATTGATATTGTGCTTGCTCTCGATGTATCGGGCAGTATGCTTGCCCGCGACTTTAAACCCGACCGGCTGGAAGCATCCAAGGATATTGCCCGTAACTTTATCAAGAAAAGGCCTGATGACAGGGTAGGTTTGGTAATTTTTAGTGGTGAAGCCTTTACACAGGT
>QMPP01000156.1 GCA_003650425.1 Bacteroidota bacterium | reverse complement strand
TCAAAATAGCCGTTGTTCTCCTGTAAAAGCGAATCGCCATTGTAAATAAAAGTGGCGAAAAAAGGGTTTTTATGAAAAGCCACCGTCAGGCTGTCGGTTTTCAACAGCAGCCAGTCCGGAAGCTCTTTCATGGTCAGGTTAGTATTTTGAGGTGTTAAAACTACAGCTACCGAAGTATCTTTTTCCGGCAAGCTACCCGGGAAATTTTTAATCTCCACAATTTTTCCCGAGTAGGGAATGGCCTGCACCAACCCGTGTGTGGTTTCGATGCTTAACACCCCGTTGCTTAAATGATGCGAAACGTAACTTCTGGTTTTCCAGCGATAGCTAACCGCCTTGGTTACCGGCGGGGTATAGCCGTTAACAGGAACCAGAATATCATCGTTGTTAGCGGTTTTACCCACTTTCGACCCGGTTTGATTTCGGAATACAAAGCTGAGTTGTAAAACCTTTTCATTAGGGTTAAGGCTATAAAACTGTCGGATAACCAATTTTTTCTGCCAGATGTTTTTGCTTACAGAAATCATTTTAACCCTGCTATCATCCTGACCCCAGTTTCCAACTACATGTTTCCAGTCGTGGCCATCCAGGCTTTTGCCGGTAATAACCCCGGTGTGCATATAAACCGACCCTTTGCCATTAAGCAATGCCCGGTTTCCGGACGAGGCATCATAAGTGATGGTGATAGTGTCGTCAAGAGATGCCGTGGCCGGTGTAACGGTAACTATTTGTGCAAAAACAAAAACCGGCAAGAGGAAAACGGTAACAACAGAAAGTAGGGATTTAATTAAAACGCGCATGGTTGTAATTTTACTGTTTTAAATTATTTCTCCAGTTCAATAATTAAGGGTGATTTAGCCGGAACAGTGATTGTATTTAAATTATCAATAATTCTTTGTTTGATAACCGTACGGCCTTTGGTGTAACCTGACAAGTTTTCGCTAAAGCGTGAACAATCAATGGTTTTATCCTCTTCGGTGTTGTTGAGCAATACCATTACACTTTTGGTGTTGTTGTATCGAAAATAGACATAAACACCATCCTGAGGAATATAATGGGTTAGTTTTCCGGTGTGGATAACCTTTTTATTTTTTCGCCAGTTCATCAAAGTTTTTAGGTAGTTAAAGGCTTCATTTTGCTCTTTGGTGCGACCCTCTGCAACAAAAGCATTGAGCGTATCTCCGGGCCACCCTCCCGGAAAATCTTTACGGATATCGCCGTGGCCATTATGCTCAAGGCCGGTCATTAATATTTCGGTGCCATAATAAATCTGAGGGATTCCGCGCGTGGTCATCAGAAAAGCCATGGCCAGTTTAAATCTTTTCAGGTCTTCGCCCATTTTAGAAAAAAACCTGTCTCCATCATGGTTGTCGGCAAACAGCACCAGGTTTTCAGGATGGCTGTAAACGAAATCCTGTGAGATAATCTCGTACAATTCTGCCGTTCCGGTCGACCAACCTTCAGGTTCATTAAAAGCTTTACTGATGGCGTACATCAACGGAAAATCAAAAACATTGGTCAGGTACGAGTGATACCCATCGAAGTTACGGTCGTTTTCCATCCAGTAGGCCACCGAAACGGGATAGGAAAGCCAGGCTTCACCAACCACATTGAAATGGGGATACTCTTCCAAAATACGTTGCATCCACTTTGCCATAAAGTCTTTATAGGGGTAAGGATAGGTATCTTGCCGGATACCGTCAAGCCCCGTACTTTCAATCCACCAAATACTGTTTTGAATAAGGTAATTGGCCACCAGTTCGTTATCCTGATTCAGGTCGGCCATGGAGGTGTCGAACCAGCCGGCAACCATTTTGTGTTCATCGCTTTTTGAAGCATGTGGATCGGTAACTACACCCCCGCGGTAGTTGGAGCGGGTAAACTCAGGCCATTGGTTATACCAATCCTTTGTGGGTAAATCACCTTTCCAGAAATAGTTGGTGCCACAATGGTTAAACACCATATCTTGTATAACTTTCAGTCCTTTTTGGTGCGCTTTGCGGATGAGGTTTTTATAGTCGCTGTTACTGCCAAAACGAGGGTCAACCTTGTAAAAATCGGTCATGGCATATCCGTGATAGGAATAGGCCGGCATGTTGTTTTCAAGCAAAGGATTAATCCAAACAGCGGTGGCGCCCAAACCGGTTAAATAATCAAGATGGTTTTCAATTCCTTTGATATCGCCACCATGACGGCCGTTTGGGTTAGTACGATCAGCCTTTTCGAGCATACCGGTAACATCATCGTTGGTGGTATCGCCATTGGCAAAACGATCGGGCATCAGCAGATAGATAACATCGGAAGCATCAAAGCCCTCGTGATTTCCCAACGATTGATCGCGCTGCTTTAGCTCGTAAGGCATCGAAACAATCTGTTTTTTCTCTTTTATAAAGTTGATGGTGAGCGTTCCGGGTTTTGTCGTTTCATCAATTATCAAATTTAAAAACAGATAATTAGAGCTTTGGGTATGGATTATCTTTTCGAGTTTTACACCGGGGTAATTAACAACCGGCGTGGTTTCGGCAATGCGGTTTCCGTGAACCATCAATTGCAAATGGTGATTTTTCATACCTGTCCACCAGTAGGGCGGGTCAACCCTGTCGATGGTTATTCCTTTTGCCGGCAACAACGATGAGGTGAAAATGAAAAAAAGAAAAAGAATATTTTTGAATTTAATCATACGTATAATTATTACCATGAAGTTGTTCAAAGTTAAAATACTTTGTTGACAATAAGTTATTGTAAATCAGAAAATAAATATCTTTTTATTTATTCTTCCTTTACCTTCCCTCCAATGAGGGAAATAGTGGAATTTATTTTCTGATTTACAACGTATTTCATTATCATATAGTGGAGTAACTTTAAACGACTTCTATTTTAAACCGGGTTCAAAGATAACCATATAACAAAGACACAATACAGATACCGGGTTTTGAACAGATTGTTAAAGGATTTATTGACATTGGGTCTCGAAAAGGGGTTATTGCAATCGTTTGAAACGAGTAATAAATTTCATTCTCTTTATTAAATGACGGCCATAACACAGGTTGATGGGTTTGAAGGTAACTTTTCGTGAGTTTATTAAGTAGTTTTGTGCCTTAAACAGCGAACCACAAATTATGAATGAAAAAAGCCGTCTGTACAACTATTGGCAAGAGTTATATCCTGAAAGGGGAACAGAAAAATTAGATATCTTTTTAAAAAATACTACCCCTGTTGAGGCTGATGGAGCGATAAACGATTGGTATAAAGATGCCGTTGTTTATTCGCTTTATGTCGATCTCTTTTCCAACGATATTGAGGGGTTAACGGGTAAACTGGACTATTTGCAGGATTTGGGTGTTACCTGTCTCTGGTTGCTTCCGGTGCTGGATTCGCCCATGCGCGATGCCGGTTTTGATGTTCGCAACTACGACCGTATTCGTCATGAGCTGTTGGGTTTGCCATCATCTTTTTCAAAGGAGCAACAGGAAGCGGTGTTCGGTGGTTTTTTAAAGGAAGCCCACCAAAGAGGAATCCGGGTTATTTTTGATGTGGCCATCAACCATACTTCCGATGAGCATCCCTGGTTTCAACAATCGCGAAAGTCGGATGATAACCCCTTTCGTGACTACTATATCTGGAGTAAAACCGGAAATGAATATGCCGATGCCCGCATCATTTTTAAAGGCATTGAAGAGTCGAACTGGGAAAAAGACGGTGAGGCTTATTTCTTTCATCGCTTTTTTAATTTTCAGCCTGATTTAAACTATAAGAACCCTGATGTGTTACTGGCCATGGCTCAAAACCTGCTCTATTGGCAGAGTATGGGTGTTGATGGCTTTAGGGCTGATGCTATTCCGTATCTTTGGAAAGAGGAGGGGACAACTTGCGAAAACCATCCGAAAACGCATACCGTGGTTAAATTTTTCAGAGCCATGCTCGATTATGCTAAACCCGGAAGTTTACTTTTGGCTGAAGCGTGTCAGGTGCCTAACGAGGTGGTAAAATATCTGGGTGATGGTGACGAATGCCATGCGGCTTATCATTTTCCGTTGATGCCTCAACTGTTTAAAGCGTTATCGATGGAAAATGGTGATCCGGTAAAAAATGTGTTAAGTCCCTCTGTAACCCCTTCGATACCCGAAAGCAGTCAGTGGTTTACTTTTTTACGCCTGCATGATGAGCTTAGTCTTGAGCTGACTTATGTTTCGGAAGAGGACAGAAAATACATCCACGACAACTATTGCATGAAACCCGAGTGGAACTTCAGGGTGGGAGAAGGTGTTTCGGCGCGTCTTTCCGAATTGATGAAACGTGAACCTGATTCCATCGCCCTGGCTTACTCGCTGATGCTTACGTTAATTGGTACACCGGTAGTTTATTACGGCGATGAGTTTGGTAAGCTGAACGATGAAAAGTATTATAAAGAGGCTATTAAACTTACCGGAAAAGATGATACACGGTTTTTGGTAAGAGGCCGCGTGGACTGGCAGGGGTTGGAAAAAGCACTTAATAACAAAGAAAGTTATTATTCGCGGGTTTATAATCTGCTAAAACCGATGATTAACATTCGCAAACAGCAGGTTGTTTTAGGAAGGGGAAAAACATACTTTATCGATTTAAACAATCCCGGTTTACTGGCCTACTATCGTGAGCTGGATGGTAAAAAGCTGCTGATTATTAATAACCTGACTTATGAGGAGCAAACCGTGTTGCTCAACAACGAAATTTCTGTAACCGGTGTTTTGTTTCAAAACAATGCTGCAGTAAATACCGACCATACATCCATTGTGTTAAAGCCACGAGGTTTTGTGTGGATGGAAGAATAAAGCAGAAACCATAAGTGTTTATCTGATTAAACAGTATAAAGTTTATATTGTTTAACACAATAAACATTTTATGTGTGTATTTGTACAATAGAATAAACACTATGGAACGACTTTATGAAATATTTGACATTAAACTAAGGGGGATTTCTTTTAAGTTTAAACGGTTTATGTTTGATATAATTGACTGGGACAACAGGTTGATTTCCATTTTAGAAGCGAGGGGTGTTGGAAAAACCACCCTAATTTTGCAATATATAAAACAGAAGTTTGGTTCTCCGTCAAAACAGGTATTGTATGCTGATTTGGACAATATCTATTTTTCAAAAAATACCATCCTCGATTTGGCAGACAGGTTTTACAAAAAGGGGAAGCCGATTTGAGCCGCAGGGTTGTAAGCTATTTAATGCAGGGATTATCGTTTCGTGAATTTCTTGAATTGGATCAATCTATTAAATTTGACAAGGTTAGCCTTGGTGATATTATAAACGATTCCGTGGGGGTTTCCAACGCAGTGCTGGAAAAAATCAAACCGCTGGAATACTTTGATGATTACTTAATTTATGGTTATTATCCGTTTTTTTCGGAAGGGAAAAAGGTGTATTCTGAAAAGCTGTTCCATACCATTGATATGATTCTTGAAATGGATTTGCCATCGGTGGAGCCAATAGATTTTAACAATATTCAAAAATTAAAAAAACTATTGGCCATCATATCAGAATCTACTCCGTTTATACCCAACACGCAAAAACTGGCAAATCTTACCGAAGTATCAAGGGTTACACTTCTGAGATTTTTTTCGTTACTTGAAAAAGCACAGTTACTTTCATTAATAAACAGCGTTACAAAAGGTATTCGTAAAATGGGTAAACCTGATAAAATTTATCTCAATAATACCAACCTCATGTATGCTTTGGCTCCTGATAATGTTAACAGGGGTAATTTGCGCGAGACCTTTTTTTACAATCAGGTAAAACTCAAACATAAAGTAGAACTGCCGAAAAGCGGTGATTTTTTTGTTGATGATAAATACTTGTTTGAGGTTGGCGGAAAACATAAGGGCAAAAAGCAAATTGTTGATTTTGAAAATGCTTTTATTGTTAAAGATGATATTGAATCAGGCGCACCGGGAACCATACCGCTATGGCTTTTCGGGTTTTTGTATTAAAAAAGTGTTGATTAAAAACGATAACCTACTGCAAATTGAACTGGCCAATCTCCTGTGGCACGACTATTTTTGGTTTTAAACTGGTACCCTATACCGAGTTTAACATCAATATACAAATGTTTACTGAAAAGGCGTTGCCAGCCGGTTGCCAGATAAACCGAGGGTACAAAATAATTTAAACCTATATCACCTACTTCATGAATAAACTTATAGGTTCCACCAATTGTTATATAGTTTGCTGATAACCCGTTTCCTGTTTTACCTTTTAATATCCTGCGCCGGAGATTATAATACCAACGACCCTCAAGTAGTATATTAGCTCCTAATGTTGTGTATTGAGTAATATTCTGATCCCCATCAGGAAATTCAAATAGATGATAAAATGCCTTTAGTTCGGTATTGATTGAAAAGGGAGATTTTCCGATTTTCTTCTCGAAGGATAAATTAGGTTCAACTGAAAGTGTTCTGCGGTTATAATAGCTTGAAAAAAAGAGTACCCCGTTCAGGTTCGTTTTAAAAATATAGTCATCGGCAGCATAACATCTTAAAACAGGGCATAATTTTTCTTTGTTAAGTTTAAACTTGTCTTTGGTAAAGGCCACACCCACGTTTGTAAAAGTACTAAATACAAAATAGGGGGTAGGATTATTAAAGGAAGTTACCCCTAACCCTGTTTTAATTCCAAAATCTATATACCAATGTTTAAGAAACCTGCGTTGTAATCCCCATTTGGTGTAAAGTGTATAAATGTTGTTCTCTTCAATGTCATTGTTAAAATAAAATGCGCTGCTAATACCCAAAGCTAAATAGTTATCCGACATATTTCTGGTTGTTGTTTTTTCTCTAATACGCTTATTTAGGCGATAGTACCATCTCGATTCGAGTGAAAGCTGAACTGAACTTCCATGTTCATATCTGATAGTTCCAAAGTCAGCAGCTAAATTCAGAGTAAAAGTAGGGGCTATTCTTTTTTCATAAGCAGCAATGTAGAAACTTCCCCACCTGTCGGTTCCTGAAAGTGCCCCTATTTTAACCATCCACGAGGTGGGTTCGTGCATCATAAAGGCATATTCCATGGGAGTGAGATATTTTACGAGAGTGTCACTGCTTTCTGTTGTTTGTGAACTAACAGGGTTAGATAATGCAATGATTAAAAATATTATGACAGCGGAAATTATTTTCATTTTTTTGGTGTTTGTTATGGTTGTTTTAATAAACACTGATTAATTTTCGATGGTAAGTATGCCCATGTTTAACTCGATTGTTATTTGAGGTTTATTGGTTTTGGCATTAAAACGTAATTGAGTTTTCGTTTCTTCCTCCTTAAATATGTC
>QMPP01000155.1 GCA_003650425.1 Bacteroidota bacterium | reverse complement strand
GTTTGTGGTACAATCTCGAAATATCCATTACTAAAATCATGTAGATTAGTGCTATCTAATGTACTGTAAATTTCAACTTTGTAATGTGTATTTGGCGATTGTGTTACCGGAATGGTCCACGAATAAGCCGAACCTAAAACATCAGTAGCTATGTTAGAATCATAACCACCATTTTTCCATAATTCAATGTTAACCCCTTCGGTAAAATCATCGTTCCATGAAATCCAATAGCTTGTGCCGGCAGCCCAAACTTCACCTCCATCAGGTTGCAATACTGTAATAAATGTACCGGTAGAAGCGGTAATTGAGAAATTACCACTAAAAGCATGCAGGTTAGTACTGTCTAAAGTACTAAATACTTCTACCTTGTAGGTACCTGTTGCAGTAGCGGCAGGAATATCCCAAACCATAGTAGAGCCCAAAATATCTAACCCAATAGTGTCCTTAATAGTAGCACCCTGCATTAATAAAATGTTTACTCCTTCCGGAAAATCATCGGTCCAGGAAATAAGGTGCGAAGTGTTTCGTGCCCAGCTTTCACCTCCTACTGGCTGATTCATTGATATTGAGGTTCCCGTTGAAGCCGTAATGCTAAAATTATGTGCACTTAAAACATGCAAGTTGGTACTATCTAAGGTACTATATATTTCGACTCTGTAATTGTTACCGGTTTCTGTTGTAGCTGGAATATCCCAAACCATAGTTGATTTTATAACATCTGTTCCAATGGTATCCTTAATGATGGAACCCTGCATCAGTAAAATATTAACCCCTTCAGGAAAGTCGTTATTCCATGAAATAAGATGAGAGGTATTGCGTGCCCAACTTTCATGACCATTGGGTTGATATAATACTAATGACGTACCGGTAGATTTAGTAATGGAAAAATTATGATGACTGTTGTCTTTAATATTTGGGTCTTTTGAACTGACAACATAAACTTTATAATCATCACCAGGATCAGTAGTGTCACTGATAGTCCAATAGTAGGTAGTTCCTGTAACATTAGTAGCAAGATTGGCATATTTTCCACTTCCATTCCATAATTCAACATTAACCGGTTCGGTTAAATCATCGTTCCACGAAATTACGTGAGTAGTACCTCTTGCCCAGCTTTCATGGCCATTGGGTTGATAAACTTCAATATATGAACCTTCTCCCAATGTAATTGAAAAGTAATGATCGCTTTTGTCAAAAATACCTGTAGGATCTGAAACGCTACGTACATAAACCTGATAATTATTGGCATCAGTAGTATCACTTATTGTCCAATAATAGGTAGTTCCTGTAACATCAGAAGCAAGATCTGTATATTTTCCTGTATTATCATACAATTCAATATTAACATTTTCTCCAATGTCGTCATTCCACGAAATAACGTGCGTAGTACCTCTTGCCCAGCTTTCATGGCCATTGGGTTGATAAACTTCAATATAAGTACCCGAAGAGGCTTTGATTTTGAAATAGCCACTGGTTGCAGGAGACGTTGTTGCCCCCGTAACAGTTGAAGAAACCTTGATTTTATAAATTTTAGCCGCATTGGCTAAAGAGTCCGGTATAGTCCAATAATAGGTACTTCCTGTTGTTGAAGTAACCAATGTATCATAAGGACCACCATTTTTCAACAACTCTACTTGTACAGGTGCAACAAGATTATCATTCCATGATATTACATAAGTATTACCCACCGACCAGATTTCGTTGCCCGTAGGTTGATTTAATGTTATGGTACCATCTGTCTGATCAACCAGTTTAAAAGTATGATTACTGATGTCTTGATAACTGTGTGCGAGGGTGCTTTCAACTTTAATTTTGTAAGTTCCCAAAGCAACGCCCGTTGTATTCCAGTAATAAACCGAACCCAAAACATTTTTATCAAGGGTATCAACGGTATTACCACTATTATCAGTTAATATGACGTCAACTCCATGGGGAAAATTATCTAACCATGAAACAACATAGGTACCACCTGCCGTCCATTCGATACCCGGATCTGTTGGTTGAAGAAGGGTGATGGTAGGCGTTTGTGCTTTCAATTGCAAACTTGCAAACAAAAACACAACCATAGCCACGCTTAAAGAATAAATTTTTGATTTCATAATCGAGAATGTTTGATGAATTATTTTTTTTATTTTATTATCGTTATCTTCAATGCTTTTACGTAATTATTAACATTAAGTTTCAGAATATAAACCCCTGTGGCCAGTCCCTCTGAAGAAATTTGTATTTGGCTTGTTCCCGGATTCATATATTTGCTTTCCAGCTGTTTAAATTCTTTTCCGCTTGCATCGTACAAAGTAGCCTTAACCAACGAATAATGATTGAGGTTAAATCGTACAGTAGCAATATCACTAAACGGATTTGGGTAACAAACGGCATCAAATGTGCTGTTTTTCGGGTTATCGACCCCGACAATTATTGAAGAATAAGCTGCATCGCACTGATATCCAAAATAGACTTCGGTTTGCGATGTGTAGTTATAGGCCATCTCAAGCGGAGCCTCCTGATTTTGTGTCCAGCTTCCTCCTTCCCATGTATAATAGTTTCCCGAAAGAGCATTGCCGTTTTCGTCGTAAACATATTGTTTCATAAAACTATTTTCCCAGTTTTCGTTTTCCCAAACCAAAGCAATATCTGTTTCTAAACCACTATATTCGCCGTAACTAAAATTATGTTTCTCGGAATTAACCCAATCATTGTTTACCCAGGTTTCGGTGGTGCTGGTTTCCAGATAATCAAGATCATCGTAAGTATATGAAATATTCAAATTATTAACCCATAAAGAGTCGTCCCACAATTTATTTAAATCAAGCACTCTTTTATTAGCATTATTGTAAACATTTGTATCCATAGAAGAATGAACCCAAACACCGTTCTGCATCATATCATAAACCGCTGTAATCAAGTTGTTATTAGCATCGTAAGTATGTGTGTATTGCTGATCTTCGCGCCAGGCACCTGCCAACCACAATTCACCTAAAGCTGTAATAAGGTTGTTGTATTCGTCGTAAGTATAAATATCTTTCGACATATTTGCCCAGTCGCCATTTGACCATATTTGAGTAGTATGCGTAACAACTTTTCCACCTGTATTATATTGATAGGTATCCATTTCGTTATATTTCCATACATCATCGTCCCAAATTTCAGATAATGAACTTAACAGATAGTTTTCAGAAGAATAGGTGTTGGTGGTTCTGCTGGAATAAACCCAATCGTTATTACTCCAATATTTCCATATCGAAGTAAGCATGTTTCCGGCATCATCGTATGTACGCTCTTCAAACTGAGCGTCATTCCACTCTCCATTTTCCTTTACCTGAACTAATGTAGTTAACCGATAACCCTGTTCAGAATACGAATAAATATATTTTTTTGGCGAAGTAGAAATCGAATAAACAGTAGCCGTGTCGATTAAAAACTTAGTGTAATCATCACGACTTATTTTATTATTTTTGTAATAATTAACCGGATTTAACGTTTCCATGTAATCATGGTAAACCTGTAAATAGTGACTGTTGGTTAACGAGTTTGAGAAACAAACACGATTATTAGCGTTCTGCCCAAAACCGAATGGTATTCCTAAAAACATCATTGTCAGGGTGATAAGATAAATTTTATGGTTGGTCGCCAATAAATCGAAAAGGTTTAATATCTTTTTCATAACAAAACTTATAAAAGTCTCCAAAGTTAAATATTTTATTATATGTATGCAAGTTTTTTAATTAAAAAAATCAGCTTATCGGCTGGTGTTATTTTTTACTCTGAAACCTTAAAAAAAATTGTATCGGAAATTGAGCCTGTCTGCCAACAAAGGGAGGTATTCCCAATAATAACATGCAATTTGATATTGCAATATAAGAAGATGGTTGAGAGTTTATAGTTTTTTTCAAAAATAAGATTCTTTAACAAGAAATGGAAATAATTTTATCAATCACACAAAACCAAATCAAACTCTTATTATACCTTTGCGCTCTGAAATATTACTTATGCCTTAAAATATGAAAAAATTAATTTCATTATTCGTTTTTGTTCTGGTTGCAATGGTTACTACTGCCCAAATCCAGTTGCCTCCACCCGGTCAGGGCAGAGAGCCTGAAAAGCCAAACCCAAATCAAAATGGACTCTCTATTAAAAACCCCGTTGAACACAGTAAAAAAGAAATTTTGGAGGCAAATAATAAAAAACGTGCTTACAACCTTTTTAAAGAGGGGGTTAAACATTACAACGACAAGCTTTATGACAAAGCCATTGCTTCATTTCGCGAATCAGCAGCAGTTTATCCCGATAATGCTAAAGTATATTACAACCTTGGTAAAATATATCAAATGCAGGGAGATAATAACCTTGCAAAGTCGTACTATGAAGATGCCATAAAGTACGACCCCAACGATTCAGCCTCGTTAATTTCCATTGGCATGATTTACTTTTCCAAGAAAAATTATCCCAAAGCACTAGAGTATTACAATAAAACCCTTAAGGTAGCCCCCAACTACGGGATGGCCTTTTATAACAGGGGAACCATTATGGGTATGAACAATCAGTACGATAAAGCAGCCGAAGACCTGACCAATGCCATCAAGCTGGGTTTTGCCACCGAAAAAGTTTATGTAAACAGGGGGCTGGCCTATTTTTACCTTAAAAATACCGACAAAGCGTGTAAAGACTGGAAAAAAGCAGCCTCCATGGGGTCGCCCGATGGACAAAAAGCGGTTAAAGCTTACTGCACTAAAAAGTAGTTTTTATTAAAATACCCACTTTTAGTGATGCTGTTATTCTAAAACTATGGTTTCATTTGCTTAAAATTTTTACAAATGAAAAAGATATTTTTATTCTCGCTTGTTCTCCTCTTTTCCATCACGTTATTTGGTCAGATAGGCGGCATATCAGGTTCTAAACTACGTTCATACTGTGTAGATGTAGTGGATCATCATCACATTGAGTTTGAACCTGCTTTTTATTACGGAGAAAGTCGCCGTAACTGGAATGATAACCGTGAATTGCAAAACAGTTTTCTTACATCCGATAGTATCAACCGCTTTTCAGGAGTGGGCATGCGATTTACCTATGGCCTTTTTGATAAACTGGAAGTGGGAGTTTCCATCCCGCTTGACATGAAAATCGGTTCATTTGGCGTCAGATATGTGCTTGCTCAGAAAAAAAATATCGGCTTTGCACTAATTGCCGGAGTTAACATTCCCATGGGTGACGGATCGTTTAACAGGGGGCTAAAAACGGAAGACAATGCAATGCAGGCAGGATTAGGCGGTGTGTTTTCTTATCAGCGGGGAGAAAACTTTTCGCTGGATGCTAATTTGGAATACGATCATTTTATAAAGGAGCCAACAAGCACTAAAACAGGGTCACTTTACACCAGTATTGATGCAGGATACTATGTTTATCATCATCAGTTACAGCTAATCGGAGCTGTGGGCTATGAGCATAGCCACCTGGAAAATAAATTAAATCAATCACGCTTTACTATTTATCCCGGAGCCAGCATCGAAGGACATGACTTTATTATTGTACTCACCTTCCCTTTTGATGTTTACGGCCGCAATGTTAATAAAACAGCAGGATTTTCGCTTGCCCTGACCTTAACTTTCGGATAAAAAAGTCTATTTCTATCTTTTCTAAAATGTATTCATCTGGTTAAAAACATCTATATTTTTATCTGTGCATCAGCTATTTCAGTCTATGGATGCCACTTTAAAAGACCCTGCAATGTTAATAAAAAAATCATTAGTTATTCCTCATTATATTTTTTCTCATGGACTCTCCTTTGAGGTCAATACGGTGTGAAGAATTGACCAACCTGTCAAGGATTGCATCAGCAATGGTTCCCTCTCCGATAATGTCATACCAGGCGGACACGGGCATCTGCGACGAGACTATCGTGGACTTCGTGCCGAACCTGTCTTCAATAATATCCATTAATGCATCACGGGCATGATTATCGAAAGATTGTAGCCCGAAGTCATCCAGGATAAGCAAATCTATTTTCTGAAGTTTAACCAGTTCCTTGTTATAAGTGCCGTCAACTTTTGCCAGTTTGAGTCTGTTGAATAAACGGGCTGTAATGTGATACCGTGTTTTTAAACCCATCATACAGGCTTGATGCCCAAAAGCCTGGGCAAGATAGCTCTTGCCATTCATGATCGGTTAATAGACTCACGTACTCGTCAGGCGTACTGTCGCTGTAAAGATTGTTTTCTTTGAAAAAGAAGGTCGTTATAGGCTACCAATAGTTTTTTAATCTCTTTGTTTAATTCAGAAAGAGAAAAGAAAACCATGTCTCTTAAAGGATAATAAATGCGTTGATAAGTGAGGTTTACAGCATTTTCAACCAGAGCTTTATCCTGGGATGAATAGGCTCGGGTTGGGTTAACAACGCATGAGTAATGACGTGCAAAATCTTTTAACGATTTATTAACTTGCGGCTCATATTTATTTGCACGGGTAACTGCTGATTTTAAGTTATCGGACACGATGGTTTTGGGAACGCCTCCATAATATTGTAAAGCATTGCCCAGAAGCAGGTCTTCCCGCTTTTGACTCATGCATGCTTCCACGTAAGTGTAGTGACTATAGGGAAGTATGGAAACGAAAACTTCAACAGCAATGAGCGTTCCCGTTTCCTTATCCGTAATATGAAGGTGCTTACCGGCAAAGTCTATCATCACCTCGTATCCTGTCTGATGTTCGAGTTTCATGGAACCTTTAAGCTTGCTGTGTTTGCGGTTGTAATGTTCCACGAACTGGGTGTAGCTGTACGGGTTTTCTACCTGAGTCTTGTACTCCTAATAGTGGTATAGTAAGGTAAACCCTGGATGATTTTTAGCATGGTTTACTTTTTCAAAGTACTCCATCAACTGATTATAACGACCGTTGTCAATAGTGGTTTTGCCGGGAAACAACTCCTTGAAATCAGAATCACCTAACGCTAAAATAGCCTCAAACGTCATGTTGCTGCTCCTGAAAAGCTGCATGTAAGTGTTGACAGCATTGCGACCAATGCCTAACGTTTTGCCTATTTGCCGATTGCTTAATCCCTCGAGATGCAATCGTATTATTTGTTTTAAATCCATTGAATCAAGTTTTTTTGCCATATCTCTATTTTTTGATGAGACAGGCAAGTTACCTGATCTTTTAAAGTGGCACTGTTAGAACCGGAATATCCAATGACCGGAATATTCATTTTGTTTAAATAGTCGTCTTTTGCCGCCCAATCTGCCAATTTAGCATCGTAAATATCCGTGGGACTTTGAACCCATTTTTTAAGTTCTCGAAATACAGTTGAGCGTGATCGTTTAAGCCTCT
>QMPP01000154.1 GCA_003650425.1 Bacteroidota bacterium | reverse complement strand
TTTTTACAGGAGCTATTATCGCGCTACAGGTTTCATACAACATTGATAACCCCCTTATTCCGGCCTCCATGGTTGGTTACATGACCCGCGAAATGATGGTGCTGGAGTTTGCCCCTACCATTATCAGTTTAATTTTAACTGGTAAAGTGGGGTCGCTCATCGCCTCCGAAATTGGAACCATGCGGGTTACCGAACAGATAGATGCCCTTCGGGTGATGGGTATTAATCCCCCAAACTACCTGATACTCCCGAAAATAATTGCCGCCATGATTTATTTTCCGGTACTCATTATTTTTTCTATGCTGCTGGGGCTGATTGGCGGTTGGACGGCAGGCGTTTTCTCTGGGCTGGTACCCAGCGATGACTTTATCGTGGGTTTACGTTCGTGGTTTAATCCTTTTACGCTCACCTACGCACTTATTAAAACCGTGGTTTTTGCCTTTATCATTACCTCCATTTCGGGCTATATGGGATACACTGTCAGAGGTGGGTCGGTTGAAGTGGGCCAAAACAGCACCAAAGCTGTTGTTTACAGCAGTATATTAATTATCGTGTGGGATTTAATTTTAACGCAATTGTTACTGGTATGATAGAGGTTAGCCATATAGATAAATCGTTCAACGGCGTTAAAGTGCTAAAAAATGTCTCTACTGTTTTTGAACAGGGAAAAACAAACCTGATTATCGGGCAAAGCGGCTCTGGAAAAACGGTGTTAATGAAAAGCTGTATCGGTTTGCACGATGTTGATAAAGGCGAAATCAAATTTGATGGTCGAATTTTTTCAAACCTCAACGAAAAAAAACGTAAGCACATCCGTAAGGAGATGGGAGTATTGTTTCAGGGAGGGGCACTGTTCGATTCGTATAGCGTGGAAGAAAATGTAATGTTTCCTCTGAATATGTTTACCAACATGACTGCCGCCGAAAAAATAAAGCGTGTTGACTATGTACTCGACCATGTTAACCTGCCGGGCTCCAACCAAAAATTTCCCGGCGAACTTTCCGGCGGCATGATCAAGCGAGTAGCCATTGCCCGAGCCATCGTGCTTATTCCTAAGTATCTTTTTGCCGATGAACCCAACTCGGGTCTTGACCCAAAAACCTCCGAAGTAATTGACAAACTACTGTCTGACCTTACTCAGGAATTTAACATGACCACCGTTATCAACACCCACGACATGAACTCTGTTTTACAAATTGGCCAGCGAATAAATTACATTCACAAAGGTAAGCTTTGGTGGACAGGTACCAACCAGGAAATTATGGAAACGGATAACGCCGAGTTGAATGATTTTGTGTTTTCTACCGAATTAACACGCCGTTTAAAAACTCAATAAAACGTTTATGAATATTAACTTACTCGATTTAATTCTGTTAATCCCTCTCCTCTTATTTGCCTTTAACGGCTACAAAAAAGGGATTATCATTGAAGTTACCACCCTTGTGGCATTGGTTCTCGGTATTTATGCGGCACTATTCTTTTCCAACTACACTGCCAATCTTCTAACAGGCTCGTTTAACATAAGCACCGATTATTTAAATATTATTGCCTTTATCGCCACCTTTATCGGAGTGCTGGTAGCGGTAATGATTATTGGTAAACTGCTTGAAAAAGTAGTAAATCTGCTAATGCTTGGTATTGTAAACAAACTGGCCGGCGCTCTGTTTGGCATTGTAAAAGGAGCCCTGCTGTTAAGTATTCTTATCTTTTTAATTAACTATTTTGATACCAATGCTTCCATCATAAAAAAAGAAGCCAGAACAAAATCAATTCTCTATAAAAACATTGAGCCTGTCGCCCCCTGGATTTACGAAAAGTTTAACCTCGAAAAGTTGAAGGAAAATATTCCCGACCCCAAGGATATAATTTAATATTAGATAATTGAATAAAAGTTTTTACCGCTTACCTATCAATAAATCAATATGCCCTCTTCAAAAAGGTATGTCCAGATTAAAGCCGGCAATACAACAGAACTCTGTTAACAACGGCTTTTTTTAATACTTTTACCTTTCATTAAATTTAATATTATTATGAAATACCGTATTTTAGTTTTTACTTTCATTATTTCAATATTTTCGAGTAATCTCACTTTTGCCGGCGAAGGCATGTGGATTCCCATGTTGCTGAAACAGCTCAACGAAAAACAGATGAAAGCCATGGGCATGCACATAAGTGCTGATGACATCTATTCTGTTAACCACTCCAGCTTGAAAGATGCCATCCTGCTTTTTGGCCGTGGTTGTACCTCTGAAATTATTTCCAAAGACGGATTACTGTTAACCAATCACCACTGCGGATTTAGTTCCATTCAAAAACACAGTTCGCTGGAACACGACTACCTGACCAACGGTTTTTGGGCCATGAGCAAAAACGAAGAGCTGGTAAACCCAGGGCTTACTGCCACCCTGATGATACGGATGGATGAGGTTACTGATCAGGTTCTTGCCGGTGTTGCCGATGAAATGAGTGAACAGGAACGCGAAGATAAAATTAGCGAAAACAGCCAACAAATCATCAAAGATTTTGAAGCCGGTTCGGAATATCAGGCTGCCATCAAATCTTTTTTCAAGGGTAATCAATATTATATGATTGTTACCGAAACCTTCAAGGATATTCGCCTCGTGGGAACACCACCTTCTAACATTGGTAAATTTGGCGGCGACACCGATAATTGGATGTGGCCCCGCCATACCGGCGATTTTTCATTGTTTAGAATTTATGTAAGCCCCGATGGTAAACCGGCTGAATATTCCGAAGACAACGTGCCTTATCAGCCCATGTTTTATTTTCCCATCTCGTTAAAAGGAATTGACAAAGGCGACTTCACCTTTGTTTTCGGGTATCCTGCCCGCACCAACGAGTACCTCCCTTCGTACGCGCTAAAGCTAATCACCGAAATTGAGAACCCGCAAAAAATTAAATTGCGTCAAACCCGTCTCGACATCTTTAACAAATACGCTGCCAGCGACCCGAAAATACGTATTCAATATGCCTCTAAAGATGCCCGTGTGGCCAACTACTGGAAAAAAATGATTGGCGAAAGTCGTGGCATCAAACGGCTTCACGGTATCGAAAAAAAGGAGTCGTTTGAAAAACAGTTTCAACAATGGGCTGACGAATCGCCCGAGTTGCAACGCGACTATGGCGACCTGCTACCATCGTTTAAAACAGCCTATAACCAGCTTCAGCCTTTAAACCTGGCTTATGACTATGTACGAGAAGCAGGTCTTGCCATTGAACTGGTAAACTATTCACTCCATTTTGAAAAACTGGTTGAAATAAGTCAAAACAAACAATCAACACCGGAAGAAATTAAAACGGAAACAGAAAAACTGCAACGATATATTAACAGCTTTTTTAAAGATTGTTACAAGCCCATCGACGAGGAGGTGATGGCTGCCATGCTTCAGCTTTACGATGAAAACCGGGAAGCAGCCTTCAAACCCGATTTTTTCAACACGATTCATAAAAAGTATCACAACGATTATACCTCTTTTACCCATCATGTTTTTGATAAAAGTTTTTTGGACGACCAGAATAAGGTAACCGCGTTTCTGAAAGACTACCAACGCAAGGACTACAAAAAAATAGTAAAAGACCCTGCTTATCAAATGTCCGATGAAATCATCAATCTTTACAAAAACAATATTAAACAACAGCGGGCAGCGGTAAACGGTACCATCGACAGCTTGATGCGTATTTATATGAAAGGGCAAATGGATATGCTTTCGGGTAAAACTTTTTACCCCGACGCCAACTTTACCCTGCGTGTAACCTATGGTGATGTTGACGGTTATTCACCCAAAGATGCAGTAGAGTACGATTATGCCACCACGCTGGAGGGCATTATGGAAAAAGAAAATCCGGATATTTACGATTACGTGGTGGAAGAAAAATTAAAAGAGCTCTACAATAACAAAGATTACGGTCAGTATGCCGGTGCTGACGGCAAACTTCATATTTGCTTTGTGGCCAGCAACCATACTACCGGCGGAAATTCGGGAAGTCCTGTGTTAAACGCCGACGGGGAGCTTATTGGTGTTAACTTCGACCGTTGCTGGGAGGGTACTATGAGCGACCTGATGTACGACCCCGATGTGTGCCGTAACATCTCACTCGATATCCGGTATTTCCTGTTTATCGTCGATAAGTTTGCCGGTGCAGGTTATCTGCTGGATGAGATGAACATTGTTAAATAATAAGAATTAAGCAAGTTGGCTATGATTGAGAAAAAAGACATCACCATTTTTTGTGAAAACAATCAAATAGAAAAGAAATATCCCTTTGGTACAACCCTGTATGATATTTACGTGGATATGCAAATATATATCGGGGAAGACATTCTTGGTGCTGTGGTTAACAACATCTTAAAAGAGCTTGACTACATGGTTTATAAACCCAAGGTGGTCAATTTTATCGGCTATAGTAATCCGGCCGGCCGGCGTATGTACGAAAGATCGGTTTCCATGATTTTATTTAAAGCGGTTTACGACCTCTATCCTCAATACAAATTAAAAATCGAGCACTCCGTTTCGGGAGGGCTCTATTGCGAGCTTGAGGGGTTAAAAAGCAAACGCAGCCTGCCAAAAATCATTGTCCGCCTAAAAGAACGAATGAAAGAGATTGTTGCCAGGGACATTCCTTTTGAGCGGGAAGAGATCAGAACGGAAAAAGCCCTTAAAATTTTTGAGGAATTTGGCCTGGAAGACAAATGCACTCTGATTAAAACACGCAACCAGTTTTTTAGCTCCGTGTATAAACTCGATAATATTGTGAACTATTTCTACGGTTTTTTGGTACCTTCCACGGGACATCTTTCACGCTTTGATTTGGTTAAATATTACAATGGAATGCTGCTGGTTTTGCCCTCTCAGGTCAATCCGGAACAGTTTAAACACGTGGTAGAAAAAAATAAACTTTTTGAAATTTTCCAGGAGTTTAAGGATTGGGTTGAAATTATCGGGGTTCCTAACGTAGGCCGACTTAACGAAATAACCCTTGCCGGTAATGCCGGAAGCATTATAAAGGTTTCGGAAGCCTTGCAGGAGAAAAAGATTGCTTGTATTGCCGAGATGATACATAAAAAGAAAAGTGTAAAAGTTATTTTTATTTCCGGTCCATCCTCGTCGGGAAAAACAACCTTTGCCAAGCGGTTGGGTATTCAACTTACGGTCATTGGCATGAAACCGCAAGTGATTTCGATGGATAACTATTTTGTAGACCGCGAAAAAACGCCCCGTGATGAAAACGGAAACTACGATTTTGAAAGTCCAGAGGCACTTGATATTGAACTTTTCAACAACAACATCCTCAATTTAATAGCCGGCAAAGAGATTGATTTACCAAACTTTTCGTTTACCGAAGGAAAAAGGTTTTACAATGGCACTACGCTAAAGCTAAACACTAACGGGATTATTATTGTTGAAGGGATTCATGGCCTTAACCCTGCCATTTCAAAATTAATACCCGATAATAGAAAATTTAAGATTTATGTTTCAGCTTTAACGCCGTTAAGTTTCGATAGTATTAACCGTATTCCCACTACCGATAACCGGCTGCTTCGCCGGATGGTTCGCGATAGCCGGTATCGTGGTTATTCTGCCGTTGAAACACTGAAACGCTGGCCTAGTGTGCGAAAAGGTGAAGAAAAATATATTTTCCCTTATCAGGAAGAGGCGGATGTAATGTACAACACCGCGTTGCCTTACGAGTTGGGTGTTTTAAAACAGTGGGCAGAGCCTCTGCTACGCGATGTTCCACCCAACGCTCCGGAATTATCGGAAGCCCGAAGGTTGTTAAAATTTTTAGCCTATTTTGCCCGAATCGGTGTCCGTGAAATTCCACCCACTTCTATCTTACGTGAGTTTTTAAATGGGAGTAGTTTTAGGTACTAACCTCCATTAGCATGGCATATTCATAAAAAAAGCTGCTCCCCAATGAGCAGCTTTTTCCTGATAAAAAATTTGGTTAGTTTATCTCTTCATCCTCTTCCTGGTGAAGCCTGTAAAGTTTTCGGCCACCATAGGCAGCACCTAAACCCAAAAGGATAAAAAGGCCGCCTCCTACAGGGGCGCCACCACCAATAGGCTGGTCGCCAGGCTGTGGATCTCCCGGAGGGTTGCTGGGTCCCATTACCTGCGCATTGGCACTTATCGAAATAAACAGGCTAATCACTAAAACGGATAGTATTGATATAACTTTTTTCATTGTATTCTTGTTTTAAAAGTGGTCAAATTTATTTAGTAATTAAAATTTTGTTTGTATATACACTCTTCTCTGTAATTACCTGAACTACATAATAGGCCATGTGATCGGAAACCCAGATTTTCGAAAGTTTTTGTCCGTTTGGAATTTCTCTTTCGGTTACTAAACTTCCTGCCATGTTATATATAGAAACCTTTTTAATTTTTTCGTTGGTAACGTTGTTAATGAAAGCGTATTGTCTCCATGAGTAGATGTCCACTTTTGCCTCGTCTTTATCATTGATGCTTGTTGGCCCGAAGAAGTGAATGATAAACCTGTCATTAGGTTCGTACGAAGTAGCCGTAAAGGTGTAATGAGGATTATTGTTCAGATAAATCCATTTGTCATTATCTTTTTTATCCTCCAGCCAAACTTCATTGCCGGCTTCAAACGAGTCGATACCTTCAAAATCAAAGGTGTACTCAGCAGTATAACCACAGTTAAAGTTTACCGGAACACTGACCATGTCGCCTTGTAAGCCATCAATGGGTAAGAAATTAATGGCCAGTTTCGAATTATCCTCTGCCACACTCTCAATTTGAGTAGCATCGTCGTACATGCTGTTCATCTTGTAAGCATCAATTTCAGGGTCGTAACCATAGGTAGCATCTTCAACAAAACGAACCACTAATTCATCTTTAAATCCGAAATCGCCTCCTGAAACTTTCATGGTAAGTTCGTTTGCATTGGTTTCACGGAAAGCTACATTATTATGAACCCTTTCAGAATTTGTAAAACTAAATGTTCCTCCTGCTTTTGTTTCTACAAAAAAACCCTGTCCTACTTGAATATATTGATTTCCTGTACCTGAAGACCATGTTGCATAAGTTCCGGCGGAAGGATCCCAAATCCAAGTCTTATTATTGACAATGGAATTATTGTTATTGTATAAAGCATCAAAATCAATAGCAGACGGATAAGGGTTGCTAATTAACTCGCTATTGTTATTAGCCGTGTTAGAAAAAGAGTAGCTTGTAATATTGCATGTAATCAACGAGCCTGTCATATTCATGGTATAGGCTGTGCTATCATCTGTAGCCATTGTTATACCATCACCTGTTGCTACCAGATAGGTATTAG
>QMPP01000153.1 GCA_003650425.1 Bacteroidota bacterium | reverse complement strand
CCCAACTGATCACTCAAGTCCATGGCATAGGCCGTATTGATGGTAGTAGCATTGATACCCTCTTCCGGCAACAGTTTATAAGCAATACTGGCCATGGAGAGAACAAACTGCATATTACCCGAAGGGGATGAACCCGGATTAAAGTCGGAAGCCATGGCCACCGGCAGGCCGGCATCAATCATTTTACGAGCCGGGGCATAAACCATCCCCAAAAAGAAAGCGGCACCGGGTAAAATAGTCGGCATGGTTTGCGAACCAAGTAAAGCGTTAATTTCATCGTCGCCCGTGTATTCCAAATGATCCACTGACAGAGCTTTATATTTTACACCGACCTGCACACCCCCTGAAAAGTCCAGCTCATTGGCATGAATTTTCCCTTGCAGTCCGTACTGTAAGCCAGCTTCCAAAATACGCTCGGTATCTTCCACCGTAAAAAAACCTTTATCGCAGAAAACGTCGATATAATCGGCAAGGCCCTCCAACGCCACCTGAGGCAGCATTTCATTAATCACCAGGTCAACATATTCGCGCTGACGCCCTTTATAATCGGCAGGAACAGCATGTGCCCCCAAAAAGGTTGACTTTATGGTTAACGGGGTTAATGCTTTGAGCTTCTTTATCACCCTCAGCATTTTTAATTCAGAGGCAAAAGAAAGCCCGTAACCGCTTTTAATTTCCACGGCACCTGTCCCGTACGCTATTATTTCATCAAGCCGTTTCAATGCATCCTGTAGCAACGCTTCCTCACTCATTTCCTGCATCTTTTTGGCAGAATTCAAGATGCCCCCTCCCCTGCGAGCAATCTCTTCGTACGAAAGCCCCTTTATTTTATCAACATATTCAATCTCTCTGGAAGAAGGATATACCAAATGCGTGTGAGAATCGACAAACGAAGGCAAAACAAATTTTCCTTTCGCATTAATTACTTCCGGATTCTTATTTTCCCAAAAATGCCGGTTTTCGGATATATTCTCCATTTTACCAAAAGCCGCAATTTTTCCATCCTCGATAAAAAGAAAAGCATCCTCAACAGAATCAATGGTTGCCATCTCTTTTCCGGCTACCCATTTTTTAGGTAATCTGGTTTCAACTTGTACCAGCTGTTTAATATTTTCGATTAAAAGTGCCATATTATTTTTTAAACAAAAGTAGCAAAAACAAGACAACCATTAAATAATTAAACCTGTCATTTATACCATAGAGTAAAAAAATTTTTTAGCTAATACAATTATATTATTTTTGCTCGATTAATTGTTAATTAACAAAATCCAAATCAGATGAACAAACATTTTACACTTGTTTTATTTGCACTTTTTATTTTTGCTACCGGCTTGTTGGCTAAAGAAGTAAGCAAAGCAACAGCAGAAAAAGTAGCGGTAAATTTCTTTTTTCAAAAATCCAATCAGTATGCCGGGCAGGTTGACTATCTTGACCTTAATATCATCGACGCTTATGCCGTTGAAAATGCCTATTACGTTATCAACTTTGAAAAAGGTTGGGTTTTGGTTAGTGCCGAAGATGCCCTCCCTCCCGTCTTAGGATACAACTTTGCCGGTAATTTCCCCACACCTCAGAATTTAGATCAAAACACGAAAAGCTGGATAACTTATTATGTTGACGAAGTAAAATATGTTAGAGAAAATAATCTTTCAGCTGACAACAATATTTACAGTCAGTGGAGTCTGTATGAAAACACTCCTGCTGGAAATCTAAACCTTAGAGGCGACAGAGATGTTGACCCGCTAATTGACCCCATTGCCTGGAATCAGGATGACCCATGGAACATGGACTGCCCCGAAGATGCAGCAGGCCCGGGCGGGCACGTTTATGTTGGTTGTGTTGCTACTGCCATGAGCCAAATATTGTATTACTGGAGATTCCCATTAATTGGTCATGGACAAAAACAATATTATCAGGCTCCTTATGGTGTAATCAGCGCCAATTTCGACACCACTCATTACAATTGGGACGGTATGAAATGCAGCATTGACAACAGAAATATTTGGGATATTGCCCTGATTGGTTTTCATACCGGAGTATCGGTTCAAATGGATTACAGTCCTGAAGGATCAGGAGCACAAAGTACCAGTGTACCCAATGCCTTGGTTAACTATTTCAGATACAGCTCAAGTACACAATATTTAAGTAAAAGCAACTATAGCCAAACACAATGGGAAAACATGATGCAAGCCAATCTTGACGCCGGCAAGCCCATCTATTATTCAGGGTTCAGCTCTGATGGCGGCCATGCTTTTGTTTGTGATGGCTACCAGGGTTCCAACTATTACCACTTTAACTTCGGATGGAGCGGCTATTCCAATGGATACTACACTTTACAAGATGTTAACGGCTATAACCAAAGTCAAGGAATGGTTAGAAATATCTATCCCGGCGAAGCAGGTTACCCTTATGTAGCAAGTGGTGCAGATACTTTAAAATTTAATGCCGGCTCCTTTACTGACGGCTCCGGTCCTGTGGATGATTACCCTTCCGGTATGAATGCCTCGTGGTTAATTGCCCCCCAAACCAGTACCGATTCCGTTTCTACCATTAGTCTGCATTTTGTTAAATTTAACACGGCCAGCAGCGATCATTTGATGATTTACGACGGCAATTCTACCAGCGATCCTTTGATTGGTGATTACTCGGGCAGTAATATCCCCGACAACCTTACCATTAATAATAAGGAGACTTTGATAACCTTTACCTCGACAGGTACTGCCCCGGGATTTAACATCGAATATACAACCACCGCCCCTTCATGGTGTAACGGAAACACGGTTATTACCGATCCGTATGGAACCGTAACCGATGGATCGGAAAACGGTTTTTACTATAACAACGGCGCGACCTGTATTTTCATTTTCCAAAACCCGGAAGCCGTTAAATACAATTTTGAGTTTAACGAATTTTCAACAGAGGAAGACAATGACAAACTAACCGTTTATGATGCTGCTAATAATTTAATGGGCGAATACTCCGGTTCTAACCTTCCGGATCCTTTATCTATTACCACTAATATGGTCATTATGACCTGGGGAACCAATGCCACTATTAACGACCAGGGATGGAGTTTTGATTTTACTGTTGACGGAGTAGGCGTTTCGGAAAATGCTTACAATAATTTAAATGTTTACCCCAACCCTACCAATGGTTTATTAAACATTAATTTTGATGTTGAAAAAGCCAACGATGTAAAAGTAATTATATCAAACATTAACGGCCAGGTTGTTTATCAGGAAAACATTAACTCTTTAAACGGTGTTTATAACAACAGCATTGATCTAAGCCGGCAGGCTAAAGGTGTTTACATGCTTAGTATTGTAAGCAGCAAAGGCAAAACCGTCAAAAAAATTGTACTTCAATAATAGGCAATTCTAAAAACAGAAAAAGCTACCTTGGAAACAGGTGGCTTTTTTTGTTTTTGCTAAAACTTACTTTACGTCCTGAAAGGGAATTGAGCTACCCGAATGAACATCATAAACAAAAGCACCATCCAGTCCAATATTATAAACTGACACGCCCGTCTTAGTTAGCGATTCTGTTATCTTCTTTGCATTACTTTTGTAAATAGATGGCTCTAAGATTACTTTTTTAAAAGAGAAAGTCTGCTGAAGTTTTTCAATATCCGGCATTCGATTTCCTGATAAAATCACCCAGTCAACAGGCAAGGGCTTTACGATTGGAAAAAATTTGGTATTGCGTATCCAAACCATTGAGATTCCCTTAAAAACAATGAAATCGCCATCACCCCAAAGCGCTGGAACACTGTCGAAATCAAGCCTCTTAAAGGATTGATTCCTCTTACTTAACCCAAGTTTAATTCTGTAATTTTCCGTAGCGTATTTCAATATTTTAGCATCATTCAACAATGCAGAATCACATAACAACAGATGGTACTGCCCATTGATAAAGTCGATTGCCTCGTGTTTTCTGCCTACCTGATAAACAACAATCTTTTGTTGGGATACTGTTTCAAACCGGTGTACATCCAAAAATATCATTAGTAGTAATATGGCACTTAAAAGCGGGATAACAAAATGATGCTCCTTTTTTAGCAGAAGCCTGTAGCCAAAAAGCAAAATCAGATAAACCAACACGACCTTAATCCATGGAAAATAGAGATTCTCAACACCGGACCATGGTAACCTTCCAACCATCTCGATTAAATAATTCATCAGGTAAATCAGTCCTGAAAGGATAAAGGCAACCCAGCCCGACAATAGTGGAATCCAGGATATAACTGCAAACAGCATCCCGGTTGAAATAATAATGGCAGAAAACAACATTACAACAAGGTTACTCACCAAAAACCAGGTTGGGAAAAAGTGAAAGTAGTGTGCTGCCACCGGAAAAGCACCCAGCTGTGCTGCCACCGAAACCGCGGTAGCAGCCCACACCTTATTAAGTAACCTGTTTTTAAAATAGAGCAGCCGGTAAACCGGGCGATAAAAAGTAACGATGCCCAGCACGGCAGCATACGAAAGTTGAAACCCCACGTCAAATAAAAATCCGGGGTTATAAAGCAATAAAAACAGCGCCGACATGGCCAGCGTATTATACGCATCTTTATCGCGTTCCACTTCGTTGCCAACGATGATAAAACTAATCATCACCGTGGCACGCATCACCGAAGGAGCCAATCCGGTAAGAAGTGCATACGCCCATACAGAAAGCAACAGCAAAAGCGCCTTTATAATTTTCTTCTTCTTGCTAGTATTTAAAAACTGTAGCAACGTAAGCATCACGAGGTAAATGACCCCCACATGCAACCCCGAAACACATAACACGTGCATGGCACCAGCCCTTTGGTAATTTTGTCGTATCGCGTCGTCCATCACCTCATCGTAACCCAACACGATAGCAGCTGCAACGGCGTACTCATCACCTTCGAGACCATTTGTCCGAAGTGCCTTCAGTATTTTTTTCCGTATGTTTATGGCAAATCCCACCAACCTGTTGGGTGGATTATTGTCAACAATTTTGAAATTACCTTTCGGAACAAATCCCACCAAAGCAATGCCCCTGGTTTTTAAGAAAGCTTTGTAATCAAACGCATCAGGATTAGCCGTCGCTGCCGGAGGCTTCAAGGTTGTAGAAAACAACACTACATCCCCATATTTTAACCTGTTCACTGAATCTTTTTCAAAATAAAGTAACACATTTTCAGACTCAGAAACTGATACTGAATCAACCCCCTTAAGGAGTTTGACTTTAACTTTTACCGTTTTATCGGTTTCAGAAGGCTGACTACTAACAACGCCGAGAAACGTTCCTTTTAGCAAACTTTTTCTTGTATTTTGATTTGGATAGTGAGCCTTGGTTACAAGTACACCTGTGGTTACAATGGCAAGTCCCAAAACAACCCCCTTTATCCAGTACCAACGAAAAGGTATTCGTTTAGGCAACAACAGGTAAGCTATCATCAGCAATAACAAAACAGCGCCTGCGAGGACAAAAGAAGATACACTCCGAAACAAATCAAATTGAACCGTCAAAAAGACTCCGGCAGCAAAAAAGAAAAAGATTCTCACGAAAGGTCGCGCTGACCAATACATAGCTATATTAGTTTAGGGTAAAAATACAGAATATCAACTATATATACAAACTGGTATAAATAGCAGCTTACATTTTAACCACATCGGGAACCAATCCCGAGATATCTCCCCCATGCTTGATCACATCTCTGACAATAGAGGAAGAAACAGGTGTGTATTCGGCTTCCGTTAAAATAAAAATCGTATCTATCTGAGGAGCCAGTTTACGGTTTACCTGGCCAATACCACGTTCAAACTCAAAGTCAGCAGAAGTCCGCAATCCTCGTAAAATAAAACGTGCATGAATTTTCTTACAATAATCAACCGTCAGTCCTTCAAAGGTCTCCACCCTGACATTCGGTTCATCTATAAAAACCTTTT
The DNA here is from genome assembly GCA_003650425.1 of Bacteroidota bacterium. Lineage (GTDB taxonomy): Bacteria > Bacteroidota > Bacteroidia > Bacteroidales > F082 > B16-G9. Next base: position 1,511 of record QMPP01000153.1, on the reverse strand, counting down.
CAACCCACTGCTTTCGTTGTAGCAAGCTGAACATCCCGCGTTTTTCTGAGTTAATGCCGATGGCGACAACAATCTCATCAAAAAGGGGAAGCGCACGGTTCACCACCGAAACATGGCCTAAGGTAATGGGGTCAAACGAACCCGGGAAAACAGCTCTCTTCATCTGTTTATTTTTTATAGTCTTACTTCTTCATTAATAAAATTCGGATTAGGCAAAACTTCTCATAATTCAATAATTTTCTTTCGATTCCACGAGTCACAAATGTACCAATTCTTTTCTAAACGAACAATAAATCCGGCAATGGATTATAACGCTTGGCATCACCTTCTATCCTTTCATTATCAGATGTTTATTAATTATCTCTTTTAAAGTTCCCTCGCTTATTGGTTTTGAAATAAAATCATCGCAACCTGCTGAAAATGCTCGCTCTTTTTCATCGCTTCTCGTATAGGCAGTTTGTGCAACAATAGGCAAATCAGAACGAAACTCTTTAATTAATTTTGTTGCTTCAAATCCATTCATTATTGGCATTTTCATATCCATAAGAACAAAATCAATTTCATTGTTTTCTTTACACATTTCAACAGCTTCTTTTCCATCTTTTGCGTGTAAAGTTCTCAAATTGAGCTCAAAATCTTCGAGTAACGTTTCAAGAAACAAATAATTTACTTCTTCATCTTCTGCAATTAAAACCGTGTATCTGTCTTGTTTTTCTGTTACCTTTCCTTTGTTATTTTCTGAATTGCTTTTTAGGTTCGTCTTATTTACAGGTTTGTAAGGGATTGTAACAACAAATGTTGAACCTTTTCCCTTTTCTGATTGAACTGTAATTGTTCCGCCAAGTAATTCAGCATTCTCTTTTGCTATTGATAATCCTAAACCAAGTCCGCCAACATTACGCGATAAACTTTTTTCTTCTTGTGAAAATCTAACAAAAATTAGTTCTTGTTTTTCAGGGTTAATTCCTATTCCAGTATCCTTTACGTAAATTTCAATTTTATTATCTATGATTTTATAACCAAACTCAATAAATCCTGTATCCGTATATTTAATGGCATTTTCAAGTAAATTGCTTAAAATTTTATTGAGCTTTGTTTTGTCAGTTACGATTACACTTTCGTTATCAGAAAATCCTTTGTTTAAATATAAAGGTGTTTTATTTTCTTTTGCTTTAATATCAAAAATTGAGAATAGCTCTAATAATAAATCATTTAAACAGGTTTCTTCTTCATATAATTTTACCTGTTTTGTTTCGAGTTTGGATATTTCTAAAATATCGTCAATAATTCGCATTAATTGATTTCCACTATTTTGAATTATATTTATGTAAAACCTTTTTTTTGCGTCTGACAAATTTGGGTCGTCCAGAAATTGTGAAAATCCTAAAATACCGTTCATCGGCGTTCTGATTTCATGCGACATATTATTAATAAATTCAGTTTTTAGTTGATTGCTTTCTTCGGCTTTTTGTTTTGCTATTACTAATTCAGTATTTTGTTCTTGTAATCTT
>QMPP01000152.1 GCA_003650425.1 Bacteroidota bacterium | reverse complement strand
TCGTTGCGGTATATTCTGCTGATAAAACGATAGTCGTGCGACATGCCCGAGATAAGCACGTCTAAGTCGCCATCGTTATCGTAATCGCCAAAATGGCCATCGCTAAGATAAAGACCAATTAGCTGAGCGTGGATGTCGGTAAATACTCCTTTTCGGTCGTTACGATATATTTTTGATACCGGTCTGTTGTACGATTCGCCGGTAACCAATAAATCCAGGTCGCCATCATGGTCAAAATCTCCCCAATCAACTGACCCCGTCCGAACGGCTACAAAGTCAGTAAAAACGGCGTTAAAGTAATGATTCCCATCGTTGTTGTACAACCGGGTTTGAAATCTGCCATCACGTGTTTCGCCGTTGATGATAAAATCTTCATCTCCATCGTTATCATAATCGCCCCAGGCAATGTCGCTCATTTTTAACGGAACAATGCCCATACCTGTTTTTACGAATGTACCTTTTTTGTTCATGTAAATTTCGGTAATTACATTGCCGGCGCTGTCGCTGCCACTAAGGATAACATCTAAATCGCCGTCATTATCGTAATCGGCAAATTTACCTGTTCCCAAATGCAGTCCCGGAAATCCGCATTTAATTTTTACAAATTTGTTGTTTCGACTGTTTTTGTAGATGGCACTTATCAGCCCTTTGGTGGTTTCTCCGGTAATCAGTAAGTCGGGGTCGCCGTCGCCATCGAAATCGCCCCATTCCACGCTACCGTCAACCACGCCGGGAATAATGGTGTTAACAGGCATAAACTGCCGGGTTCGGTTGATGTTTTTGTACAGTTTGGCCACGTATTTTCCCGAGGGATCTTCACCAACAATAAACAGGTCGGGTTTACCGTCCAGATTGTAATCAGCCCAGCTGAAATCACCACGAACCACATTTATAACAGGAGAAAAAACCTCCTTAAAACGGTCGTGTCTTTCGTTGCGGTAGAACTTTGTTCTTACGTAATGACCCTTTGAGGTGTAAAACTCACCGGTTACCATTACATCCGGATCCCCATCGTCATCGTAGTCAATCCAGTTGCTGGCACTTTCGCTAACACCCGTTAACCCTGCCTGAATATCATGAAATGTCTGTCCTGATACAGTCATAAATATCAACGCAAAAAATACTGAAAGTGAAAATCGAAACATGGACAACTTTATTTTTTTGACAATATTATTGAAAATAATGAAGCAAAGACGACCCATGAACAGTTATTTATCTACAACTATAGTGTAAATATCGATTTATCAAACGTTTTAAATCGTTAAAAAATGAGATTACTGAAATCAAATTACCCTTAAGGAAGAGAGGAGCAGATTATTTATTATCTACCCTAAAAAGTAGAGGGCTATTTCTTACCTTTGTTGCAACGAATTTTAAAAATACAGTTTTATGAAAACCATTGATAATTATAATTTTCACGGAAAAAAGGTGCTTGTCCGTGTTGACTTTAACGTGCCCTTAAACGATCAATTAGAAATAACTGATGACACCCGGATTCGGGCTGCCATTCCTACCATTCAAAAAATCCGCGAGGAGGGAGGAGCCGTTATTTTAATGTCGCATTTGGGACGACCTAAAAACGGACCGGAAGATAAGTTTTCGTTAAGGCATTTAGTTAGCCATCTTTCTGCAAAGCTTGGCACTAAAGTGCAGTTTGCCGATGATTGCATTGGTGATCAGGCAAAAGAGAAAGCATTCGCTCTACAGCCCGGCGAAGTGTTACTGTTAGAAAATCTTCGTTTTTATAAAGAAGAAACCAAAGGCGACGAAGCATTTGCTAAAAAGCTTTCGGAGCTTGCCGATGCTTATGTAAACGATGCTTTCGGAACCGCACACCGTGCGCATGCCTCCACGGCCATTATCGCTAAGTTTTTTCCTGACGATAAAATGTTCGGCTATGTGATGGCCAATGAGATAAAAAATATCAACAAGGTGATTAAAGAAGGCAAGAGTCCGTTAACAGCTATTTTGGGAGGGGCTAAAGTTTCGGGAAAAATCGAAATTATTAACCATCTGCTCGATAAAGTTGATAACCTGATTATTGGCGGGGGCATGATGTTTACCTTTATTAAAGCCCTTGGCGGTAAGGTTGGCTCCTCGCTGGTAGAAGAGGATTTGATTGAAACAGCACGCGAAGCGATTGTCAAAGCTGACGAGTTGGGTGTCACCATCTATCTGCCGTCTGACGCAGTAATTGCCGATAAGTTTGATAATGATGCCAATACGCAAATAGTAAGGGTTTCTGAAATTCCCGATGGCTGGATGGGCTTGGATATTGGGCCTGAAACAGAAAAAACCTTTAGCGAAGTAATTGAAAGTTCGGCCACAATGCTTTGGAATGGTCCCATGGGTGTGTTCGAAATGGAGAATTTTTCGAAAGGCACAAAAGCAGTTGCCTTGGCACTCGTGAAAGCAACCGAAAAAGGTGCTTATACTTTGGTAGGCGGAGGTGATTCGGTGGCTGCTGTTAACCAGTATAATTTGCAGGATAAAGTGAGTTACGTGTCCACCGGTGGAGGCGCTATGCTCGAGTATATCGAAGGAAAAGAACTTCCCGGTATTGCTGCCATCGAGTCTTAAACATTACCGTGGGTTTAAAGAGAAATATATTAAAGAGGGTTGTTTGTTTGCAAAAAGCAGACAAACAGCACCTTTTTACATTGGAGGAAGCTACTGATATGCAGGCGAAGACCCTGCGGTACCTTATTCGTCGGGCAAAAATTACTGCTTTTGGCGACCATTATCAATTTCCTGAAATAGCCGAATCGAAGGAGTATCTTAACCTGTTTCGTAACCGGGTGCCAATACATACTTACAACGATATGTATGTGCGATGGTGGTATCGCTCGCTGAATGGGGAAACTTATGTTACCTGGCCGGGCAAGATAAAATACTACCTCACCAAAGATATCCATCAGCAGATTACCGGGAAAACCATCCCTGTATCAAGAGCAATACTGCGCTCCTATTTGGTTGCCGGCGAACGTTACTACTCGATGTGTGATAGTGATAAACTAAATGTTAAAAGTGTTGGCTCACCCCCGCTGGATAATTACAAAACCTATTACGGAGGTACTTTGGCTGCCATCCTTTCGCATCACAACCCTTTAAGGTATAAATGGTGTTTGGAAAACTGCTTTGTTTATGAAAACACAAACCGTGAAAAAGATTTTCTATTAACCGATGTGGGACTGGTAGGGTTGCGTTACGGTGAGCACGGTAATTTTAGACTTATCGTTGACAATAGTCTGTTTTATGAGTTTCTACCCATGAAAATCAGTAGTAAACCAGATAAGGAATTTATCAAAAGTGAAACAAAACATACGATTACTTTACACGAAATTGAGGAGGACAAAGATTATATTTTACTTTTGACCAATAATTCGGGCGCATGGCGCTATTTTACCGGGCAGATTGTTCGGTTCACCAATAGAGAGCATTTGGAATTTATGGTATTAGGAAAAGTAAAAGTCAGTAAATAATGGTTACAGTAGTACTACAAGGAATACTGTTGGGGTTGTCCATAGGCTTTTTCTTTGGGTTTGGACCGGCCTTTTTCGCCATTATACAAACAGCACTTTACCGTGGGCCTTTGCGTGGGGCTCTTATGGCTTTTGGCGTGTTTCTTAGCGACTCACTTATTGTTATCCTTACTTTGCTGGGCGCCACCAGTATTCTTGAAAATATTGAGAACTCCGACACCATGGGCTTTGTCGGGGGATTTGTTTTAATCTCGTTTGGGATTTACATTTTCCGCAAAAAAAGCATGCGAACCCCCAGCGAAGAAAAGAAAGAGATTGACATTAGAGACCCGCATCCTGCCATCTATCCCTTTAAAGGATTTTTACTCAACATTGCCAATCCTTTTATCTGGCTCTTCTGGGCAGGAATTGTTATGGGGGTGGCAGCTCCGTTTAAGGCGTACCAAACCAAGTTGATCATTTTTTTTTCAGTAGCGTTGTTGACTATCTTCACCACCGATCTCACCAAGGTTTTTATCTCTCACAAAATTAAAAACATTGTCAACGACCGGTTTTTAATGGGAGTAAACAAGGTAGCCGGATTGGTTTTAATGGGGTTTGGCGTTTATTTAATTGCCAAAACGTTCATGGTAATAATTGGGGTGTAAAACTTAAGGCTACAAAGTATGAATGATTATCAACCCAACGTCCTCGTTTGCAATGAGCATGGTTGTTTCGGTAAATTTACTCATCCTTATTATAAACGGAGGCTGTTCAAAAAGTCCTTAATAATTAGCCTTGTCAGATTGAGCGTAGTCGAAATCGGTTTATTACCAGTCTAATACATTCTTCGACTCCGCTCAGAATGACACAATGCATGACTTTTTGAACATCCTCGTTCAATAAGATGAAAAATATTTTATTCATGGTGGTTGCCTTTGCCATGATGACTTTGGTAGGCTGCAACGAGGTGGTAAACGAAGAGACTTCTGAAAATACATCCTCCGATTCTCTGCTCGCCATGCCCTACAACAAAATTATTCACCGGTTCGTGTTGCGGAAGCAGGATAAATCGAATTCGATGAACACCTATTCAGGTATTCGGTGGTTTGAAGAAAACAATAAGCAGTATCTCCTTTGGGGAACCCGAAATAACGTGTTGCAGGCTTCGTGGGATGGTAAAACCGCCAGCGTGGAGAAAGTTTATAATTTTCAGGCAAAAAAAGGAGTAAGAGCTTCCATTCCCAATGAGATGGTAGTTAGAAAAGAGATGAGAAAAAGGGTGGTTTATGTTGTGCTAAACGATAATGATGAGGTGGTGAAGTTTGAAATTGGATCGGGGAAAATTCTTTGGAAAAAGCCTTCCGGACTGGCTCCTTATGGTGTAGTTATGGCTAATGGAAAATTGTATGTCTCCAACTGGTCGGGGATGGTTCCTCAAAAAACGACAACTTCAACCGCGGGTATCCCGTGGGAAAATGCCACAGTTGACAGGTTTGGCACGGTGGCTTCAGGAACGGTTAGTGTGATGAATCCTGAAACGGGAAACATCATCAAAGAGATTAAAACCGGGCTGCATCCCAACGATATTATTACTAATCCACGGCAGTCGTATGTTTTTGTCACCAACGGAAACGATGATAACATCTCGGTCATCGATACCAAAACAGATCAAATTACAGAAACCCTGTCGGTAAGGTGATTTCAACCGATTACAACCAAACCTCTATGATTCGTACCATCGAGCAAATACTTGGCCTGCCTCCCATGAACATAATGGATGCAACGGCCACTCCCATGTTTGAGGTGTTTACCGGTGAAGCTGATTTTACATCCTACGCGGCTCTGAAAAACCAAATCCCTCTTGATGAAATGAATCCACCGGTATCGGCACTAAGCGGTAGCACCAAACGTTATGCCCTCGAATCGGCACAGATGGCATTAAAGGGCATTGATGCCGGCGATTAATGCCAAAACTGAACGGTATTGAATCTTTTTCTTGTTCATATTCTATCTCACGATTTGCAACCGTGAGCTATGTTAACAACTAAGCCAAATACTCAATTTCTGTTTTGCTGGTAGGTGTTATAAATCAAAAAAGCCATCTCTAAATATTTAGAGATGGCTTTTTTTAAAAGGTTGGCTTGCCGGAAAACTCTGTTGGGCAAGTTATAACGTGGTTTCTTTAACCCTGATGTCGCCAAGCAGCACATCCCAGAAGCCGATAAGACGGCCGCCAATTTGGGTTTCTTTACGTTTAACGTAAACGGTGATGTCTTTTTTAGTGGTATCCTGATAAATCAGGCGTCCCTCTTTGTCGTATCCTTTAAATTTTTGAAACACGGTAATAATACCCACGTAAGTACCGTCGGGCTGCCGCTGTAAATCGCTAACATATTCGATGTCGTACCATTCAATTACTACTTTGTTGTAGTTAAGGCGCATCAATCGTTCAAAATACTTACGAACGGGGTAATATTTTATCTCGGGTTTTACCAACGACGAAACGCCCATCTCGCTGCCTTGCATAAACAGCTCCTCGGCACGGTCGATTACCCGGTTGGCTTCGCTCCACGGGGTCTCTTTGTCGCCAATAATGCTAATGTATTTGCTTAAATCTTTTACCTTTTCAAGTGCCAGGCTGTCGATGGCCTGCTTACGTTCGGGAGTCAGGTTATCCTGCGCCATTAACGGTGAAAACAACCCCAATCCGAAAACCAATATCAATAAATAAGTTACACGCTTCATATTGTTTATTTTTTTATTAATTCAAGTTCTGTAATTTTTCCATCATCGTTGTACTTTGCCATTTCTATGTCGTATTTAAACTCTTTGCTGTCTTTTAAATAGTTCATAAATTTTGAGATGGTGGTAGGCCTGTCGTAATCGTAATAACCGTCTTTTTTGCTGATGATGATTAACACCGGAACGTCGGGGGTAGCATACAGGTTTAGGGCACCTTCAATTTGGCGGTTGGCGTCGTCGTAGTTTTTAGCCTTGGCAATATCAGCCAGCGTGTAAACAATCACCGAGTATTTTCGCCGCTGCTGATCGGTCATCTCCTGCTCTTTTCTTTTTAACCGTTCCTCTTCCACCTGTCGCTCTTCATCTTTAAGCCTGGCTTCAACTTTAACAATCAAATCTTTTACCTCCTGGTCGTCGATGTTGTTAGCTTTGATGGTTTTAAGTCTTTCCTGCTTTTCGGGCAGCGACCAATTGGTTTCATCGTTTAACATGGCCGTTAAATCTTTTTTAGCCTGAGCTACCTTGGCCTGGTATTCAGCTTCTGCTTTTTCCCTTGCCAGTTTCTTTTTGCTTTTACACGAGGTGGCGCCACCCATGGCAATCATCACGACCAGCGAAAGCATAATAAGTCGGCTGATAAGGTTTGCTGATTTTTTCATTTTCTCTCTGTTTTTCACCGTTATTACTAAATTCTTACATTAATTCTGCAAAAATATTCAAAAAAATGGCACTTTTGCCAAAACACATTATTGCATTGAAAAAATACTTTACGATACCTGTATTTATTCCCGAACTTGCCTGTCCGTTTCAATGTGCATTTTGTAATCAACGTAAAATTTCGGGGCATATTGCCGTTCCCGATTCCGATGAAATCATAAAAACTGTTAACAATCATTTAGCCACTTTTCCCACAGGCGATAACCATGTTGAGATTGGTTTTTTTGGTGGCAGCTTTACGGGATTACCCCTTTTGGAACAGGAAAAGTTTTTAAAGCTTGCCAAGCCTTATCTCGACAGAGGACTCATACAGGGTATCCGGCTTTCCACCCGTCCTGACTATATTAATAAGGGGGTTTTGAATCTTTTAAAACAGTACGGTGTTACCACCATCGAGCTGGGAGCGCAATCGTTTAACCACGAAGTTTTAAAACTGTCGTATCGCGGACACACACCTGAGCAGACTGCCGAATCAGCAAAAATGGTGCTGGAGGAGGGTTTTGATTTGGGACTTCAAATGAT
>QMPP01000151.1 GCA_003650425.1 Bacteroidota bacterium | reverse complement strand
GGATCACTAAGTGGCGAACATGGCGATGGCAGGCTGCGAGGAGAGTTTATTCCTTTGATGCTGGGAAATCACAACTATCATCTGCTAAAAGATATCAAAAAATGCTGGGATCCAAAATCTATTTTTAACCCCGGTAAAATTATCGACACACCCCCAATGAACAGCCACTTGCGTTGGAAACCGGCGATAGAAGTACCAAAGTTAAAGACTTATTTTGATTTTTCAAAAGATATAGGAGTAGTTCGTGCGGCAGAAAAGTGCAATGGAACGGCAGCTTGTCGGAAAACTGAAATTATTGGCGGGCTGATGTGTCCGAGTTTTATGGCTACACGCGACGAAAAACATTCAACGCGGGCACGGGCAAATATTTTACGAGAGTTTTTAACGAAAAGTGATGTTAAGCCATTCGATCATAAAGAAATTTATGAGGCTTTGGATTTGTGCTTGTCGTGTAAAGGGTGTAAATCGGAATGCCCTTCGGGCGTGGATATTACTAAACTAAAAGCCGAGTTTTTACAACATTATTACGACAGTCATGGTGTTCCTCTGCGTTCACTGCTTATTGCCAATATTGCTAAAGTCAACAAGCTGGGGAGCTACGTGCCGTGGCTCTACAACTTTTTTCAGAAAAACAGCTTAACTGCCGGATTGTCGGCCAAGTTTTTTGGTTTTGCCCCTCAACGAAAGTTTCCACTACTCTCAAACATAACATTGGATCGGTGGTATACCAAAAAGAAATCCGGATTGGGAAGTCAGTTTCCTAATGGCAAGGTGTATCTGTTCAACGATGAGTTTACCCGCTTTAACGATACCGACATCGGTATTAAGGCCATCATGCTTTTGACAAGGCTTGGCTACGAAGTGGTTATTCCCGGTCATCTTGAGAGCGCAAGAACCTACCTCTCCAAAGGGTTGGTTAAAAAAGCAAAAAAGATTGCAGCGAAGAATATTCGTGCCCTGAAAGATATTGTCGATAGCACAACCCCGTTGCTTGGGATTGAGCCTTCAGCCATTTTAACTTTTAGAGATGAGTATCTCGAGTTGGTTGATTCATCTCTTCATGATGATGCCGAAGTGCTTTCTAAAAACGTGTTGATGATTGATGAGTTTCTTGCCAAAGAGATAGAAAAGGGTGCTATTAAGCAGGAGCAGTTTACCGAAGAGAAACGGCATATTAAGCTGCATGGCCATTGCCACCAAAAGGCGTTGGCATCTACTGTACCAACCTTAACAATTCTTGGATTTCCGAAAAACTACACCGTTGAAGAGATACCTTCGGGCTGTTGTGGTATGGCGGGTGCTTTTGGCTATGAAAAAGAGCATTACGACCTTTCGATGAAAGTGGGAGAGATGATTCTTTTTCCTGCAGTACGAAATGCTTCGCCTGAAACTATTATTGCTGCTCCCGGTACCTCTTGCCGCCACCAAATAAAAGACGGTACACAGCGCACCGCTTTGCATCCTGTTGAAATTTTGTATGAGGCTTTGATAGTATAAATCTCGTTTTCCTCCGGAGCCCTTTTGCTTTTGTATTGATACACCGGAATCCCGGTAGTTATCGGGACTATTCCTTTTTTTAAGGTTTTTTCCGATTTAACCTTTGTAATAAGTTGTTTAAAACTGGTTTTGGAAGTTGATTAAAACGGAAAAATCTGCCATTCCGGTTGTCGGTAACCGATTTTTTAGAAAAATCAATATAGAGGCTATTTAAATTAGAATCAATCACCACAGCATTGGGGTTGTTATGGAAAGTAGGCATGTATTCACTACAGCAAACTAATCTGTTGTTACTAATGTTACCGCGTAAAGAGATGGCGTCAATTTGATATTGCGGCGTAACATGCATTAAATCAAGTAAGGTAGCAAAAATATCAGCCTGTGAAACCAGCTTGTTTCTGTTTTTAAATAAACTATTAAAAGTTAATGTGTCGCCATCAGGCGGAAAGGCAATAAGCGCGTTATGAAAAACATCAGGTGTAAAATTGTCATTAAAATGTCCGCTTAGCCCGCCAAAATTTTGTCCGTGGTCCGGGGAGAAAAACAGATAGCTTCCAGGAAATGTTTTGTTTAAAAAATGGTAAAAACGACTTAGATAAATATCGGTTACAAGCAAGGTGTTGTCAAAGGCATTGGTGCAATTGGGACTTTCTTCGGGTAGGAATTTCTTTAATGAGTCTGGCGAATGGATATTGTATGGGTAGTGGCTGCCATCCATTTGGACAACCAGCAGAAAGGGACTTCCATTTTGCTGTAGATGATCAAAAATTTTAGGTAGCAACACTAAATCGTCAACACCCTTATGTACATACACATGACTCGTAAAATGATTTCCATCAAGCAAAATATCAATGCTGCCATCGTCGAACATTTGATCAAGATGACCCCAGCGTAAATCTTGTGCCGAAATAAACAGGGTTTTGTATCCGGCAACTTTAGCATAATCAAATATGGAAGGGTATTGATAAAAAACACCATTTGGATCAGGCCCTTGCAATCCGGCCAGCATGTATGGCACACTCAGGCGTGTTTTGTTGCCAATAGAAACTGCTTTGGTAAAAGGAACGATTTTTTTTGCCACGTAAAGAGAGTCAAGATTCGGCGTTGTTTTTCGAGGATAGCCATAAAGGCTCATGTGCGAAAGCACCTGCGATTCTCCAACCACAAAAACCAGATTAGGCTGTTGCCTATTTTGGTTTACCGGCAAAAGTTTGACACGATGCAGATGGGTGGTTTTCTGCCGGTTTAACATAACCTCTTCAGTAAGACTTTCGTAAAAAGCTCCGCTACTCTGCTGAAAGAAGCTCACGCTATACCAATGGAGCAATAAAAAAATAAAAATGGCTGATGATAAGATAAGGTTTGGTACAATGAGCCATTTGTGTCGTGGAGTAAACCTTCTTAATAAATATCCCGCCAGAAAAAGAAATACAATGCCACTTATTAAAAAAACAATATTGAAATTTGCAGCTCCGGTGGTGAGTACCATTGCAGGAGATTCGGAAAAAATATTAAAACCCGATGGGGAAATAAATTTATCATAAACCAGAAAATAACTACCGTTTAGTAATACAGGTATCCCGATTAACAAAGAATAAAGCAGAATGAATATCCATCTTTTACGGAAAAAACTTAGCAGATACAACAAACATAGTAAGAACAGTGCAGATAACGTAAAATTGACGATAAACCGAAGACCACCAATATTGTGCTGTAACCATGGCCAACCGCGAAATATCAAATCGAAAAACAATAATACAATCCAAGCTAAAAAAAGCCCCGATTTCAAAGCGCTGCCCTTTTTGCTTCTATTGTTACCACCTCTGTTTTTAAAAAGCTTAGACATGCTCATGTTATACCTATGTATTTTGACAAAGTAAATATTTATGCAAAGGTAAACGAAAAATAGGTTATCTAATCCTTTTGCCTTATCAGGTACTTTAATAAATTATTTCGTAGCAATACCTTAAACATTTCACCCTTACTTGCAACTTTCCGGCTAATTATTCCATCTATTCAAAAGTAGTTGTATCGCGGTAAAGTAATTTTAGTTATTTTTATCGCCCAAAACAAAAATATAAAAAGATGAAGCTTTTAGTGCGCATGTTGTTTGTTGTTGTTATTGTATTGGCTATTGTTTCGTTATCTTCTTGTGCGAAAAAATCCTATCCGGCATACACGGGGAAACAAAAGAATCGTACGGTAGCATCGGCTAATCCGGCAGCTCCCAAAAAGGAGCCTTTACGTAAGCATTACATCGTCCCAAAGAAAAAGAAAAAGATTCTGGGGTCAGATTATCATTAGCCGGTTACCTAAAGTTAAATGTAATTGCCGGCCATGTCGTTCGCTCACCATTAACGAGCTAACCTTAAACAAGTTTATATCCAAAAAAATCCGAACTTTTATAAGTCCGGATTTTTTTTGATGGATAGTTGCTTCCTCTTATTCTGCTTCCATAAATGGGTAGCGGTAATCGGTAGCAGGAATCATCGTTTCTTTGATGGTTCGGGGCGATACCCAACGTAACAGGTTCAAAATTGAACCGGCTTTATCGTTGGTACCCGAAGCACGTGATCCGCCAAAAGGCTGCTGCCCGACAACGGCACCGGTTGGCTTATCGTTGATATAAAAGTTACCGGCAGCATGGGTTAAACGGTCGGTAGCCAGTTTAACAGCATAACGATCGTGAGCAAAAATGGCTCCTGTTAAAGCATACATTGAAGTGCCGTCGAGAATGTCCAATGTCTCTTCAAACTTATCAGCTTCATACACATAAATGGTTAGTACCGGCCCAAAAAGCTCTTCTTCCATGGTGACGTAATGTGAGTCTTTGGCAACAATAACGGTAGGACGGATAAAATATCCCTTCGACTTATCGTAAGTGCCGCCGGCAATAATTTCGGCATCGGCATCTTTTTTGGCCTTATCGATAAACATGGAAAGTTTATCAAAAGAGGCTTCGTCAATAACAGCTGTCATAAAATTGGTGAAATCTTCGGGATCGCCCATTTTAATTCCTTCAACCTGTTCAATCAATTTGGTTTTAATGTCAGGCCAAAGATTGTTGGGAATGTAAGCTCTTGAAGCGGCCGAACATTTCTGTCCCTGAAACTCAAAAGCACCTCTTACCAAAGCAGTAACCACTTCGTCAACATGGGCGGTTTTATGCACCATTACAAAGTCTTTACCCCCTGTTTCTCCGACAATACGTGGATAGGTTTTGTATTTGGCAATATTAGCACCAATGGTTTTCCAGATATGTTGGAATACTCCGGTTGAGCCTGTAAAATGGAATCCTGCAAAATCGGGATGTTCCATAACCACTTTGCCACCTACGGGGCCTGAAACGAATACCAGGTTGATTACACCTTTTGGCAGTCCCGCTTCTTCAAAAATCTCCATTAGCACTTGTGCCGAGTAAACCTGCGTGTTTGAACACTTCCAAACAACAACATTGCCCATCATGGCGGGAGCCGTTGGTAGATTGCCTGCAATAGAGGTGAAGTTAAAAGGGGTAAGGGCATACACGAAACCTTCCAGAGAGCGGTGTTCCAGCAGGTTCCACATTCCCTTGGCCGAGTTGGGTTGCTCGCTGTAAATTTGTGCCATGTACTCGACATTAAATCTGAAAAAGTCAGCCAGTTCGCAAGCAGCATCAATTTCAGCCTGAAATGCAGTTTTTGACTGTGCCAGCATGGTGGCAGCATTAATTTTGGCGCGGTAAGGCCCCGAAATCAAATCAGCCATTTTCAAAAAGATAGAAGCTCTGTGTTGCCAAGGCATTTTCGACCACGCTGAGGAAGCGGCCAAAGCAGCATCAATAGCCTGGGTAACATGTTCGGCACCACCTTTGTAATAATAACCGAGCGTGTGATTTAGGTCGTGGGGAGGATGGATAGCTACCTTTTGATTGGTGGTAACCCGTTCGCCACCGATGACCATGGGAATTTCCACCTCTTTTGACTTCATTTCAGCAAGCGTGGCTTTAAGAGTTTCGCGCTCCGGCGATCCGGGACGATATTCCAAAATAGGCTCGTTATAAGCTTTTGGAACATTTACTAAATTATTGTTATACATTATCTTTTGTTGTTTAAGGATGATTAAATTTTATCGTTACAAAAATAACAGATAAACTAATATAATCGATATTATTTTAAAATATCAAAGCCATTTTTTTCATTTAGAACTTCAAGTGCCTTGTTGATTTCAATATCCATGGGAGCAAGGATTTCAAAATAGGCATTCTGATTGAACAAGTTTCGGCCAATAAGCGCTTTAAGCTGTAGTTTGTAATAATCAATATTGGGTGTTAATTCCTTTTCGTTGATAGTTACTTTTTTCTCTTTCGCCAGGTTTATCATCTCATCAAACATTTCATCCGTAACTTCGAACTTGTTATTGTAGGTCTTAACAGTTTTGTATTTTTTCTCCATCTCCTGGCGATGTTGATTCAGGTAGTTATTTACGAAAGTATTATAAATTCCCTTTCGTATCAATGACGAGTAGAGGTTGTTAAAACGCGTTGAATCGAAAGGAACAAAGATATCGGGCATGATACCGCCGCCACCATATACTATTCTCCCGTTCTTGGTTGTATATTTAAGTGAATCGGGAAAATGAATGCTGTCGCGATGATACAGCTCACCGTGTTTAAGCCTTTCATTAAGTTCACCATAATATTTTTTAATCCCTTGGTCGTAGGGTCGTTGAATACATCTCCCTGAAGGGGTATAATAATGCGCTACTGTCAACCGGACTACTGATCCGTCAGGCAACGGAAACGGACGTTGTACCAATCCTTTTCCAAAAGATCTGCGTCCGATAACCAATCCTCTGTCCCAATCTTGTACGGCTCCGGTAACAATTTCGCTGGCAGAAGCTGACCCTTCGTTTATCAGGATAATAAGTTTTCCTTTTTCAAAACCACCCTCGGTAGTGGCATCGAGCTCTTGCCGTGGCTGATGAATCCCCTGTGTATAAACAATCAGTTTTCCATCTTCCAAAAACTCATCGGCAATTTTCATGGCTGTACCAAGATAGCCGCCACCATTACCTCTCAGGTCGAATACCAGGTTTTGTAGTCCCTCATTTTTTAAGCTGTCTAACGCCTTGTCGAACTCTTTTTGCGAATCTTTGGCAAAACGGTTTAGCTTGATGTAACCGGTGTGTTTATCAAGCATAAAGGCGGCATCAAGACTAAACAGCGGTATTTTATCGCGAATGATGGTGAAGTCTAACAAATCCTTGCTGCCCTCACGCAGGATACTCACATCCACGCGGGTTCCCTTTTTACCACGCAGGTGATCCATTACCCACTGGTTGGTAATCTCCTCGCCGAAGGCATCTTTCCCATCCACTTTAATAATTTTATCTCCGGCCTGAATACCTACTTTATCTGACGGCCCCCCCGGTACCGGTGAAATCACCAAAATGGTATCGTTAAAAAGTTGAAACGTGATGCCTACCCCCTCAAAACTTCCTACCAGCGGTTCGTTGGCTTTCTTTACATTTTTTTCGGAGATATAGGCCGAATGAGGATCCAGCTGTTTGAGGGTTGCCACAATGCTTTTTTCTACTAACCCGGGCATGTCCAGCGTATCAACGTAATAGTTGTTAATGTAATAAATTAAGGTGCCAAGCTTTCGGGTTGTTTTCTTTTCGTTAAGTGGTTTTACATTGGATTGTGCCCATAACGGGTTTCCAACAACTAATGTGGTTATCAGTAAAAACAGAGGGATAATTCTTTTCATACTATTCAAATTTTATTGCTGCCAAAAGTAGCATAAAAAGGCTGTTACGCCGTGTTATAAAATAATGGAGGGCGTTAAATTTAGTTAAGATTATTTTGTATGAAAGGAAAAATTCACTCAGAAGTTGTTTAAAGTTAACTACGTGGGTGATTATGAAATACCTTGTAAATCAGAAAACAAATATCTTTTTAATTGATCCTCCTTTGTTTTCCCTCCAAAGAGGGAAATAATGGAATTTATTTT
>QMPP01000150.1 GCA_003650425.1 Bacteroidota bacterium | reverse complement strand
AATAAATATAGGACTAATGAATACGTATTTGATATTTGGAAAGATTGTAATGTAGCAACAAAAGAACATTTTTATCACGTTGGAGGTAAAGTGAAAAATAGAAATGCAGTATATGAAGCATTACTATCGAATACAAAATTAAAAGATAGTATTTCAAATTCAGAAATGAAATCAAGAATTGAATTAGATAAATCTCAATTAACTACAAAGGAAAATGAATATGGTGTTCCTGAACAATTATCATTAGCATTGGAAGAAGAACAAAAGCGGCTAACAAAAAACATAGTATATTTGGCAGATAGTGCTAAATATGAAGATAATAGCAGTAAATAGACATGTTAGCAATTTGAAAGATTGGAGTCTTAAAATGCCAAACGTACAATATTCAAACCGATATCCGTGACAAAAGAGAAAAAATACGTCGAAACACCGTTGATGAAGCAATATTATGGCATCAAGGCCAAATATCCTGATGCCCTGTTGCTTTTCAGGGTGGGCGACTTTTACGAAACATTTGGAGAGGATGCCATTAAAACAGCTCAAATATTGGGTATTGTTTTAACCAAACGCCGAAATGGGGCTGCCTCGTTTGTAGAACTGGCCGGATTTCCACATCATTCACTGGATACTTATCTGCCTAAGATGGTACGAGCAGGTTACCGGGTTGCCATTTGCGACCAGCTGGAAGATCCCAAATTAGCTAAGAAAATCGTTAAAAGAGGTGTCACCGAGCTGGTAACCCCGGGGGTTTCGATGAACGATAATGTGCTGGAACAAAAAGAGAACAATTTTTTAGCCGCACTTCACCTCACCTCAAGCATCTCGGGACTGGCGCTGCTGGATATTTCAACAGGAGAGTTTTTTGTTGCTGAAGGAAACCGTGAATACATTGATAAGCTGTTGCAGAGTTTTATGCCATCGGAGGTGGTGCTTCAACGGCAGCACAGGGGTAAATTTATCGAGCATTTTGGTGACAAGTTTTATCTTACCGTTTTTGATGACTGGGTTTTTACCGAGGAGTTTGCCCATGACATCTTACTAAAACATTTCAAAACAAACTCACTTAAAGGGTTTGGCGTAGAAGAGATGCATCAGGGAATAGTGGCTGCCGGTGCTGCCATTCATTACCTTTATGAAACCCACCACGATAACATTGACCATATCTCAAAAATCAGCCGCATCAACAAGGGAAAACATGTTTGGCTTGATAAATTCACCATCAGAAATCTTGAACTTATTTACCCGCTAACACCCGGGGGACATACCCTGCTAAGCGTGATTGACAGAACCGATTCACCCATGGGTGCCCGCATGATGCGCAGATGGATTACGCTACCATTAATGGACAAAAGTGCCATTGAAGAACGGCTGTCGATTGTTAGTTTTCTTTTCGATAACCCGGAAGTACGCGAAAGCCTGCAACAGGAGTTTAAAAAAGTGGGCGACCTGGAACGGATAGTATCTAAAGTAGCCACTTACCGTATCAGTCCCCGCGAGCTTGGACAACTTGGCAGAGCATTGCAAAGTGTTGCCGCCATAAAAACCATAAGCGCGAGTTCCAAACTGGAGGCATTACACAGTGTTGCCGAACAAGTTAACCCCTGTACCCTGCTATGGGAAAAGCTGAACACAACGTTGGCAGAAGAAGCACCGATATCAGTAGGCAAAGGACAGGCCATAAAACCAGGTATTTCAGACGAGCTGGATGATTTAAGATCCATCGTGTTTTCGGGAAAAGATTACCTAAAACAGATTAAGGAGCGTGAACAGCAGCGAACCGGTATCAGCTCGTTAAAAATCGGCTACAACAATGTGTTTGGCTACTTCCTGGAAGTTACCAACGTGCACAAAGAGAAGGTGCCTGCCGAGTGGCATCGAAAACAAACTTTAACCAACGCCGAGCGTTACATTACCGAGGAGTTGAAAGAGTATGAGCAGAAAATACTCGGTGCCGAAGAAAAAATTCTTTCGCTGGAGCAAAAGCTATTTGACGAGCTGGTTCATTTTGCTGCCGGTTTTGTAAAACCAATACAGCTCGATGCCTCACTCATCGCTTCGCTGGACTGTTTAAACTCGTTTGCTAACATATCGGAAGAAAACAACTACCATAAGCCGGTGTTAACCGAAGGCTTTTCAATCGACATTAAGGATGGGCGTCATCCGGTCATCGAAAAAAATATGGCTCCCGGTGATCATTATGTTGCCAACGCAGTTTTTTTAGATAATAAAAAACAGCAAATCATCATTCTCACGGGTCCCAACATGTCAGGAAAATCAGCGCTGTTAAGACAAACAGCGCAAATAGTGCTGATGGCACAGATGGGTTGCTTTGTGCCTGCTACTAGTGTCACTATCGGGGTTATTGACCGGTTGTTTACCCGGGTAGGAGCTTCCGACAATCTTACTTCCGGCGAATCGACCTTTATGGTGGAGATGAACGAAACAGCCAGCATCCTAAACAACATCTCGAACAGAAGTTTAATTTTACTGGACGAGATTGGCCGGGGAACCAGCACCTACGACGGCATCTCTATAGCCTGGTCGATTGCCGAATTTCTCCACGAACATCCCGCCTTCCGTGCCAAGGTGCTATTTGCAACCCACTATCACGAGCTTAACGAAATGGCAGAAACCATGACGCGAATAAAAAACTACCACATCGCTGTTAAAGAAGTCGGCAAAAAGGTAATTTTTTTACGAAAACTAAAACGAGGAGGCAGCGAACATAGCTTTGGAATTCATGTGGCAGAAATGGCCGGCATGCCACGGAAAGTGCTGGAACGATCACGACAGCTGTTAAAGGTTTTGGAGCAAAGTCACTCCAGCAAAGAGCTAACCGAAAAGGTGAAAGCGGAAGCAGAAAACTACCAGTTGAGTTTTATTCAGCTTGACGACCCGCTACTTCAGCAAATAAAAGAGGATATCCTCAGCACGGATATCGACACCTTAACACCCGTTGAAGCCTTGTTGAAATTAAATGAAATTAAGCGATTATTAATAGGAAAATAGTGATTTTCATGCCGATAAACAGATCATAAAAAAAAGTGCCAATTTTTTTACTATTTTTTGTTTGGTATTTAAAAAATATTTTACATTTGCACTCCCAAATCAAGCGGGAATAGCTCAGTTGGTAGAGCACGACCTTGCCAAGGTCGGGGTCGCGGGTTCGAGTCCCGTTTCCCGCTCACAAAAGAAAATCCCGATCCCGAGAAAACGGGGTTGGGATTTTTAATTAAACTTCGGTAGCGGAGTAAACGTTCTTAAAGATAGTTGCCCGAGTGGTGGAATTGGTAGACACGTTGGACTTAAAATCCAATGACCATTGCGGTCGTGCGGGTTCAAGTCCCGCCTCGGGTACTTTAAACCTCTGTTAACAGTTTTGTTTTCAGGGGTTTTTTGTTTTTATTCCTCTTGGTAAGTCGTCTTCCGACCTTTGATTCGGGGGACGACTTATTTCTTTATTTAACGCACGGTTTGTAACCGTACGCCATTGCAAACCACGACAGTTTCAAACTGTCGAAAATCAACAAAAACAGGTTCACGGTTACAAACCGTAAACTGGAAAACAAAGGAGAAAAAAGGAGAAAACGGGAGACACTTCAACAATACTCAATGTTACATCAAGTTGCGGCAAAGGGATTACGAATGTATTAAATTTAAAACACGGAGCTTCATTTTTCTTCTTTCTACTATGTAACATTAAACTATTAGCGTGTATGCTTACACCCTTTTACATTTTAATTTCTAAGGATATGTTAATTCACCCCACAGTATATATTCTGGTTCCCAAGTTGAATTAGTATAAACGCTGAAAAAGACATTTTCTCCATAACCTGTGAAGTAGTACTTGAATTCAAAATCACACATACAGTTTGCTGCTGGAAGACAGCTGTCAGTAATATAAATGTTTACAGAATCATTTTCAATGCTTAACGAATCCGTCAAACAAGCTGCACAATTTCGCACCATGGAAATATTCAAGATTAGCGTATCGTTCCATTGTTCATAATAAATTGTGTCAGTCAACAATGATGAATTCCTATTCCCATGTCCAATAAAACAACCTAAATACTCCGTCTTATCAAGTTCAGGAGTTTTATTCGGTTGAACATCCCCAATATTGTTCTCTGAACAGCTAATAAAAAAAAGTAGTGCAAGTACAATAATTAATTTCTTTGTTTTCATATCTTTAGTTTTTAGTTTATATTAATTCTAACAACTGAATTCTTAGTGATAGTATGTGCCTCAGTAGTTTTCTTTCTTAAGGTGAAGCACATGAATATATTATAACAATTATTCTCACTTTTAGTAAAAGTGGCAAAGTTAATCATAATAAATTCACTTAAATAATAATGAAAACTATTAACCTGAACTCGTTAGAAGATTTAGAGTAAAAATGTCGGCACGCACCATAGCCGAACTAGCGAAAGTTGAGTTCTTAATAAAACCGGCTTAATCGCCGGCAACCAATAATCCTCCCCTGAAAACAGGCACCATTTTACTACTATCGAGGGTAAAGGTATATTCCACCAACTCCTTGCTTATCACGTGTGCCAGGCGATGTCGGTGAGATGATTTTTCGATGTAACTGAACAAATCGTTCCTGGCGATTTGCCACAAGTCCATGGCAAGGTGAGCCGAATCGCAGTTGGTTGTATAGCCATACTTTTCCGTCATAAGAGTTGCTAATGCACCGGCAAAGAGGGTGTCTTCCAGGTTTACTTTGTTTTTCCAGCCGGAACAAAATATCACCACGGATTCCTCCTTTTTACTTAGCCGTTCAGCCACTGCCGAAAGATTCATAAAGGCACCCAGCAGCACCTCTTGCGCATCCGACGACATGTTGATAGCCTTTACGCCATTGGTAGTACTGTAAGCAATGGTTTTCCCTATCAATTCAGGATGAAAGAATTCGGTAGCGGAATTACCAATGTCAGCAAAATCAAGTTTAATGCCTTCACGCTCGGCGGCTACCACATACCCCTGCCTCTTTAACCCACGGGCTCTTTCGAGATCGGCTACCGGAAGAATGGCCTTGATGCCATAATCCAACGCGGCTACCACGGAAGTTGTGGCTCTGAAAATATCGGTAATAACAGTAATAAAACCTCCTTCCGTAAGTTTTTCGGAATAGAGCTTAGGCGAAAGGCACACTTCAACGGTTTTCATAGATTTTGTTGATTATAATGAGGTTTTGCATTTCAGGCACCGAACGTTTTAAACAGCTAACATTCGTTATTACCATACCATTTGTTTGTTTCTCAGGATATTCAATGCTGCTTTTTCTTGTCCTGTAACCAATGCAGGTAATTAACGGCCACTGTTATCTTTTAATTTTTCGAGCAGATATAAATAGGGTTTAAAATTGTGATGAACTGAAATATCTTTACTGTTTTTGGGAAATTTCTTAAAGTAATCTTCATCGGCATATAAAACCACGAAACGGCCTGTTCTAACATAATTATTGCTTTCAACATATTCGGGAGGTGAAAAATCAGGCAACTTTTTTTTAATCACTTTTGAGGTCATCTTACCCAAATACTTTTCATACCTCTGTTGAGCTTTTTTGGTTGGCTTATCAAGTTTGTTGTAAATCTGTTTCAGGATAATGTTTTTGGGAAATTTAAGTTTTTCAATATCACTCTTTGCACTTTTAAACAGGTTCGTTTCGTTAAAATCCGCCAGTGTTTGAATAGATATGGGCGTTTCCGGAACCCAGTCAGCCGAATTTACAACATTAAAAGCCCAACTTTTCGTGATGCTTTCGTAATAATAGGCAAAAAACAAATTCCCCGGCTTGGGAGCGGCGCTGCAATAGGTTTTAAACCGAATATCAGCCGGCAATAGTTGTTGCCTTTGCAGACTGTACAAATAGGCTGTCAGCAAATAATTTATAGCCCCCCCCTGACTATGTCCCATCAGAACAAAATCTTTAATTCCCGAATCATACAATGAGTCGATACGGGGAACGATATCTTCTGACAGCAGTACCATACTCAACAACCAACCTACATGGACAGCTGCCTGATTGTCAGGAGCAAGGTTATATTTAAAAGTATCTGTTTTACTTAATATCAGCTCGCCTTTGGCGGGAACCATGGCGGCATATAAATTAGCCAGTGAACTAACGGCATTTCCCGTTGTACCTCTTATACTGATAACCGCAACAGAATTATTGTCGTTTATCCATAAATCCCAACGGTTATCTAACCCGATAACGTCAGAACGGTATATTCTTTTATGATGCTTCGGTGCGGGGATATTGAAAACAACACTATCAGGAGTATTTGTTTTTGTAGAAATATATAGCAGTTCCTTATACTCTGCTTTATCAAAATAGGGTTTTAGCTTTTGAGCAAAAACAGGATTAGGTGATATTCCCCAAACAATTACAGATATTAACAGTAGGTATTTTTTCATTGTTATTTTTGTTTCACACGAGATTAGTGCTATCAAGCCTGTATAATAATAAACAGTATTTAAAGAAATCAAAAACAAACAGGCGAAAGTTAAATTTTACTGGGGCTGTTCAAAAAGTCATACATTATGTCAGTCAGGCGGAGTCGAAGAATATATTACGCTGGTAATAAATCGATTTCGACTCCGCTCAATCTGACAAGGCTAATTATTAAGGACTTTTTGATCAGCTTTAGAAAAACAATATTATCCAACCTGCCGGAGGCTTCCCTCCAAAAGCTATCCTTTATAAAAGGGTGGCCTTGTAACCACGGCTTTGGCCATTTTATTACGAACCTGGATATAAATTTCAGAACCCTCTTTCCAGAATCCTTTGTTCAGGTAAGCCATACCGATACCCTTTTTCAACATAGGTGACTGGGTTCCCGAGGTAACCTCGCCAATTTCATTTCCATCGGCATCAAACACCTTGTAATGCTGACGCGGAATAGCGCGTTCTTCCATAACAAAGCCTTTTAAACGTTGAGGAACTCCCTCCTCTTTTTGCTTTTCAAAACGCGGCCGGTCAATAAAATCATTACCGGGAACAAATTTTGTTATCCAGCCCAAACCGGCAGCAATAGAAGAGGTTTCATCGTTGATATCGTTACCATACAAGCAGAAACCACTTTCCAAACGCAGGGTATCACGAGCACCGAGACCTATGGGCTTAATACCAAATTCTTCACCGGCTTCCAGTACTGCTTTATATATCTCTTCCGCTTTATCGTTGGGCATATAAATCTCGCATCCACCCGAGCCTGTATACCCGGTGGTGGAAAACAACACATCGGGAACACCGGCAAAAGTCAACACTTTAAAGGTGTAGTATCCATATTTTCCACGGAGGTATCAGTAAGTTTTTGCATGGCTTTTAATGCCAGAGGCCCCTGCACGGCCAACTGAGATGTTTCGTCAGAAGCATTGGCTAACACAGCCCCAACATCGTTGTGTTTGTTAACATGTGCCCAGTCTTTATCAATGTTGGAGGCGTTAACAACCAGCAAATATTTTTCATCATTAAAACGATACACCAGCAGGTCATCCACAATGCCACCTT
>QMPP01000149.1 GCA_003650425.1 Bacteroidota bacterium | reverse complement strand
TTCGGGTTTGACGGCCAGCTTGATTGTTGTAAAAAGTATTTTCCGGCGGCATTTCCAAAAGCGGGTCGAACATCCCTTGAATCGGGTGTGGTTCCGTAATCGGGCATAAAGTCAGGCCACATGTTGTCGTACATACCCCAAACATAGGTGTCGTTTACAAAGGAGTACGAAACCTCGGTAGCAGCAATAATTCCTAATGCACCGTATTGAATGCGATGGAATTTTTCGGCGAAACACTCTCCGTTGATATTAAATTTCCCGGTTAAACAGTTAATTGAAAAAATGTAAGACAGGTCGGTGTTGGTTAATCCGTCAAGGTCTCCCGTGTTATAGTTCGGTTCGCCCCATCCATCGGTGCCACCATGGTCGCGGTGTTGCAGCAAAAAAGCGCCCGTGTTAATATCGTTGTTTATGCGGGTAGCGTTTCCACCCCAATCAGTTAAATACGACGGGCTGTCAGGAATATATCCTAAACCGCTGTCGCCAAAATAGTCAACCACGGTACTGGTATTGGTGGCTGTTGACCATGGGCCATTGTTGTTTCCCTGATAGAGTGCATTTTCGCGGTTTACAGTTTTGCCTAAACTGTTTTCCATAAAACCGGCAATAACTTCCGAGCAGATTTGAAACCAACGCTCGGTTTGCCATCCCATAGCCGTGATGGGGTGATCGTAAAAGTATTGGTTAGTAGGAGGGTTGCGCTCGTAATTAATCACTTTGGTAACCATGGTTTCAAGTTGTGCCTCGGTTTGAGCGGTCATTCTGGCAAAAACAACATCAGGAAGATGATCGCCATCCACATCGGCATACAGGTTGTCCGAAACACAATAATTATCATAAGTGGGACAGTCGATGGTATTACCGGCAGCCGTACCATAATCGGCCATTAACAGTACTGCCGATGGAGGAATATCCCAGGTATTGTACGCACTATCAACAAATTGTTCGATGGCAGTAGCGCTGTTGCCACCAATCTCAGATGTTTTAAATACATGGGTTGTAATGCCTTGTTTAATCCTGAAAAGTTTAAGAGAGTCGGCCCACTGGCTGTAATAATCATCGTCAGGAACAATAATAACATACTCCCATCCGGTGTTGGTACCCCGTTGTAATTTTTTGTTGTAATCGATAACCGGAATTTCTTTGCTGTTTATCACGGCATCCTCAATAATAGGATCCCACCAGCGACTACGAAGCCTGTTATCCCCAAAATGGTTGTTGCCGCCTTCAAAATTAACTTCCACTCTTATGTCGCGGTTAATAACCAACTCTTTGGTTACGGGATTATACTGAAAAGGGCTAAAGCTGATAAGCACCACGTCGAGTCCTCTTATTTTCATAGGCTTTGATATTTTTACACTTTGTGCAGGATAAAAAGCATTGGTGGCATAAAGCTTTTTATCTCTTTCAGGTGCCTTGAGGGGCTCCGTATCTTTGGGAATACGGGCAGCAGGCGCAATTTCCATATTGGTTAACTTTTCTGACCTTTGATTTACCAACTTTACTGTTACGGCAGCGCCCTGCGGAACAGCAATGTAACGACTGTAAAACGGAAGGTCGGGTGCCCCCTCATCGTTGGGCAGATAAATCCCTTTAAGGTTAATCTTGGTCATCGATTGTTTTTCAACCATCACCGGAACCATGTCGAAGCTTTTAACAGAAAAGTTAAGTTCAACGCTTCGGCTATTTTCATTAATAACCGTCAAACCATCTTTTCCCCAGCTATCGTGATACGATATCCTTCTTTCCTGTGTAAAACCATGAGAAGCCATGGAAAACAAGAAAATAAATACAAGCACAAGTCTTGAAATGAAAGAATAAATATTTTTCATCGTGTATAAAATTAAGTTTTTACTAATCCTTTTCCCTGACATCAAAAATAGCGGTTTAGATGTTTAAAACGATTATAAATTAAATTCTGAATCTAAGTATTGTATCCCTGTTAATCAGAAATAAAATAGCTAATTTAGCCGGCCATTAAAAAGAGATGTTTCATGGAAAAAAAGATAAAACAAAATAGCAGAAGAAAACCCGACTGGCTTAAAATTAAAGTTCCTAAAGGAAAAGAATATGTAGGTGTTAAGGAGATTATAGAAAAAAACAAACTACATACCATTTGTACCAGCGGCCATTGTCCCAACTTGTATGAATGTTGGGGAAGGGGGACGGCAACCTTAATGATTTTGGGTGATATTTGTACCCGGTCGTGTAAATTTTGTAATGTTAAAACGGGCAAGCCGCTGCCTGCCGATTATGAAGAACCCAAGCGGATTGCGGAATCGGTAAAGTTGTTAAAACTGAAACATGTAGTGCTTACCTCCGTCGATCGTGATGACATGGATGATTTGGGAGCCGGAATTTGGGCTATGACTATTAAAGAGGTGAAAAAAGTCAATCCCCACACCACCATCGAAACACTTACTCCCGATTTTGACGGTCATGAAGAGCTGATAAAAATTGTGGCTGATGCTAAACCGGAGATTATTTCGCACAACCTTGAAACAGTACGAAGGCTCACCCCTCAAACACGTAGCAGAGCAAAGTATGATGTCAGCCTGAAAACCCTCAAAACTATTGCTGATTTGGGTGTTGTGGCTAAGTCGGGTATCATGGTTGGAATTGGGGAAAAACCCGAGGAGGTTTACGAGTTAATGGATGATTTGCTTAATGTTGGGGTTTCAGTACTGACTATTGGCCAATACCTGCAACCAACAAAAAAGCATCTCGAAGTGCTTGAATATGTTACTCCTGAACAGTTTAAAGAGTACGAACGTGTTGGTCTTGAAAAAGGTTTTAAGTTTGTTGAAAGTGGTCCGTTGGTTCGCTCTTCGTATCATGCAGAGAAACACGTGGAGGCGTAGGTTGTAAACTATTGCAAAGAAAGGGAGCAGGAAATTAGTAACATTTTTGCTCGTTACCTTTCCTGAATTTAACACTAAATCCTTGAATTTAGCTTACGGTTTGTAATCGTAAGCCCATGTCTCGATACAATTTACCTCCGCTATTGCCGTAAATCACTCGGCATGTCCCTGGCTTACGATTAACGGCTAAAGCCGTTGGAATTAATATTGATTGTTTTCCCCTGAAGGACGGGGTAAAAGCAATTTTGTCCGGTTTACGATGATTGTCTCGGCGGGTTACTAATTTCTCACAGTTGCAAACCGTGAGCTAAATCAGAGAGAGGGTTACATTATGCGCATTAATCCACAAAAAAAGGTCGCCACTTAGTGGCGACCTTTTTTATTAAGGTAAATAGTTTTAAACTATTTAACAATCATTTTCTTTGAAACTGATTTGTCACCAACAGTTACCGTGTAAAAATAAACACCGGTATTGAAGTCAGAAACGTTTACATTAAAAGTATAAGCACCTGCAGCGTTGGCCATCTCTTGTGATGCATAAACCTGTTGTCCAAGCATGTTGCTAATGGTAAGGTTAATGGCAGCAGCTTGCTGTGTTTTAACAACAATCATGGTGTTGTTAGTGGCAGGGTTCGGCATATTTTGCATTACATCAAAAGCAACACTATTAGGATTGGTAATACCAACCGGGAATGGAGTAATAGGCATGTAAACCATATTGTTGTTTACAGGGGCATGGTTTCCACCGGTAGGCTGTAAACTGTTACCTGGCAGGTTGTCGGTTTCATACAAAATATGGAAAGTGTTGTTAGCAGGGAACATCGAAGGATATACACACTCGCTGAAGAGGTGAAGAACATCACCGGTAAGGTCTTCAAAATCGTTGTATATTCCGTCAAGCTCGGTTTTACGTGTCCAAATGTGGCGATAGTTTTGTGATAACTCAGCGTTAGAGAAACCAACAGCTAAACCAGAATAGAAAATGGTAACAATTTTGATTCCGTTTTCATCAGTAGTAACTGCTAACTGAGGCATGGAAACTAGTGAAGCGTAATAAGGAGCAACACCAACAATGGTATCATCCTCGTGAGGTTGTGTCCAGGCAGCTAACTGACCGTGTTGATATAAAGTAGTACTTTCAATATCATCAAACATAATTTCATTGGTAATCTGGGTGGTATCTAAAGGAGCCATGGTTTCATTCCAGTAAATCAAACCATCTGAATAAGGATAGTAGCTCCATGAATCGTCATCCGGTGTATCATCCATGTGAATCTGACGGCCAAAAGCAACATGAACCATGCCTTCATCGTCGATAGCAACAGCATTGTATCCGTCGCCACCACCACATTGTGGAAGGTCGCCACCGTTTCCGTCAAAGAAAGGATCGGGGCTGTTATAGAAGGTAACTTTTTCCCAGGTATCACCATTGTCATACGATTTCATAACAAAACCGTCTTTAACGCCGCCAAAAGCAACAAATGCAATGGTATCGCCATGAGGAATAGCCCAGGCGTAATCGTCACCACCAAAACCACTGGTTTCGTCAGAAGTCATGCCGGGAAGTATTACGTTTTCAGGATCCCAGGTTTGTCCGCCATCATCTGAGCGGGAATAAACCAAAGCCATGGTTAAACCATCATATTCAACAGCGCTACCAACACAGGCAATCACTTGAATGGTTTGGTGGTTCTCGCCAGAGGTAATCATGCGAGGCCATAATAAATCGGGTTCTTCAGCAGGACCTGCCAAAGTAAAATGTTGCCATTCACCTGTACCTTTGTTTTCGCGGTACGAAAACATTAAACCGTCGTTGCCACCGGTATGGGCACAAACAATTTCACCATTAGCACCGTAAGGAGCATAACTTGGCCAACCAACACGAGTGTCTTCAATACGGGCACTTGGGTCAGGACCCCAGCTGGTTCCGTCAAAATAGTTGTATCCTGTTCCTCTGTCGGGAAAGTTTGGAAGGCCTGTTTCAGCACCTCTTGTCCAGGTAGCACCAATGGTACCATCGGCATGAACCCAAATACGCTGAGCCATGGTTGAGTTTGACTGTAAATCGTACCAGGTGGTACCAATTACGTTATCAACACCTCTGTCGGTGTTAACATAAGGGTTTTCTGCCTGCAAATAAGGCTGTGGATCAACCTGTACTGTTTTGGCTTTTGCCACCGTATTGGCAAGTGCCGATTGTTTTACTACTGAAACCTGTGCCATGGCAGCAACGCCAACGGTTAAGGCCAAAGCAAAAAGTAATAATTTTCTCATAATAAAAAGATTTGTTTAATAAATAAGATTTCAAACTTCAATCTGCAAATATAATGGGATTTCAATAAAAAAACAAAATATAATTTTTGATTGTTATCCCAAAAAATATTTAGACTGCAAAATAGGAAGACGGAATATTGTTGTTAAGCGTTGCATGGGGTTGACAGAAGTAAATTTTTTTCTACTTTCGCATTGACAACAAGTTTGTTTATAACTTTCAAAAAATAACTATCATGGAAAAGAAAAAATTTGCCGTTGTTTTGTCGGGATGCGGTGTGTTTGATGGTGCCGAAATTCACGAAGCCACCCTGACCATGTTGGCCATTAAAGAAGCCGGCGCCGATTACCAGTGTTTTGCACCTGATATTCCGCAATACCATGTTATCAACCATCTTACCGGTGAGGAGATGAATGAAATCCGTAATGTATTAATCGAATCAGCTCGCATTGCCCGTGGTGATATCAAACCGCTATCAGAATACAAAGCTGAGGCGTTTGATGCTTTGATTTTTCCCGGCGGATTCGGTGCGGCCAAAAACCTCTCCACTGTTGCCTTTGATGGCCCTAATGCCAAAGTAAACACCGAAGTGGAGGCTTCCATTAAAAGCACCTTGGCGCTGCACAAACCCATTGGGGCGCTTTGTATTTCGCCGGCAGTAGTGGCTAAAGTTATCGAAGGGGTAGAGGTTACTATAGGTAACGACCCGGGTACGGCCGAAGCCATCGAAAAGATGGGCAGCAAGCACGTGGTTACCACGCACGGCATGGTGGTTCACGACCATAAGTACAACGTGTTTACTACACCGTGTTATATGCTCGATGCCACCATCCTTGATATTAAAGAAGATGCTACCATCGTTGTTAATGAAATGATGAAGGTGTTGGAGGAATAGTAAATATTGTTGATAAAATTTAAATTTTAGACAAGGGTGTTTTCATAAACCGGCTTCACGCTGCTCTTCTTTTTGGTAGTAGATATTTCGCGATTCTAAATAGGTGAGAATGTAATTAAAACAGGTTTCATTTTTTCCCACCAGCTCGGGAGGGAAGACGCCTTTTTCGGTGAACAGGCCATCTAACAACAGGTTGGCGGCAGCGGTAGCCGTGTAGCCCGTGGTTCGAGCCATCGAAGAGGTTTGTGTTGCCTGATCGTACTCATCGTATAAATGGTAAACAATTTTTTTACCCTCGCCCTTTATGGTAATACGCATCACGGTAATTTCCTCTTCCGTTTCACCCAGCCTCCACTCGTTGAACAAAATTTTACTGGTAAACTCCAGCGGTGATATTTCTGAACCCGCCACCTCTATCGGCCTGTCATTAAAAAAGCCACTCTCTTTTAAAACCTTAATATATTTTACGTGACCGGGATAACGTAAGGTCTTCTCTTTCATGTTGGGGATGTGTGGCATGGTGTCAATCAGGGTACGAAGGCCGTCGGAGTTAAACGATTCCAGGGTACCCATCTTGTCAAATTCCACATATTCGCAATCTGTAAGCGGTTCACGAACCACCAGCTTGCCGTGTTCTACATAACGGGCCGGACGGGTGTACTCTTCGATAACATCCACCGGTGAAAAGGGAGCTTTGTAGTTAAAAGGCCACTTTTTAATCTTGGGAAGCCCTCCTACGAGACATTCAAAATCGGTAACCTTCATCTGCTCATTATGATACCCCAAAATAATATTGCCCATACCCGGAGCCACCCCGCAATCAACAATGGCAGTTACCTTGTTCTTTTTAGCCAGCTCATCAAGCAACAACGAATTCTCAGGAAAAAAGGAGATGTCAACCACATTTTTTTTGGCTCCGATAACAGCCTTCATGGTTTCAAAACCCAGAAACCCCGGCACGGCGCATATCACCAAATCGTAAGGCTGAATACCTTTTTGCAACGATACAACATCTGTAACATCCAAAGGGGTAATCGATAGCGTTTTGCCTTTTTGTTTTACCCTTTTCAGCACGTTTAAATCGATATCCGCCAGGGTAACCTCATGTTTTGTTGCCATGTCGATGGCCATAGCACTACCAACCATGCCCGCACCTAATACAATTATTTTACTCATATTATTATTTTGTTAACCTTTACAAAGAAAAGTAAAATAGATATCTCTGTAGCTCTCTTTTTGTACTTTTGTTGCATGATGGTTACAGTTCCCCAATGGCTTAGGATGTTTTATCATTCTGTTGAGTGGCAGGTTAAAGACAGCCCAAACAGCGTCTTTATAACGTTTGATGATGGTCCGCATCCGGTTATTACACCCAAAGTATTGGATATTCTGGATAAGTATAATGCCAAAGCTACCTTTTTTTGCGTGGGCGATAACGTGCAGAAATACCCTGAAACCTATCAGCAAATTCTGAGCTGCGGACATCGAACCGGCAACCATTCGTTTAATCA
>QMPP01000148.1 GCA_003650425.1 Bacteroidota bacterium | reverse complement strand
GGTTTCTCTTTTTGGTGAAATAGACGACGCGTTTACCATTAAAGACCCGGAGATTCCGGTTTGTAAACCCTGGAGTCAAGCGGTTACGTTAAAGGAAGAAAAAGAGGTTACCGGATTTTATATTTCAGGCCATCCGCTCGACGACCATAAGATTGCCATGAGACGTTTCTGTTCGGTACAAATCGACTTTTTAAAGAACAACCTGAAAAGTCTTAAAAACAAAAGTGTAACTTTCGGGGGTATGGTGATTGAGGCTATTGAACGTCAGACAAAAAAAGGCTCGGCTTTCGGTATTTTTACCCTTGAAGATTTTTCGGGCAGCATTCGACTGATGGTTTTTTCGGAACAATACCTAAGAATCAAACATCTCATTTTTGAAGGAGCCATTCTTTTTGTCAGCGCCAAAGTTGAGGCACGGTTTAACGACGAAACCAATCTCCAGGTACAGGTTAAAGAGGTGATGCTGATGGAAGAGGTGTTAGAGAAAAAATCACATTCGGTACTCATTAACCTTAGCGCCTCTGAGGTTAACGAAGAATTTACCAATAAACTGATTAAAGCTACACGCGAAAAAAGCGGAAAGACCCCGTTGGCCATCCAGCTTTGGGATCCGGAAGAGAAACGCTCCATAAAACTTAAATCGATAACCGTAAAAATTGACCCCGCCGGTTTTATTGCCGATCTGGAAAAACTCAACATCAGTTATAAGTTACTATAGCCACCGCCACCCATCATGAAAAAATATTCACCCTACCTGTTATATATTTTCCCCGCGCTTTATTTGCTGCTGGGATTTTATTTCAGACAGGTGTTTGGTGATTTATCGCTCCGCTCCACTGACCCTGAATACGTTCACTTTGTCAGCAGTATGTGTGTGGCCACAGGCAGGTTTAGTCAAGCTAACGTCGATCATCCCGGTTCTGTTTTTCAAATCGTTATGGCATTTATTTTCAGAACCATTCATTTTTTCAGAGGCAACAAAACTCCTTTTTTTGAAGATGCCGTTGCTCATGCCGATATGTACCTGTCCATTACAAACCTTGTTATTACATCCATAGTTTCAGCCACCATGCTCCGGGCAGGAAAAACAGTTGAAAAAATTTCAAAAAGCACCCTGTATGCCCTTTTAATCCAAAGTGCTCCTTTTATAATTGCTTCCTGGTATCAGGTTTTTGGGCGCATTTATCCCGAATTAACCTTTGTCATCCCCGTTTACCTGCTGGAGGCTCAACTCCTTCGTGAGATTTATCAGCCACGACAACAATCAAATAAAACCGTTTTTATCTATGCCTTTGCCGTTAGTATCGGGTTATCAACCAAAATGACTTTTCTGCCGCTGGCTCTGCTCCCGCTTTTTGTCATTAAAAGAATTAGTAACAAGCTAAAATACTTTGTGCTCACTGTTGTCCTGTTTTTTGTTCTCTCACCCCAGGTAGCATTTCAATGGCATCACTTTTCACATTGGATGAGAGGCATCTTTTTTCACAGCGGAGCGTACGAAGCCGGCGATACCGGCATTATTAATTCCAGCCTCTTTTTTAGCAACTTAAGTAAAACCTTTACAAACGAAAAGTATTTCTTTTATGCTACAGCAATTTTACTTTTACTAACGATTTTTTTGGCGTTTACAAAAAAACGACGTACACCATTGTTTAGAATCATGCTGGGGTTAACCGTAGCGCTGGCCGGACTTGTATTTATTGTCAGCAAACAATATGCAACCCGTTATTTTTTTCCGGCACTGCTTCTTTATCCTTTCGTGTTAATTGTAAGTAAAGAAACCATTCAGCTGTTTGTTAAACATAAAGCCGTTAAACCTGTTTTGGGAGTTTTGCTGATACTTATTATTGGTTACCAAATTAACAAAACGATACCCTTAATAAGAGCCGTTTCGCGAAGTGTTTCAAAACAAATGGATGCCCGGATTCAAACGCGCAATTTTGCCCAAACGCTGGACAAAAACAGCTACACCATTATTACCAGTCAGGATTACGGCTCACCCTACCCACAGTATGCCATCATGTTTAGCTTTGCCATGGGTGGAAAATACTGGCCCCATTATAAAGAAAAACTTAACAAGCTCTTTCCTGACAACTACATGTATTTTACATGGGATAACACCATAAAATACTGGGGAAAACCATACAACGCCCGTGAGGTTGCCATTTCGGGAAAGCCGGTTTTTCTCTACCTTCAAAAAAACACCAAAGAGCTGTATAACCGAACAGTAAAAAAACTGCTTGAAAATAGCACCGGGGTTTCCATCAGCAACAAACTCTTGTTTGAAAACCCGATAAACCACGAAAGCATCTTGCAGCTTTACTATGCAGCTGACACGATAAAAATAAAGGATGTAGTCAGTAAATAAAAAAAGCGGCTTTTTGAATTATATATCGTTGTAACCTATTCTTTATTTATATTTGCCACCTATTAATGAATTAGAAAAATCAGAATATTATGGCTTTAGAATTTACAGATGCAAATTTCCCGGCTCTTGTCTTAAGTTCAGACAAACCGGTTATTGTTGATTTTTGGGCAGTTTGGTGTGGCCCGTGCCGCATGGTAGGCCCTATAGTACAGGAAATTGGTGAAGAGTTTAGCGACAACGTTGTTGTAGGCAAACTGGATGTTGACCACAATCCTGAAACAGCTCGTAAATACGGGATTCGCAACATCCCGACCATCCTTTTCTTTAAAGGTGGCGAAGTGGTTGACAAGCAGGTGGGTGCTGTACCAAAACAAGTGCTGGTAGAAAAATTGGAAAAATTGATGTAATCGTTTTTCCGTACAATAAAATCGCAAAAAGGAGGCTGTCTAATAAGTCCTTAATAATAAACCTTGTCAGATTGAGCGGAGTCGAAATCGATTTATTACCAATGTAATACATTCTTCAACTCCACTCAGATTGACATAAAGCATGACTTTTTAGACAGCCTTTTTTTTAGCTTACAATAACATGAGATTATCAATCGACAGAGACCGGCTTCAACAATTTAACTCGCTGGAATTTTTAGCGAGGCAGGTTGTTGAGGGCTTTATTACCGGGCTTCATAAAAGTCCGTTTCATGGCTTCTCGGTAGAATTTGCCGAGCACAGGCTTTACAACCCCGGGGAGGCCACCCGCTTTATCGATTGGAAACTCTTTGCCCGTACCGACAAACTGTTTGTCAAGCGGTTTGAAGAAGAGACCAACCTTCGCTGTCGAATCATTATCGACAACTCCTCCTCCATGTATTTCCCCGTAAAGAGCAAAGTCAGTATTGCTAACCCCAATAAAATAACTTTCTCTATTTATGCAGCTGCCGCACTGATTAACCTGATGGAAAAGCAGCGCGATGCCGTGGGAATTAGCCTTTTCTCGGATGAGGTGGAACTACACACCCACGCACGATCCAGCCTGACCCATCGAAAATTTCTCTATTCAGAGATGGAGAAACTGCTTCCAACAGCGCTGGCCAAAAATAAAAAAACCACCAACGTTTCCCATTCACTACATACCATTGCCGAGCTCATTCACAAACGATCATTGGTAATTATTTTTAGCGATATGATGGATCATATTGACAAGCTCGATGAAATGTTTCCCGCGTTACAGCATTTCAGACATTACGAGCACGAAGTGGTTCTTTTTCACATTACCGATAAAAAGCTGGAAGAGCAACTCGATATGGACGATCGTCCCTATCGCTTTGTTGACATGGAATCAGGCGATATGGTTAAGCTGAATCCGCTGGAGGTGCGCGAACAATACCAAAAACAGTTTGCTTCGGCAAAAAAAGCATTAAAAGAGCGATGCGATCGTTACCGTATCGACTATGTAGAAGCCGACATTAACAACGGTTTTGAAAGGGTTCTTATCTCCTATTTGGTGAAACGATCCAAATTGCATTAACAGGCATAATTTTTTTCAGTAACTAAATTTTTTATTGTTTCTTTTTGAATATTCAATCTTAAAAAAATAACATTCCATGATACGTAAAGTAAAAATTGTGGCAACCATTGGTCCCTCAACCGATAACGACAAAATGGTTATCAGGCTTATTAAAGCAGGTGTAAACGTATTCAGGTTAAACTTTTCGTACGGTACACACGAAAGTCATTTTGCCAGTTTTTCGCGGGTACGCCGCTGTGCGGAAAAATTAAATAAAGAAGTGGCCGTAATGCAGGATATTTGCGGACCGAAAATCAGAATCAAAGGAATGCAATCCGTAAGGGAGGTTAAAAAAGGTGACTTGCTTACCATGGCAACCAATCCTACGGGTGAAGATTTCGGCATTACCTATCCCAAACTCATTGAGCAACTGGATTTAGGCGACGAAGTCTATTTTGCTGACGGAACCGTACAAGCCAGAGTTATCGGTAAAAGCAGTGGCCACATTGAGTTAAAATCGCTTACGAGAGGAATTTTACGCGAAGGCAAAGGCGTGAATATCCCTAAGTCAGGCATCAAAATGTCGGCACTTACCGAAAAAGACAAAGATGATTTGCGCTTTGCCGCCAAAATCGGAATTGACCTAGTGGCCGTCTCGTTTGTTGAAAATGCCAATGATATTATCACAGCAAAAGAAATTCTTAAAAATCACGGGTCAGATGCCTGGGTGATTGCCAAGATTGAGCGAAAAGGCGCCATCAAAAACATGGATTCTATTCTTAAAGAAGTTGACGGAATCATGGTTGCCCGGGGTGACCTTGGCGTGGAAGCAGGTCTTTTCTCGTTACCCCACCTTCAAAAGGAAATTATCAGAAAAGCCAACGAAAAAGCGATTCCCGTTATCACAGCTACTCAAATGCTTGCCTCCATGCTTCACTCACCCTACGCCACAAGAGCCGAGATTTCTGATATTGCCAACGCCGTTTTAGACGGCACCGATGCCGTGATGTTATCAGACGAAACAGCAGCAGGAGAATTTCCGGTAGAAGCAGTAAAAGTGATGGTAAAAACAATCAGGAGCTCCGAAAAAGAATATCCTTATCATAAAGATTTCAAAGGAATCGACACCGAGGCATTTGCCCACTCGGCCGCGTGGCTCTCAAAATTTACCAAATGCAAAGCCATCGCCAGTATCACCACTACGGGAAGTACGGTGTGCCAGATTGCTAAATTCAGACCCAAAAAAGCCATTTACGCGGTGGCGCTGAACGAAAGACTTAAATATAAAATGGCGTTGGTTTGGGGTGTAAATAAAACCTTTGTCATACAACCCAACGTAAGCGAATCAAACCTTATCTATCAATTCTTAAAACAGGCAGAAACCGAACAGCAATACCTGATAACGATGGGAAGTAAAACAGGAAAAGGTACTACCAATATGATACGGTTAATTGACGAGGTAGAAATAGAAAAGATATTCAATCGTTTTGAATCATAATCAATTGCCCATTTTTTTCATTATTTTTGTCCTTATAAAAATACTTTAATATGAACCAACTTCTTGAAATTTTACAATACACCATCCCGGCGTTAGTGGTGCTTTTAGCTACCTGGCTTATCCTGAAAAAATTTTTAGACTTTAACACAAAACACCTTGTTGTAATGCAACAAAGCCTCGAGCTGGAAAAACAAAAAATAGATAAGGACAGCAAAAGTAAAAAGGAAGAGGCTTTCATTCCGTTAAAACTACAGGCATACGAACGTTTTACGCTCTTCCTTGAACGCATCAACCCACCCAACCTGATTACCCGCGAACTGCAGCCGGGGCTTAACGCCAGCCAGTTTCACAAAGTGCTCTTGAGCAGCATAAAAGAGGAGTTTGAACACAACATGTCGCAGCAAATTTACATCTCCGATGCCGCCTGGGCCTCCATTAAAAATGCCAAAGAATCGGTGATGAGCATGATAAATAAGGCTTCAAAGCAGGTGGAATCATCCGAAAGCGCGGTAAAACTTGGTGAAGCTGTTCTATCAGCGTCATTCGAAAATCAAGAGAATGCCGTGGACAAGGCACTATCCATTTTAAAAAACGACCTCAGAGTACAATTTGCCTAATGGGTGGGGAAAAAAAATATCACGTTAGTATTATAGGCTCCGG
The DNA here is from genome assembly GCA_003650425.1 of Bacteroidota bacterium. GTDB lineage: Bacteria > Bacteroidota > Bacteroidia > Bacteroidales > F082 > B16-G9. Next base: position 1,531 of record QMPP01000148.1, on the reverse strand, counting down.
AAATGTGGCTTTCCATTTGGCAAAAAGCATGTACAATGCCGATGTAATGGTTGATGAAATATGGTCGCCTAACCGTAAAAATCGGGAAACTCTGGCCAAAGCAGTAATGGCAAAAGCTACCGAATCGCTTGCCGGAATAATACCAACATCCAACTTTTATCTTATCGCTGTTCCCGACGACAAGGTGAAAGAAGTAGTTGGTAATTTACCCCGATTAAAGGGCATAGTAGCACATACCTCAGGCATTACACCCATGGAGGTAATTTCATCAAGATTTAAAAATAGTGGTGTATTTTATCCGCTTCAAACCTTTAGCAAACAAAGGGATGTAAACATGACTACCATTCCTTTTTGCATCGAGGGAAATACAGATGCGGCTGCTGAAAAGCTAACAAATCTTGCCGGCAAATTATCGCAAAAAATTTACGCTGTCAACAGTAACGAACGAAAGGAATTACATCTCGCTGCCGTGTTTGTCAGCAATTTTGTAAATCACCTGTACCACACGGCCAACACGCTAATAGAAGAAAACGGACTTTCCTTTGAGCTGCTGCTTCCTTTAATTGAAGAGGTGGCTGCCAAAGTAAAAACGCTGTCGCCTGCTGCTGCGCAAACAGGGCCGGCACACCGTAATGATGAAAACACCCTGAATATGCACCGCGAGATGCTTAACCCTCATCCCGATATTAAAGCCCTTTACAATTTAATAACCCACCAGATTATAAAACAATATCATGAGTAATTATAAAGCACTTCTTTCTAAAGTCAACACCTTTATTTTTGACTACGACGGGGTGATGACCGACGGTAAACTTATTTTGCTTCACGACGGACAACCACTGCGCACTGCCAATGTTAAAGACGGGTACGCACTACAACTCGCCAGGCGACTTGGCTACAGAGTTATAATTATTTCGGGTGGCATTTCAAAATCGGTGGAAAATCGTTTTGATAATTTGCGCATTACCGATGTTTTTTTGGGCATTAACGATAAAACAAAAGTTTTTGAAAAATATATAAAAGAAAACAAATTATCGGCCGAGCAGGTACTCTATATGGGCGATGACATCCCTGATTACCGCGTAATGAAGATGGCCGGTGTTCCTGTTTGTCCGGCAGATGCTAGTGAAGAAATAAAAAATATTTCAGTTTATATTTCCGATAAAAAAGGCGGCGAGGGATGCGTACGCGACATCATCGAGCAGGTACTGAAAGTACAAGGCAAATGGATGACGGATGAAGCTTTTAGATGGTAGAAAAACAGCATACTATGAAACTTAATCATTTCCTCAACCTAATACGGTGGCCTAATTTGGTAATTATTTTGCTTAGCATGATATTTATCCGGTGGTTTGTTATAATCCCTTTGCTTGGTGCCGGAGGGATGAACATAGTGCAGTTTATGGTGTTGTTGCTTTCGGTACTGTTCATTACCATGGCAGGCTACATTATCAACGACTATTTCGATATGGATGCCGACCGCATTAACAAACCGGGAACAAATCAGGTTGGGACAACCTTTTCGGTAGCG
>QMPP01000147.1 GCA_003650425.1 Bacteroidota bacterium | reverse complement strand
GCCGGCGACCAGCAAGCCGCTCTTTTCGGACAAATGTGTACCGAAGAGGGTATGGTGAAAAATACTTATGGAACTGGCTGTTTTGTGGTGATGAACACCGGTGATAAGCCCATTATTTCAAAAAATCGCTTGCTCTCAACCATCGGTTGGCAAATTGATGGTAAGGTGACTTATGCACTGGAAGGGAGTATTTTTATTGGAGGTGCGTTGGTGCAGTGGCTGCGCGATAAGCTGGGGATTATTAAAACAGCTCCCGAAATTGAAACACTAGCCAATGAGGTGGAAGACAATGGGGGAATTGCTTTTGTCCAAGGGTTTGTGGGACTGGGTGCTCCCCATTGGGATCAATATGCTACCGGTACAATCATCGGGTTAAATCGTGGTACCGGCAAGGCTCACATTGCCAGGGCGGCATTGGAGTCCATTGCTTTTCGTTCGATGGAGGTAATCGAAACCATGGTAAAAGATTCGGGAATCGAACTCAACGAATTGCGCGTTGACGGGGGAGCTTCCGCCAACAACCTGTTGATGCAAATTCAGGCTAACTCCATCAATACAAAAGTGGTTCGACCTAAAGTTATCGAAACAACCGCACTGGGTGCTGCTTATTTGGCAGGGCTGGCCACAGGCTTTTGGAAGAGTGTTGACGAACTAAAAAATCAGTGGCAGGTTGACAAGGTTTTTGCCCCTGATGACGATTTGACAATGATGAAACAAGTAATAGCCAATTGGAAAAGAGCCATCGAATTGAGTAAAAATTGGTATCTGTCTCATTGAGCTTGTTTAAAGTTAACTCGCTAAATGTTTATGAAAGATGTTAAATATATTAACTTTACACAAGTTCGCTAAATAGAATGAGGACAAAACATAAAGTTCAAATTTTAAGTTTTATATAGAATTGTAATCAGATGAATAGGGAAACGACCTTAAAAAAATTAAGGAAAAAATCAAAAACATGGGACGTTGTCATTATTGGAGGTGGCGCAACCGGTCTGGGTTGTGCTGTTGACGCGGCTTCCCGGGGATATAAAACGCTTCTGTTGGAACAGGAAGACTTTTCCAAAGGTACTTCCAGCCGAAGTACTAAACTGGTGCATGGTGGGGTTCGTTACCTTCAGCAAGGCGATATATCGCTTGTTCTTGAAGCCTTGAACGAACGCGGTTTGATGTTTAAGAATGCACCCCACTTGGTTTCTAATCAATCATTTGTAATTCCAACCTACGACTGGTGGGGAGGCCCTTTTTACACCATCGGGTTAAAAATGTACGATTTAATGGCCGGCAAGCTGGGATTTGGCTCGTCAAAACACTTGTCGCGCGAAGAGGCAATGAAAGCGCTACCCACCGTAGAACAAGAGGGTCTGAGAGGTGGTGTGATTTATCAGGATGGACAGTTCGACGATTCCAGAATGGCCATCAGCCTGGCTCAAACAGCAGCTGACTACGGTGCTTCGGTAATAAACTATTGTAAAGTTACAAATCTTATAAAGGAAGGTGAACTGGTTTCCGGTGTGGTAGCCATCGACCAGGAAACCGATGAAGAGTTTACGATAAAATCAAAAACCGTGATCAATGCAACAGGTGTTTTTTCCAACGAGATTATTAAAATGGATGAACCCGATGGAAACGATATTGTGGTACCCAGTCAAGGTGTTCATCTCGTGTTAAGTAAAGATTTTCTGTCAAGCGAGTACGCTATCATGGTTCCCAATACGCCTGATGGGAGGGTGATGTTTGCTGTACCATGGCACAATCATGTAGTGGTAGGAACCACCGATACGCTGATGGAAAACCATTCACTTGAACCGGTGGCACTTGATGAAGAAATTGACTTTCTGCTTGAAACAGCCGGGCGGTATCTGGTAAAGCCTCCTACGCGGATGGATATTTTGAGCGTGTTTGCCGGATTGCGACCTTTGGCAAAACCCAATGAGGGTGATAAGGAAACCAAAGAAATTTCACGTGGTCATAAAATTATGATTTCGGTATCAGGCCTGATAACTATCATCGGTGGTAAATGGACTACCTATCGTAAAATGGCAGAAGATGTGATAGAGAAGGCAATATTATTAGGGGGATTACCCGATCGGGAATGTGTTACCAAGCACTTGCCCATTCATGGCTTTACCATGAATGCTGATCCGCATACTGACCCTCTGGCATCGTATGGTATTGATAAGGAGAAAATGTTGGCTTTGGGCGAAGAAGATAAGAAGCTGTCAGGGTTCTTGAGCGAAAAACTTCAAATATATAAATCGCAGGTGACCTGGGCGGTTCGTAACGAGATGGCTCGTACGGTAGAGGATATTCTGGCACGACGTACCCGGGCTCTTTTTCTCGATGCTCGTGAGAGTTTGAGAATTGCTCCGGATGTGGCGGTTATCATGGCAAAAGAGTTAGGGAAAACCCGTAGATGGAGATTGAAACAGCTGGCTGCCTACGAAGAAGTGGCAAAAAATTATTTTATGGAGTAAAACAGATAAACTATGCAAGAACTTTTTGGCGAATTTTTAGGAACTTTTATTTTGATATTGCTGGGTAACGGTGTGGTGGCCAATGTTAATTTAGAAAAAACATATAGCAAGGGAGCCGGCTGGATTGTGATAACCGCCGGCTGGGGTATGGCGGTCTTTGTTGCCGTATTTGCTACTGCCGATTTAAGTGGAGCGCATCTTAATCCTGCTGTTACCATTGGTTTGGCAGCAGCGGGACTGTTCCAGTGGGCTAAAGTTATTCCCTTTATCCTGGCGCAGGTAGCCGGTGCTATGATGGGCGCCTTAACGGTATTTTTGTTTTTTAAAAATCACTTTGACATCACGACAGCTCCCGGAGCTAAAAAGGCCTGTTTTTGTACCGGCCCTGCCATTCGTAACTTCCGAAGCAACTTTTTTTCGGAGATGGTGGGAACCTTCGTGCTGGTTTTTGCCGTTTTGATGATAACGTTGCCTCAACTGGAGTATCATAGCTTTTCGGGAAGCTCTAAAGTGGGACTTGGTTCGTTGGGAGCTCTGCCCGTGGCACTAGTGGTATTTTCTATTGGAATGAGCCTTGGTGGTACCACCGGCTACGCCATCAATCCGGCACGCGATTTTGGTCCGCGACTGGTACATTGGCTGCTGCCGCTAAAAAGTAAGGATAACACCGATTGGGCTTACTCGTGGATTCCCATTGTCGGTCCTGTTACGGGTGCTGTTATTGCCGCTTTGCTCTATAAAGTAGTGGTGAATCTGGTCTGACCGGAAAGGGTGGTATCTTATAACTCGTAATCTAACTCACGGTTTGCAACCGTGAGCTAAATCAAGGTTAAATGAAAATTATTGCCGATAGCAAAATTCCGTTTCTGAAAGGTGTGTTTGAGCCTTACGGTGTGGTGGTTGAGTATTACGCGGGTAATGAAATAGCACCTGAGGTAGTTAAAGATGCTGATGCGCTGATAGTGCGCACACGTACCCGCTGTGATAAATCGCTCCTACAGGGAAGCAGCGTTAAGTTTATTGCCACGGCAACCATCGGATTCGATCACATTGATACGGACTTCTGTGCCAAAAATGGAATTGTTTGGAAAAATGCTCTGGGATGCAATTCCACATCAGTGATGCAATACGTGGCCTCTGCGCTGATAAGGCTTTCTATAAAATATAATCTTAATTTTGCAGAAACCACGCTTGGGATTGTTGGGGTCGGAAACGTGGGCTCAAAAGTTGCCCGAATGGCTTCCGAATTGGGGATGAAGGTGATGCTAAACGATCCTCCAAGGGCACGCGAAGAGGGTAAAGAAAAATTTGTTTCGCTGGATGAAATGGCTGGAAAAGCAGATATTATTACTTTTCATGTTCCATTAATTAAGGGTGGCGCCGATAATACCTTTCACCTGTTTAATGAAACGCTGGTTTCTAAAATTAAACCGGAGGCTATCATCATCAATACGGCTCGTGGTGAAGTGATTTCCGGAAAAATTTTAAAAAGGGCGTTGAAAGAAAAAAGAATAAAAGCTGCCGTGCTTGATGTTTGGGAAAACGAACCTGCTGTCGATACTGATTTACTGTCGCTCGTTGACATCGCTACGCCTCACATTGCCGGTTACTCACTCGATGGTAAGGTCAACGGAACAGCCATGAGTGTAAATGCCGTTAGTGAATTTTTTAACCTAAAATTAAAAAATTGGTATCCACAAGAGATTCCTTGCCCGAAAAATACGACTATCGAGCTTGACTGCTCAGGCTTTACCTTGCAACAGATTGTCGGCAAAGCCATTCTTTTTACTTACGATGTTTTACATGATGACAACAGGTTTAGAGAGACTGTAACCTCATTTGAATTTCAACGGAATAATTATCCCGTACGGCGCGAATTTGGTACTTTTAAAGTAAAACTTGCCAATGCTGACTCCAGGCAGTATAATGTGTTGAAAGAATTGGGCTTTAAGGTAGTTGTTTAAACTTACGGAATCCCTCCATAGTATTGATATTGATTAGTATTTTAGCGTTTTCTGTTTTAACGTTAATCCGTTGATAGCCGCTTAAAAAGGTTTTAAGATGATTGGAATGTCCAGATGCATTGACAATCTTATGCACAATAAAGCTCGATAACAAAATGGGATGTCCTCCGTGCCCGCGGCAAACAGGAACAACATAGCTGTCGTTTGAAAGGCTCTCTGCCATTTTTTGAAGGAGAGCATTGTCAACAAAGGGGTTGTCGATGTTATGGATAAAAACGGAATTTCCGGGGTTTACCGAATTTAAACCAAGCTGTACCGAATAAAATCGCTGCCACTCGGGATGCTCGTTAACAACAATTTTGATACGGCTATCTGTTGTTTTGCTGGCATCAACCAACCGCTGGTTCTCTTCGTTAACCACGACAACAATCTCCCGACAGCCAAAATTCAAATAACCGGCCGTTATTACCTCTAAAAAGGTGCGCTTTTCATCAAACGGCAACGCCAATTTAGGCATCCCCATTCGTTTCGAGCGACCGGCTGCCAACAATACTGCACCTAACTTAATTTTGCTTTTCATCATCACCGGGCAAAATTAACAGAATTAGGCTGCTATTTAAATGTAAAATCTAACTTTTTATGAAAGATATTGAAAATCAGAAAATAAATTCCATGAAAAAACAAATATGAAATGGTGATTTTCATGGTAAAGAGCAGTAACTTTGCCATGTATAAGATTTCTTAAAAAATGCTGAGGTTGCTTTATTTACCTTAAATCAACTTCGTAACAATAAAACGGTAATCAATGAATGCAGATTATTTAATATGGTTCGGGTATGTGGCATCTGGAATAATAGCCCTGTCGATGACCATGAACTCCATTGTAAAATTCCGGTGGATAAATCTTGTGGGAGCTCTTAGCTTTGCCACTTACGGGTATTTAATCAATGCCATTCCGGTTACTTTTCTTAATGGGTTTATCGCGTTGGTGGATATCTATTATCTAAGTAAAATTTATTCAAAGAAAGAGCACTTTGAAACCCTGGAGGTGCGAAGCGACAACAAATACTTGTGTCAGTTTCTGAAATTCCATGATAAGGAAATACAAAAGTTTTTTCGCGGATTTTCATACAAACCCGAGATGAATACCATCAGCTTTTTTGTGCTTCGTAACATGAGGGTTGCCGGAATATTTTTGGCACATCGCGAAAATGATGACACCTTGAAAGTGGGTCTTGACTACGTGCTTCCCGAGTATCGTGATTTTAAAAATGGTCACTATATTTACCATCGTTTACGCGGGAAGTTTATTGAGGAGGGGTTTAAAAAAGTTATCATCCCTGTTTATAGTAAAAAATATGCAACTTATTTAAAAAAGATGGGCTTCAAAAAGATTGAGGAAAGTTTGTATCAAAAGGAGTTAACCGCTCAATAACATGAAAAGTAAGCCACCCTGAAGGGATTGAATAAATTTTAGTAAAATAGTCAAGTCTAAAGATTAAACGAGATGACAATCTTAATAAAAAACGGTACTGTTGTTAATGCTGACAAGCATTTTGCCGCGGATGTATTGATTTACAACGGCATTATTGAACAGGTTGCACCGGCCATTGAAGTCAATGACCTGAAAGATTTGGAAATCATCGATGCCAAGGGAAGGTATCTTTTTCCAGGTGGTATCGACCCTCATGTGCACATGCATTTGCCCACGCCTGCCGGGTTTTCGTCTGATGATTTTTATACAGGGAGCAAAGCGGCCCTTTTTGGTGGTACCACTACCCTTATCGACTTTGTTACCCCTCACAAAGGGGAAAGTTTAAAAGAAGCGCTTCACAAGCGCACGGCGGAAGCTGCCAACAGCTATATTGATTACTCGTTTCATGTTAGTCCCGTGGAGTGGCGGAGCTCGATGCCACAAGAAATAAAAGCATGTTTGGTAAACGAAGGCATCACCTCCTTTAAAGTGTATATGGCTTACAAAGAGAGCATCGGGTTAGATGACGATGTCTTGAAAAAGGTAACCCGGGCGGTAGCCGATGCCGGTGGAATACTTACGGTTCATTGCGAAGATGGCGATGAAATAGAAGCCCTTCGTAATCAATTTTACCAAGAGGGCAAACGAACACCGCATTATCACCCTTTGTCGCGTCCACCCGAAACGGAAGCCGAGGCAGTAGAAAAAATTATTGGTTTTGCTGCCGAGGCAGGATGCCCGTTGTACATCGTGCATGTTTCATCGATGCTATCGTTACACCACATCAAGATGGCACAGCAAAACGGACAGAAAGTGTTTGCTGAAAGCTGCCCGCATTACCTGCTGCTCGACGATTCGAAATATGAAGGAACTTTTGAGCAAACAGCACCCTTTATGCTGAGTCCTCCTCTTCGCAAAAAAGCAGATAATGAGGCTTTATGGGAGGCTTTGGCAGACAACACGGTTCAAACCGTTGGCACGGATCACTGTTCGTTTACCATGGAACAAAAGCGGATGGGCAGAAATGATTTTAGGAAAATTGCCAATGGTGCAGGAGGCGTGGAGCATCGTATGGAACTGTTATACACTTACGGGGTACTTCAAAACAGAATCAGCTTAAGCCGTTTTACAGCCATCACCTCTACCAATGCGGCGAAAATTTTTGGGCTCTATCCACAAAAGGGAGTTATAGCCCAAGGCTCTGATGCCGATATCGTAGTTTGGAATCCCGATACAACAAAAACCATTTCTGCCAAAACTCACCAGATGCATTGCGACAGCGATATTTTCGAAGGCTTTAAAATAACCGGTTCTCCCGAACAGGTAATCGCAAATGGAAAGATCATTATTCGTAACGGAAAGTGGAGTGGTGAAAATATAAGGGGAAAGTTTTTGTACCGGAAGGCTGAATGATGAGATTACTTCGTGCCTCGTAATGACGTTTTTTTCTACTTCTCGGAGTGAGGACTCAATGGCCAAATTATTTTTTGCAATGCCTAAACTACAAACTCCAGATAATTTTCGTTGTTAACAACCTTGAATTCTGACCCGTATTGTTCCTGCCAACTTTTTGGGATTTTTGCTTTTGATTTCTTATACTTAAACTCGTAGGCAAATAAATTTCCCGCCCGTTCTTCAATATAATCAATTTCTT
>QMPP01000146.1 GCA_003650425.1 Bacteroidota bacterium | reverse complement strand
AACATTCAATATTTCGGGTAGTTTTAAGCTGTTTACCAACATCCGTCTCGCGATATAGGGAATATCAAATTCTTTGCTATTGTGCCCACACAACAGGTAACGCTGTCCGGCATAGCTACGATTTAGCAAGGCTGCAAATTCAGATAACAAAATCGACTCATCATCGCCGTAGTACGATCGTACTCTGAAACCACTACCGCTGACAAATCCACACGAGATACAAACTATTTTACCAAACTCAGCATAAATACCGGCACGTAGGTAAAGGTTCTCCGGTGTGAGTTCAGGCTCGTTGCGACCAATGATAGCAGCTTTTTTATTCCACAACTTTTGCATCTTTTCCGGGAGTGCGTTAAAGTCGGGAGTACCCGGAACGGTTTCGATATCAAGAAACAAAACATCTTCCAAACGTAATTGATCTAACATTTACTCCTCCTTGTTTTATAGGGTTATTTTGAAGCGTGAAAATAAAAATAAAAACGGGATATTCCAAAGTGAAAACCAAAAAAAAGACAAAATTGATTTTGAAAATTAACTTTCTTCAATGGCCTGTTGATCTGTCAAACCAGCCTGTAAATGTGACTTTTTATCATCCTTATACCGCCTGATTTTGATATTCAGATAAGCAAAGAACAGGGTCATTAAAGGACTTATCAGGTTAAAAAAAGCATAAGGCAGATACGAAAGTGTTGGCACGCCCAACACTCGTGCTTGTGTAGCACCTCCGGTATTCCACGGAATCAATACAGAGGTTACCGTTCCCGAGTCTTCGAGCGTTCGGCTTAACACTTCAGGTTTTAGTCCCCTGTCTTCATAAGCATCGTGGTACATCTCGCCGGGAACCACAATTGAAATATACTGATCTGAGGCAGTAATGTTAAAAAACAGACACGAAAAGGTGGTGGAGGCAATAAGCGATGAGTCCTTTTTAACCAGCCGCAAAATGGAACGTGTAATCTTTTTTAGCATGCCGTTGGCTTCCATGATACCTCCAAATACCATGGCAGAAATTATCAGCCAGATGGTCTGAAGCATCCCGGCCATCCCCCCGGCATTAAACAAATCGTTCATAGCAGGATTGGATGTATTTATGGCTGTATCACCATAAATTGCCTGCATCACCGCAATATAAGAAGCCTTAAAATAGTTGTGTGGCACGCCCGATAGATTTTTAATTATTTGGGGCTGAAAAATGACTGCGGCAATTCCTCCTAACAAAACACCCGTTCCCAAAGCAGGCAAAGGTGGCACTTTTAAAACGATAATGGTAAATAAAATGGCAGGCACTAAAAATAACCAGGGCGTGATAACAAAAGTATCGCCAATAGCCTGCTGCACTTCGTTTATATGGGCTACCGATACCGTGGCATCTTTTGAAAACCCCATGACTAAAAAGATAATCAAGGTAATGGTCATGGATGGCACCGTGGTGTAGAACATGTATTTAATGTGGGTAAACAGATCGGTTCCGGCCACGGCAGGAGCAAGATTGGTAGTATCGGACAAAGGAGAAATTTTATCGCCAAAATAGGCTCCCGAGATAATAGCACCCGCCACCACCGCCTCGTCAAAACCCATGGCGTCTCCAATCCCCAACAAGGCAACCCCTATGGTAGCGATAGTTGACCAGGAACTACCCGTGGCCAACGATACAATGCCGCTGGCAACAACGGCAGCAAATAGAAATATGGAGGGATGCAAAATATCTAACCCATAATAAATAAGTGCCGGCACTACCCCGCTAATTAACCAGGTGCCGGCAAGTGCACCAATAAAAAGCAAAATCAATATAGCCGGCATGGCAGTACCAATCGAGCTCACAATTTGTTGCCGCATCTCCTTCCAGGCATAGCCTTTCCTTAGCCCCAGCAAACCCGACAAAGCTGCAGCCGACATTAGGGCTACCTGGTTGGCTCCCACCAGGGTATCATCCCAAAACAACACATTCAGCGATAGCATTACAATTAAGAAAAGAATAGGAAGTAACGATTCCAACAAGGTGGGCTGTTGCTGAGTTTTGGACATTAACTGCAATTAATTTTTGCCCGAAAATACAGATAAATTAGTTGTGGACAACAGAATTCAAAATTTTTTCGATAGCATCAAGCATTTTTTCCTTTTTCAAAGGTTTACTCAAGTAATGGAAATTACTCCTTTTCATGGCATCTTCCCGTTCGTCTTCCAACGAAAAAGCAGAGTTTAAAATAATACCCAATGAGGGATATTTTTCAAAAATAACATTGACTACTTCCAAACCCGAAACGTCAGGTAAGTTAACATCCAACAACAGTATATCAGCCGGTTCCGACTCCAAATGCCGTAAAACCTCCTCACCGGTTTTAACCCTTACAAAGTTTTTAGTAATGCTTTTTAAAATAATCTTAATATAGAGGTAGCTTAGCTCATCATCTTCAGCAATAAGGATTCTCAGATTTTGATATTTATTATTAGTTTGAGACATATTTCAAATAGCACTATCGTTCAAAAGTATATTTTTTATTAAGGCAAATACCATTTTTAAAAAAACTAATCTACCAAACCACGACCCAGCTTTTTTATTTTACCTTCTTCTTTAAAATCGCGGATTAATTTATCGAGTACCCCGTTTACAAAGGCCTTGCTTTTTGAAGTAGAAAAATATTTCGCCAGCTCAATATACTCATTCAGGGTTACTTTTACCGGAATAGTAGGCATTTCAGTAAGCTCAACTATGGCCATTTTCAGCAACAACAAATCCATCAATGGTATCCTGCCAAAATCCCAATTTTTGGTTCGGCTTTGCAAAACTTTGTTTAGCTCATCATTGTTTAAAATAACTTTTCGATAAAGCTTACGCAAAAAATCCTTATCATCGTTGCTTTGAGCAGAACTACTTGCTTTATAGATTTCAGGCAATGCTGAGAGCTCATTATTTTTGTTAGAAAGAGTATCAACAAATTTTATCAAAAGTATGGTAACCAAGTCGTAGCCATCCGAAAAATAGACACTTTTCTCTTCGTAAAAGGAACGCAGCAAATCGAATCGGGAAAGCTGAAGGTCAACAAACTTAATCATAAAGATTTTGTCATCTTCCAGCGAATTCTTTCCATTGTTCATATACTTAACAAAGTAATCTGACTCCCGCATCTCCTTATTAAATTTACGAATCATATTTTGCTCGCCGAACCAGTTTATTTTGAAAAGCTCTTCTTTGCGCTGAAAATCTTTATTCTCCTCAATGTAATTGAGTACTCGGTTATTAACAAATTTAAAGTTGGGATTTAAGTCCTCCTCGGTAGGATAGAACTTTTTTTTATTCTCTTCCATTCGTATGGCAGCAAAACGTTTTACTTCAACCATAAACGAAAGTTGCCAAATAAACAGTTCATATACTTTACTGATGCTGTTAAGAAGCTCTTTTTCTCCTTTGACTAAGTCATCGATACCACCGGTATAAAAGGAATAGAGTGCCTGAAGGGCTTTGATACGGAGGTGTCTGCGGTATAACATAAGAACGATGCTTTATTTTGGTTTAAAACGGCTGCAAAGATAAAATTTTTTAAAAGAGAAGACAAGTTTTTTTAACTCGTGCAAGCATTAATTAATAATGCTATGTACCTGACTGTTCTTCAGCTATCTGGTGGGAATATACGGAGTAAAACAACAGACTTTGTGCTGCCCAATAGGTAAGCATGATTAAATAGCCGGCATGTTGAATTTCGACATAAAACTTGTTGAAGGCAATAATGCTATCGCTCAAAACAAACAGCACCGACCCGCCAACAGCATAAATGGCATTTTTATCGTAATTGCCTTGTGCAGCGGCGCGCCAGCTCATTATTAATATTACAATAATGTAGATTAACACCGGGTGAGCCATATTGCCTAATTCCGGATAGAGCAGCCAGTAAATCACAATACCAAAAGCCATTAATAGAATTAGTGGAATAAGAGCTATCCGTTTACTACGTTTGAAGAATGCAACAATGTAGGTTATGTGTGCCAGCAAAAAAGCAATTAGCCCGTAAATAAACAGCGAAGCACTATACTCCAACAATAAATCGCCAACAACCGAAAAAAGTAAGCCTGTAAAAATAAATTTTGAATAGTGGTTTATCGGTTTGAGTAAAACCAGCATGGCAATAACCGGTAATGGCTTGGTAATCATCCGTACAATAAAACTGTCGGTGTAAACGCCAATAAAATAGAATGCCATGGACAAAAGGCCTATGGTAATAATGCTTTTTATTTTGATAGATTGTTGCAAAACCAATTAACCAAAGTAATTTATGGAATGTTTTCTGAAACCGGGACACTAAAATACACAAAACCTCCTTAGGTTAGCAACCTCCCAAGGAGGTTTTTATAATAAAAATGGATATGGAATTAAATGGTTCTGTTCATATCCCACGATTCTAGAATTTCTTTTAATCGTTTTAGAAACATACCTGCTAACGCACCGTCAACAATACGGTGATCGTAAGCCATGGATAAAATCATAATATGCCGGATGGCAATTACATCACCCATCTCGGTTTCAAGTACTGCCGGTTGTTTTCTGATGGCTCCCACCGCTAAAATAGCCACCTGAGGCTGATTGATGATAGGGGTACCGGTTAAACTGTCGAACGATCCAAAATTGGTAATGGTAAAGGTCCCTCCCGAAATTTCATCGGGATTGAGTTTGTTGTTGCGAGCCCGGTTAGCAAGGTCATTCACATTTTTAGTAATTCCCAGCAGATTTTTTTCATCGGCATTTCTGATAACGGGAACAATTAAGTTGCCATTGGGCAGTGCCGTAGCCATGCCAATGTTGATATTTTTACGAAGTACAATGTTATACCCGTCAACCGAAGCATTGATTTGCGGAAACTCTTTTAGTGCCTGCGCAGTAGCTTTAAAAAAGATGGGTGTGTAAGTTATTTTTTCACCTTCACGTTTAAAAAATTCATCTTTTACTTTGTTACGCCAGTTAACAATGTTGGTAACATCCACATCGATGAAAGAGGTAACATGGGCTGAAACCTGTTTCGATATCACCATATTATCGGCAATCAACTTACGCATTCTGTCCATTTCGATAATCTGATCGCCGGCCGCCGTGGTAACCTTAGGCGCTTCCATTTTTTGAACAGGAGCTGATGGTGTTGCTTTTTTAGCCGCCGAAACGGGAGCTGATCTTCTGGTTTCAAGATAGTGTAAAATATCCTGCTTGGTAACACGCCCCTCTTTACCAAAACCTTCAATAGTATCGAGCTCATCCATACTGATATTTTCTTTTTTGGCGATACTCTTTACCAATGGCGAATAAAAACGGTTGCTATCGGAAAAATCCTTTTTAGTTTGAGAAGGCTCTGCTTCCGCTTTTTCTTCCGGTACAGCGGCTTTAGCTTCCAGTTTTTTAACATTATTGGTGACAGCCGGAATTTCCTCTTCATCGTCATCATCATCATCGGTTTTAACTCGCGCAATTACCGTTCCAACCGGAACCACATCTCCTTCTGCAAATAACACTTCGGTGAGCACACCCTCTACGGGACTGGGAATTTCGGAATCCACTTTATCGGTAGCAATCTCAACAATCGATTCATCTTCTTCCAAGCTATCGCCAACACCTTTCATCCATTTGGTAATAGTGGCTTCTATAATACTTTCACCCATTTTGGGCATAATAATTTCAAACTTTGCCATAATCTGTATTTCTTAACTTTTTTCAATATCAACAGGCAAAAAACAGGCCTCTTGAATTTTTTGCAAAAGTAGTTAAAAAAGAGATAAAGTAGAATAGTTCTAAATAATTATTATATAAAGTAAATATTCATACTTTTGAACAAAAATTCCTGATGAAATTATTAATGATTTATTGTACCAGATTTGCCTATCATCCCCAGATAAAAACCTTGGAGGAGTTTCCTGATTTTACAGATGGAAAGGTTTTTGAAAATGCTTTAGTAGCCTTTATTCATGCTGAAGAGCAGGATGAGGAGGATATGAAAAAGGTGGAAACCAAAATGGTAAAGAATTTGAAATGGGCTGCTAAAAAGAACAATATTAGTCATGTTGTTTTGCACTCGTTTGCCCATTTGGCTGAAACAAAGGCTACTCCATATTTTACCAAAGAACTTTTTGATAAAGTGGAAGAGAGGATGAAAAATGCAAACTACCAGTGTGAGCAAACACCTTTCGGCTATTTCCTTGATATTGACGTGCAGGCTCCCGGTGTTTCACAGGCAAGAATTTTTAAGGCTTTTTAAGGTGTCCGTTATGTAAAAGGGGAGGCATCCCGGGGGAAGTCGCCCCCCGACTTTGAGTCGGAGGACGACTGACTGAGGAGGCTCTGTTGTTTACTGGGGGAGTTTGCTTTCTAAAAAAAAAACGCTAAAATTATGATTAAATACCCGATGGTTGACCTGGTTGGTCAATACAAAAAAATAAAACCCGAAGTTGATGCCGCCATGATGGAGGTCATCGAAACTGCCTCATTTATTAAAGGCTCTGCTGTTAAACAGTTTCAGGAACATCTGGAAACTTATCTTAACGTAAAACACGTTATCCCTTGCGGCAATGGTACCGATGCCCTGCAACTAGCGCTGATGTCACTCGATTTACAGCCTGGCGACGAGGTAATCACCACCTCCTTCACCTTTATTGCCACCGCCGAGGTGATAGCCCTTTTAAAGCTGACCCCCGTGTTGGTTGACGTACTTCCTGAGACGTATAACATCGACCCGGAAGCGGTTGAACGAGCTGTTACTTCCAAAACAAAAGCCATTATTCCCGTGCATCTCTTCGGACAATCGGCCAACATTCATGCTATTTTGAATATTGCGGAAAAGCATAATTTGTATATTGTGGAGGATACAGCACAAGCCATTGGTGCCGACTTCACCTGTCCCGAAAGTGGCAATACCAAGAAAATTGGAACCTTTGGGCACATTGGATGCACCTCGTTTTTTCCTTCCAAAAACCTGGGAGCTTATGGTGATGGGGGTGCTGCCTTTACCAACGATGATGCGCTGGCTGAAAAGCTAAGAGTTCTGGCTAATCACGGCATGAAAGTACGCTATTACCACGATATGGTGGGTATTAACTCACGTCTTGACACCATCCAGGCTGCTATATTAAATATCAAACTTGGTTATCTTGATGAGTATGCCAAATCGCGTCAGGAAGCAGCCACCTATTATAACAAAGCTTTTGCTGCAACCAACAAAATCAAAACGCCGGTAACAGCCTCCTTTACCACCCATGTTTTCCACCAATACACCATGGTATTAGCCGATACTGTTGACCGAGCCGGACTACAAAAATACCTTTCTGAAAAAGGAATTGCTTCGGCTGTATATTATCCGGTTCCGCTCCACCTGCAAAAAGCCTATCGCGACCCACGTTACAGTAAAGGCGATTTCCCGGTTACCGAGCATCTGAGCAACCATGTTCTGTCGTTGCCCATTCACACCGAAATGACCGTAGAAATGCTTAAAGAAATTACCAATGCAGTATTGGAGTATGTTGAAAACTAAGTGAGAAGTTGTTTAAAGTTAAAATACTTTTTTATCAATAACATCTTGTAAATCAGAAAATAAATTCCATTATTTCCCTCTTTGGAGGGAAAACAAAGGAGGATCAATTAAAAAGATATTTGTTTT
>QMPP01000145.1 GCA_003650425.1 Bacteroidota bacterium | reverse complement strand
GAGCTGGTCGTGCTGGTGGTATGCACAAAGCTTCGGACAGCGGGCTTTGGTACAGTCGTATGCAGTGATGGCTATTCCGCTGGGTTATTTTATCCGGTGGATGACAGGGCGAAAATTTTATTCAAGAGTTTTATTCGCTGTTGTGGTATTGTTTTTTATCTGGCTTAATATTTTTCAAACCTGGCAGATACAGCATCATGTTATCAGTGGTGACCGAATGACTTTTTCTTATTATATAAAATCGTTTGGACGAACCAACATTAATCCTGAAGATGAGAAGCTGTTGCTGGTGCAGCGATTGTATGCCGATAATAAACCTGTTATTAAGGATGAATCGTTATATAGCAAAAAGGTGCTGAAAACTATTGGGTTTGAAAAAGGCAACAAATCTGACAGTAGTCACTACACATACCGGTTTGCTCATTCCGGTGACAAGTCGTTAATGATGGACAGTACGCTTCGTTATGCTGCTTCGTACCGAATCCCTTTCAGGGAGTTGACTGATTGTTATTATGCCTGGATTAAAGTAACGGTCTGGGTTTATCCGGTGCATAATTTAGATGAAACGCCATCAGCTATTGTAATTACTTTCCAGCATAATAAGAAAAACTACCACTATCGGGCGCAGGCTTTTAACAGTCTTGAAATTAAGAATAACTTGAAACTTAACCGTTGGAATAAAGTGGAGATGCTCTACCTTACACCGGAGGTTAGAAAAAAAGAGGACAATTTATTAGTCTATCTTTGGAATCGTGGTAAAAAAGATATTTACTTTGATGATTTAAAGATTGAAATGATGGAGCCGAAAGGTGACAATTAATATTTATAGAAATGAAAAAACTAATATTGTTATTAATAATTGTCGGAATAATTATTTCGTGTAAAGAGAAAACAAATAGAATTACAGATGCTAATTATGTACGCAATCCCACTACGTTGAAAGAGTTGTTTAGCGGGTTTAACGAAGATGAAATCAATGCGGATGTGTATGATTTTAAAAGAGATTCGGTAGTAATTGTAGCAACAGGCCATCTTTATCCTTTATTATACCATCCTGATGTTTACCGGGCATTTATCAAAACAATTAAAGCGCAACATCCCGATTACTTTTTTACTTTGGGAGATAATGTGTATAATAACACCGAGAAAGAGTGGGATACTGTTTTATCACATTTTAACGAGTTGCAAGTCCCTGTTTATTATGCCCCGGGTAATCATGATTTGAATTTTCATTATGAAAGATATGCCGGAAAACGTGATCATCAGGTTCAGGCAGAAAAGCGTTATCTTGCTAAAGCCAAGTGTCGTTATAAGCTGGTAAAAGATAATTTGGCAAATTATGTGTTTATCAACGCCAACGATTCTGCTAAAAGAGTCCTTTCTTTTTTGAGCTTTATTCGTCCCCAGTTGGATACAACAAAACATCTTATTATGTTCTCATCTCCCTCGTTGTGGTTTGAAAAACATCAAGACCCTAATGATCCAAAAACTTGGCCTAACAGACCATTTAGAAGAGAAAAGCTTTTACCCAAAATTAAAGACTTCGAATATCTTATACATGGCGACTGGTCAGGAAAGTTTGCCCGGTTTAATTTTCTCGGTTTTAATGTTATGGCCGTGGGTAACCGAAAAGAGGGAGATACATTGTATATTACACGAATAACTATCTATAAAGATACCATAATAGCGAAGCCGATATTCGTTCCCATGCCTGATGGAAATACATGGTTTAAACATAAATCCAGGAAAAAGAAAAAGTAATTATTTGTTGTCAATTTAATATTAAACGGTTTGCAAAGTAATTGAAAAAAAAGAATAATATATCGGGAACATGGTTTGTGAAGGGCTTTCTGCTGCTTTTCTTCATGGTAGCAGCTTTTCTCCTGTTCAGCACCGAAAACAGTTTTGGCGGAGGTGACCACTTTACCCATTTTAAGCTGGCACGCTGGGGGTGGCAGTATCCCCAATTGCTGTTTAACCATTGGGGAAAGCCGGTTTTTACTATTCTTATCTCCCCTTTCGCTCAGGAGGGAATTAATGCTGCCCGCCTTTTTAATTTAATAACCGGGCTGCTTGCCGCACTTGTATCATGGAAACTCGCCAGCACGTTAAAATATAAGAACAGCTGGCTTGTGGTTGTTTTGGTGGTTTTTACCCCCATCTATTTTAGCTTGATGTTTTCGGTTATGACTGAGGTACTGCACAGTCTGTTTTTGGTGCTGGCGGTGTGGCTCTTTTTTAAAAAAGATTATGCATGGTCGGCAGTAGCCGTCTCTTTTCTTCCCATGGTGCGCACTGAGAGCATTGTGTTAATACCCTTGTTTCTGTTGGCTTTTGCCTTGAAGAAGCAATGGCGAGCCATCCCGTTTATGGTTTCCGGCTTTTTAATTATTAGCCTGGCCGGGTGGCATTTTTACAACGGCTTTTGGTGGCTCATTACCGAGATGCCTTACAAAGGTAGTGCTGCTGGTATTTACGGCCACGGCTCACTGTTTCATTTTATCAATCATACCAAGGGAATTCTTGGTTACCCTATCGCCGGATTGTTTTATATCGGTTTACTGGCGTCGATTTGGTTTTGGTATAAAAAAGACAGCTTTGTACTGAACGATCGTTTCTATTTTCTTTTGCTGGTTCCCGGCGTTTATCTCACTTTTTTGGCTGCTCACTCGTTTGTGTGGTGGAAAGGGATGGGTAACTCGTTGGGTTTAATTAGGGTGATGGGTTCGGTTTCGCCACTGGCGGCTCTCACGGCTTTGTCCGGCTATAATTTTCTCGGCGATTTGTTTTCAAACTACAAAAAAGTATTTAAAGGGTTTACGGTTTTGGTGGTAGCCTGGATGCTGATTTCAGTATTCTCTATTTGCAGGGGGGGCTTTAAAAAAAGCAGGCCGCAGGAAGTACTGACAAAGGCAGTTGACTATATTGTGGAGAACAATCTTGATAAGAATAAGATTTACTACTTTAACAATTATGTTCCTTTCAGGTTGAAAATGGATCCTTACGATGACAACGTTTCCTCATGGGGAATTCCTGCTTCTCCAAAGGTTTCGTTGGCTATACCTGACAACAGCCTGATTGTATGGGATGCCCACTTCGGCCCTAACGAAGGAAGAACCCCACTGTCGAAATTACTGAATGACGACGGCCTGGAAGTACTTAAAGTGTTTAGGCCCCGGGTTCCGTTTACCGTGCTGGGCGGGCATAATTACGAAGTTTATATTTTTCAGAAAAGAGAATCTTCTCAAAAAGGGATTAACCTGACTATGGATTTTGAAGATGATAATCCCGATTGTACAACCGAAAAAGCCTTTTCCGGAAAGAAGAGTTATCATGTAACAGGCAACAAGTTGTATTTGAATTTATTGTCCGTTAAAACGAAATCTCTTGACGGTGATACCAGTTTGCTGATAATATCGGGTGAAATATTGGTGGAAAATGTTTTCTCAACAGATGATGTGGTGTTGGTTGTAAGCCGAGAAGGAGATAAAGCACCATACTTCTACCGTACTTTTGGCTTTGCCGAACTGGTGAAAGCAGGAAAATGGAATAGTTTTAATTTCAGTCTTGAATTAGCACCATCCTTATCCAATGATGAAATACTGAAGGTCTATTTTTGGAATAAAAAAAGAAAAGAGTTTTGGATAGATGCCATTAATATTAAGGTAACGAATGACAACGGCAACTAAGTATCCGTCAAAAAAAAAATTAATAAATTGTTTTATGGAAAAGAAAATTGTTAAAGCTGCAGAATACATAAAATCACAGGGAATTGACACCGTGGAAACTGCCATCATTTTGGGCACGGGTCTGGGTACTATGGTAAAGCATATTGAGGTGGATAGGGAGATTCCTTATAAAGAGATTCCCCATTTTCCCGAGTCAACGGTGGAGTTTCATTCCGGGAAACTAATATACGGTAAGCTGGAAGGGAAACAGGTTTTGGTGATGAACGGCCGGTTTCATTTTTACGAAGGCTATTCGCTACAGGAGGTTACGTTCCCCATCCGGGTGATGAAGCTGTTGGGGGTTAAGAACCTGTTCGTGAGTAATGCCGCCGGGGCTATTAACCTGGCATTGAAACCCGCCTCTTTGATGATTATTGACGATCATATAAATATGTTACCGGGTAATCCGTTGGTGGGCAGGAATCTTGATAGTTTTGGCCCTCGTTTTCCTGATATGAGCCGTCCTTACGATCCGGAATTTATTGAAAAGTTGGAAACCATTGCCGGCGAAGAGGGTATCGAAGTGGCCAGGGGTGTTTACATCGCGTGGATTGGTCCCAGCCTCGAAACCCGGGCAGAATATCGTTTAATTAAAGTGATGGGTGCCGATGTGGTGGGGATGTCCACCGTGCCGGAAGTGATTGTGGCCGTGCATCAGGGCATGCGCGTGGCAGCCGTTTCGGTGGTAACCGATATTTGCGATCCTGATAATCTGGAACCCATTGTTATTGAAAAGATTCTCACTAATGCTGCCGTAGCTGAAAAAAATCTGGTCAAACTGTTTCGCAGGTTAGTGGCTGATGTGTAAAACAGCAATGGTTATATCCTGATTATTTTAGAAACGGGAATGGATTCTCTTAGCGAGCGGTAAGAACTTTGTAAAGCTTTTACTGCATCGGCCGGTTTCAGCCATCTTGCTTCTGTGATATCTTCTTGGGTTTGAGGAATCAATTTACCAATGAAATGGCTCTCCATTAAAAACCAATAGGTCTGTTTTAAAACAGTTGTCTCTTTCCAGGGATAAATGTGCCACGAATTGGCAAGTGGGTTAACAATAGTCAGATTTTTAATTCCCGTCTCTTCTTCTACCTCTCTGATAGCGGCCTGTTGAGGTGATTCACCTTTTTCAATTTTCCCTTTGGGTAAATCCCAAATCCCAAACCGTTTAATAAACAGGTATTCCCCTTTGGGGTTTTTAACCACTCCGCCTGCCGCTTCAAGATACTGGTAAAACTCTTTAAGATAATTCAGCATCACCTCCGGATTGGTGCCGTAAAAGCATAAATCGAACTCCTCCTCTTCCTCCTGCCATTCACGCAGCGCCAAACAGAGGTCATTAATATGGCTGATTTTAATATTTTTTATCTTTTCGCAGGGCGAATCGCTTAACAGGAAGGCTTTGTTTAAGTAGAAAATCTTGTACATTTGCGGCATGATTTTAAATTCGGAAACGGCAACCGTAATTGCAGAAAAACTGTTGCAAATTAAAGCAATAAAACTCAATGTTGATAATCCTTTTATCTGGGCATCGGGATTAAGGTCGCCTATCTATTGCGATAACAGAATTACACTCTCTTTTCCGGAGTTGCGAACGTATATCCGCCAACAACTGGTAAAGGCTGTTCAGGAATATTTTGAAGGAGTAGATGTTATTGCCGGTGTGGCTACGGCCGGAATTCCGCAGGGAGTTTTAGTGGCAGAGGCGTTGGGCTTGCCTTTTGTGTATGTGAGGTCGTCAAAAAAGTCGCACGGGCTTACCAATCAAATTGAGGGTCGTTTAAACAGCGGCCAGTCGGTGGTAGTGGTTGAAGATTTGGTGTCAACCGGGAAGAGTAGCCTGGCAGCGGTGGATGCGCTTCGTGAGGCAGGTGCTTATGTTAAAGGGATGGTGGCCATTTTTACCTACGGACTTCAGGTGGCTGATGATAATTTTACCGGGAAGGATTGCAAACTGGTTACCCTGTCTGATTATAACCATTTGATTGAGTTGGCCGTATCAGGCGATTATATTCCCGAAAACAATAAATACACCCTGATGGAGTGGCGAAAAAATCCGCAGGAGTGGAGTACTAATTTTGAAAAATAATTATTATGCATATATCTGGTAAATCGGTAGTTGTAAACAAAAACATTAACGATGTTTTTAATTTCTTAGCTGACTTTAATAATTTTGAGAACCTGATGCCGGATCAGGTGTCCGAATGGCAATCTGATTCTGACAGCTGTTCGTTTACCGTAAAAGGAATGGGAAAAGTGGGGATGAAATATGCCAAAAAAGAGTCTCCCACTTATCTTGAAATGGTTCCTTACGGGAAATCACCCATTTCGTTTGCTTTAAAAATTACCCTGGCTGAAGAGGGTACGGTTACCCGCGCTACCGGTGAGGTGGATGCCGATCTTAATCCCATGCTTGCTATGATGGCTAAGCGGCCTTTGGAAAACCTTATTAACGAGATTACTTCAAAACTTGCCCTGACACTTTAGCTTTTTTCTTTTCAGAATAAAAAAAGTTGTGAATGCGCGGCTAAAACAGGCAATAGCAGATGCTGACTGCATAAAAAGATGATGGTGGCTACAAAAACTCAACCTCTTTAAATCCGTAAACTCGTTTCTCTCCCTTTTTCGTTATCAGTTTAAGTTGCCCAAAGCTGTTAATGCCGGTTATTTCAGCGGTAAAAATACCCTCTTTGTCCTTATACCGATGAAACACGCCAAAACGATAAAGGTTTTCTAAATAGCGTGTATGGATAGTTTCCGAAAGGGAAAGAGCTGCCAGGTTGTTTTTGTAGGTAGCAAAATGCTGCAGTATCTTTTTTAATAATACTTCTGTATCGAAAATCTTTCCCGTTTCAATAATGAGAGAGGTAGGGTTGGGAGCATCGGAGAGAAAAACTTTTTGGTTTACGTTCAGCCCCACGCCAATAACTGAAAAGTCAATGCTATTGCCCTTGATAAAATTTTGAATCAAAACCCCGGCAACCTTTTTGTTGCCTACATACAAATCGTTGGGCCATTTAATGGCAATTTTTTTGGCAGGGATAACCTCCGAAACAACCGCCCAAAGCGACAGGGAGATAATCTGAGTTAAGATAAACTGATCCGAAGGTTCAATCATTCGTGGGAAACAGGCAATGGAGAAGGTCAGATTTTTACCGCCGGCACTTTCCCAGTAGTTGTCGCCATAACCTTTTCCGTTGGATTGATAGTGAGAATGTATTACTGTTGGAGTACTCAGCTCTCCTTTTTGATAAAGCCTGATGGCTTCCTCGTTGGTTGAATCCAGTTCCTGAAAGGTGAGATGGTTAAACTCCACGATAATACTGGTTTTGAAAAATTACAATAAATACCGGGCCACGATAGGCATCCGTCTTCCCATACCAAAAGCTTTCGAAGAAACTCTTAAGATAGGAGGTGTTTGATAGCGCTTGTACTCGTTGGTGTTAACCATTTTCAAAATCCTGTCGACAAGCGCTTTGTCGTAGCCCATGGCAATAATTTCGTGCGGGCCTCTTCTGTTTTCGATGTATTGATAAAGGATGACATCCAAAATATCGTAATCAGGTAATGAATCCGAATCTTTTTGGTCGGGACGAAGTTCAGCCGACGGGGGCTTTATGATGATGTTTTCCGGAATAACCTCCCGGTCTTTGTTCATGAACCTGGCCAGGTCGAAGACCTGCGTTTTATAAACATCTCCCAATACCGACAGGCCTCCGTTCATGTCGCCATAAAGTGTTCCGTAGCCCACGGCAGCTTCGCTCTTGTTGCTGGTGTTTAATAAAATGTGTCCGAATTTATTGGATAACCCCATTAAAATAACTCCGCGGGCTCGTGCCTGTAGGTTCCACTCGGCCAAGTTAACAGGCAACCCTTTAACAAAGGGTTTGAGGGAGCTTTCAAGGGCGTTAAAGTGGATTTC
>QMPP01000144.1 GCA_003650425.1 Bacteroidota bacterium | reverse complement strand
GGGTAGTGCGCCAGGTCGATAGCCCGGTTTATCATTTTGCCGGCCAACGCAAAAGCTGCTGGTGATTCTATCTCCTCGGGAAGTTCAAAGCTTGTTTTAATGTAATGGCTAAAGACATCTTTTTGCCGGATGGTTTGTCCGTCGCCCACATCAATCAACTCGGGAGGACGGTCGGCAGTAAAAATTAAAAGTGGTATTTTCTGATAGAAAGCTTCTGCAATGGCCGGGGCATAGTTTAACGCGGCACTGCCCGAAGTGCAGGCGATGGCCGTGGCTTTTCCCTTTTCAAGCGACATGCCCAGGGCAAAAAAGCCGGCACTCCGTTCATCAATAATGCTAAGAGCCTTTATGGCATTATGATTGGCAAAAGCAAGGATAATGGGGGCATTACGCGAGCCCGGCGAAATAATAATGTCCGACAGACCTTTTTTTACAAAAATATCAGCCAACAGGCTTACCGATTTTTTATCTGATGTCATAGTGCAAAGGTCGGTTAAATGGGTAGATTATACAAAACACCTTTTTTGCAGATTTATTCCCTGTTTTGTTGAAGGTTAAAAAAAGCTTTCACCTTGTCAGAAATCATATCGACAATCATTAATGGAAGTTCGTAAAAAAACGGAAGCCGGATAATGGTGTTGGCAAATCGTTCGGAATTAGGAAGGGATCGGCCGTCGTGCTTGTTTTTAAAGTAAGGGCTATTGTGTAGGGGAAGGTAGTGAAACACCGTCATAATATGGTTTTCATCCATAAATTGTATCAAAGCATCGCGCTGTGTTTTATTGTCTAACAACAGATAAAACAAGTGACCGTTGTTGGTAGCAAAATCGGGAATATGTGGAATCTGAGCCAATTGCTTTTCCTCCAATACTTTTAGATTATCAAAATAGCGATTCCAAATTTGAATTCTCTTGTGCTGAATATCATCAATATTTTCGAGCTGGGCGTAAAGCATGCCCGAAATCATATCAGAAGGCATGTACGAAGCACCCAGGCCTACCCATTCATACTGATCGACTTCACCCCGCTCGAAAGCAGCACGGTTGGTTCCTTTGTCCCAAACGATATCGGCCTTATCGATATATTTCTCATTGTTAACCGCCAGCAAACCACCCTCTCCGCTACTAACATTTTTTGTTTCATGGAAAGAAAATGCAGCAAAATCACCGAAGGTTCCCAAAGGTTTCCCTTTGTAGTAAGAGTCGATGGCATGAGCCATATCTTCTATCAAAATTAAGTTGTATTTTTTTGCCAGTACCACGGCTTTATCCATGTCAACAGCAACACCACCATAATGCATTACCAGCAATACTTTTGTTTTGTCAGTGATAAGTGCTTCCACCTTGTCCATATCCATGTTGGGATGATCGGTGTGGCTATCGGCAAAAACAAGTTTGGCACCACGCAGCATAAATGGACTGGTGGTCGAAACAAACGTGAACGACGGTAGAATTACCTCATCACCCTCTTTTAAATCCATCAGCAGGGCAGCCATTTCAAAAGCATCGGTACAGGAGGTGGTCATGTAGGTTTTTTTAAATCCCCAACGCTCCTCAAAAAAATAGTGACACATTTTGGTAAAGGCACCGTTACCCGAAAGGTGGCCGTAATAGGCTGCATTAACTATATTCTGGATCTCTTTTCCCGCGAAATACGGTTTGTTAAAAGGAATCTTATCAATCATTTTTCAAAAAGTTTTCGCAAAGGTATTGATTTTACCATTAATCACTAAATTGTAAATCGTAAATCGCCTTCAGATATCGGATATAACAATTGACGACATAACCTGAAAGCTTTCGGGATCGATATAAGATATCCGATTGTTTTGCAAAGTTTTCTGTTGACGAATGAATATTGAATATCGAATAATGATTTTAGAAGTAGAAATTACAAATCCCAAGCAACAAATTTCAAATAAATTCCAATATCAAAATAGAAATAACCAAAACCCAATGAACGAGGTAGTTTAGGATTTTTGAAAATTAGTATTTTGATATTGTTTGGTTTTTGGTGCTTGTATTTTGGTGCTTACCATTTACGATTTACGAATTCGATGTACGATATCCGATTTTTCAGGTAGCAGAGTTCTCAAGTCCCGACTTTGGGCACTTTTGAACAATGATTGCAGATTGGAGATTTTTGATTTTTACTCTAAACTTTTAACTCCAAACTTTAGGCATTTTAGGCACTCGAAGTACTTTAGGCACTTTTACCGGCAGATTGAAAATCTGAAAGTTAATTTTCAGAAAACCCAATAACTATTTAGGTGCTTTTAAAAGGAGGTAAACACCGATGCCTGCGTAAATAATATTGGGTATCCATGCTCCCAACGAAGGGGGAAGGTTGCCAACCGTTGAAAACACGGTTGAAAGCTGCATCAGCAGGATATATGAAAACGTGAGACCCAGTCCTACTCCCAAATGCATGCCTATCCCACCGCGAACCTTTCGGCTGGAAAGTGCTACCCCTATAAAGGTTAATATAAGTATGGCTACCGGGCCGGCTACACGTTTGTATTTTTCAACTTCATAGTTTTTATAGGAGATGGAGCCCTTCTCTTTTTCGCGGATGATATAGTTGTTCAGTTCCCAAAAGTTCATTTCCTCATAATCTCGTTTAATACTGTATAAATCGCCGGGCTTTAAATTTATCGTAGTATCAATCTCCTTCCCTTTCGACAAAATCATTTTATTTGTTGCCGTATCAATTTCACGTTTAAACCAGGAAGTAATTTTCCACTTCTTTGTATCCTGATCCCAGACCAGCTTATCAGCCATCAGTTTACTTACCAATCGCTGGCCATCAAATTTTTCTAACGAAAACTTACGACCTATTTTCTTTTTACTGTCAAACGACTCAACATAAACAAAAATACCGGGTTCAATTTGCACATGAAGGTTGCGATTACGATCCTTGGCAAGCTTTCCCATATAGGTATCTTTGAAAATACGTCTGGTATGGTTAGTGCTGGGAATAAGGAAATTACCGAGGTAAAACGACAAGATAGCCAAAAAGATAGAAGCTATCAAATAGGGTTTTAAAAACCTCCAAAAACTAACACCACTACTCAAAATGGCAATAATCTCGGTATCGGTGGCCATTTTAGAGGTGAAGAAAATAACCGAAATAAAGGTAAAGAGGTAAATAAACAGGTTGATAAAATAGGGAATAAAATTCAGGTAGTAATCAACTACAATAGCTTTAAAAGGAGCGTGGTTGTTGATAAAGCTGTCGATGTTTTCGGAAATATCGAAAATAATGACAATGATAATTAACAACGAAATGGCATAGAAGAAAGTTCCAAGAAACTTTTTAATGATATAAATATCGATGATTTTCATTTGTTGTTAATTACTTTCCAACGGCTCTAATGTATAAAAACTATCTATTCAACGACCCCTGTAACTAAATATTACTTAATCCGCCGGGTAACTTTTTTCACCATCATCTCTTTCCATACCGAGAAATCACCGGACAAAATGTGTGCCCTCGCCTCTTTAACCAACCAAAGGTAGAAGGTCAGGTTGTGCTGACTGGCAATCATGGGACCCAGCATCTCTTTAGCCACGAACAGGTGACGAAGATAAGCTTTAGAGTATGTATGATCGACAAAAGATGTTCCATTTTCATCGACAGGACTAAAGTCGTTTTCCCAACGTTTGTTTTTGATGTTAATGATTCCCTCTTTGGTAAAAAGCATTCCGTTTCGGCCGTTTCGCGTGGGCATCACGCAATCGAACATGTCGATACCGAGCGCAATACCCTCCAAAATATTTTCCGGGGTACCAACGCCCATCAGGTAACGGGGTTTGTCTTTGGGCAGAATTCCACAAACCAGCTCGGTCATTTCATACATCATTTCGTGGGGTTCGCCCACCGAAAGCCCGCCAATAGCATTTCCATCCGCTCCATAGGAAGCAATAACCTCGGCCGATTTTTTTCTTAAATCTTTATAGGTACTGCCCTGAACAATGGGAAAAAGACTTTGCTGATGCCCATACAGTGGTTCGGTTTCGTTAAACCTAACCATGCATCTGTCCAGCCATCGATGGGTAATTTCCATGGAGTTTTTTGCGTAGTCGTAGTCGCAGGGGTATGGCGTACATTCGTCGAAAGCCATCATGATATCGGCACCAATTACCCGCTGCGTGTCCATCACGTTTTCAGGTGTAAAATGGTGTTTCGACCCGTCAATATGCGAGCGGAACAACACACCCGACTCATCTAAGTTTCGCCGTTCGGTTAATGAGTAAACCTGATAACCACCGCTGTCGGTTAAAATGGGTTTATCCCAGGTATTAAACTTATGCAGCCCGCCGGCCTGTTTTATAATATCTAATCCCGGCCGGAGGTAAAGATGGTACGTGTTGCCTAAAATTATTTGTGCTTTTACATCCTCTTTAAGCTCTTTAAAGTGCAATCCTTTAACCGACCCCACGGTTCCAACAGGCATAAAAATTGGTGTTTCTATTTTACCATGCCCGGTGGTTATTTCGCCGGCACGCGCCGAGCTTTTATCATCAGTTTTTAATAATTCAAAATCCATACATAAAAATTTCGGCAAAGATACTTCAATTCGTATAAGTTGAATACATTTGTTTTTTTATCATTAATCGGGCTGTTGTGATTCAATCTCTATCCACATTAGAATTTATCTTACTGGCAATCTTTGCTTTGATTGTGTTTATTCAGTTAACCTATTACTGGGTTGTGTTTGCGCGACTGGCATTTTTTAAACCGTCAAAAAGCTCAACAGCCGAAACGCCACCTCCGGTGTCAGTGGTTATTGCCGCCCGCAACGAATATTATAACCTTAACGATAACCTCCCCTCAATTTTGGAGCAGGAATACCCCGATTATGAGGTGGTGGTGGTTAATCACGCCTCGGATGATGATACTGACCTTTTATTAAAAGAGTTCAAGTTAAAATATTCACATTTGAAGGTGGTGACTATACAACAGGATTTAAACTTTTTCAAAGGGAAGAAATTCCCGCTATCCATCGGAATCAGAGAAGCTAAAAACGATGTTTTGCTGTTGACCGATGCCGATTGCAAAGCCTCTTCTCCCCATTGGATTAAGAGCATGGCTACTCATTACGACTCGATAAAAACACAGGTAGTGCTGGCGTACGGGCCATACGAGAGAAAAAAGGGGTTGCTCAATCTGATTATTCGTTACGATACGTTTATGGTGGGGATGCAGTACCTTTCGTTTGCCTTGATGGGAAAACCTTACATGGGGGTTGGGCGAAACTTGTCGTACCGAAAATCACTCTTTATGCAACATAAAGGGTTTGTGTCGCACTATGGAATTTCTTCGGGTGACGATGATCTGTTTATACGGGAAGTAGCCAACAAACGAAATACAGCGATTGAGTTAAGTCCTGAAAGCTTTGTTTATTCCAAACCCAAAACATCGTTTATTGAGTGGCTTAAGCAGAAGAAACGACATTTGAGTACCTCGAAAGCGTATAAACCCGCCATTAAATTTTTACTGGGTTTATTTGGATTGACCCAGTTTTTATTTTGGATCATGTTTGTTGGTTTGCTTTTGGTTGGCATTGATTGGAGAATAGTAACGGGAATTTTTGCCCTGCGTTTTGTTACACAAATCATTGTTCATAAAAAGGTAACCGGTATTTTGCGCGAGCAATCATTATTTCTATTTTCGTTACTGTGGGAAGGTGTTTATAGTTTGATAATGCCTTTTCTTACCTTGGCAGGAATTTTTACCAAGCAGTCGAAATGGAAATAGAGCAAAATTTAACTGAAAAAGGTCAACGAGATTACAAGCTAATTCGGCGTGCTCTGGATGATAGCGACCAGAATGCTTATGCTCAATTGGTAGATAATTATCGCGACTCGCTCTACTACACCATGCTTAAAATGTCGAATAACCCGTACGATGCCGAAGACTTAACCATCGAAGCCTTTGGGAAAGCCTTTAAAAACCTGCGCCAGTATACCCCCGATTATGCCTTTAGTACCTGGCTGTTTAAAATTGCCACCAATAACTGTATCGACTACTTGAGAAAAAAGAAAAAAATTGCGGGTACCATCCAAAATAAGAAAAACCCCGAACAAGATGAAATAACCATGAAGCTGGAATCGCAGTTTCGTGATCCTGAAGAACACATTATTAATAAGGAAAAAATAGTGCTGATGCGCGAAGTGGTGGAGAAGCTGAAGCCCCATTATTGCAAACTTATTAAGATGCGATACTTCGATGAGCTTTCGTACGATGAAATAGTACAGGAGTTAGGCCTTCCGCTGGGCACCGTAAAAGTGCAGCTGTTTCGTGCCCGCGATTTTCTTTATAACATCCTGAAAAACTCAAGAGAGAAGATATAGAGGATAGTACACGGATTGGACTGATTATTATGATTTCTATTTGTTCTAAATCAGTTTCATCAGTCCAATCCGTGTACTATCCTCCAATCTATTTAATATCGACTTTACCAAGCCTGTCCATTAAATCTTTTTCAATTTTATCACCCAGCTCCTTACGCTTGTACTGTTTGGCAATTTGTGAGGCACGCTGCAGTACTGCCATACCTTGCTGAATATCGCTACCATAGTAATTCATAAATTTATCGTCTAAACCGGTGTAATAATCCAAATCTTCATCGTACCGCTTAACAATGAGGCGGATAACACTATCACCTTTATCCATGGCGCCCGACTTGTAATAAAGTTCAGCCCAGGGCAGGGTATAGTAGTCGAAAATAAATTTACTATTGGGGAAAAAGTAAAGGCCTCTATCAAGTACCTGAACGGCAGAGTCGTATTTTTGAACATTTACCAACGACTGTGCCAAACGCAGGTAACTTTGTTTACCCATGTTTGAATTTCTCATGCTTTCACGATCCACCGTAACATCAGGTTCGTTTAAACGTCCCCAGCGTACCTTATTGTTCATTAAAACTTTCCACGACCGGTCAATGTCAACGCCTCCCACCCGGCTGATAAAGTCGCGGGCAGGTACCGGTCTGAACCGGTAAACAACACCCTCCATGTGGCAGTACTTATCTACTTTCATCACTTTGCTAATAGCGTTGGTGTTGGCAAAGTAGATGGGCCGTTTCCAGTTGTTACTGGCTACCAAGTCAAGTAACAGCATATCATTTCTAAATATCCCGCTTTGGGTAATTTTCCAGGTAATTTTATCGGGAATTTTACTTTCCTCAGCTTTGCTTACGGTACCGGTTTCAACCGCGGCTTTTTTGTCGATGGTTAACGATATATTTTTAGTAGGTATAAAGTTAATGTACTCTCCTCCCTGAATTGGAACCTTGGTACGCCGGTCATCGCTATTAACAAATCCCACCACATCTTTCAACTCGGCTCCCTTATACTTATCAATAACAGGCAGGTAATTAAATGTTCCCAATCGGTATTTGGATCGAGGAATGGTTAGCGGTAACTTATCGGAGTTGTAAACTTTACGAGCCATTTGTGTTACGTACCAATCGCCTGAGGCAAGCATATAATTCACTACACGCACATCGGTTCTGACACCTTCTACCTCCTGGGCATACCATAAGGGGAAGGTGTCGTTATCACCATTGGTAAATAAAATAGCATTGGGTTTACACGATTCGAGGTACATCACGGCAAAATCTCTCGCCGCGTATTTACCCGAGCGATCATGCGATTTCCAACCCTCTTTGGCCATGATCCCGG
>QMPP01000143.1 GCA_003650425.1 Bacteroidota bacterium | reverse complement strand
GATAATGCCCGGTCTGTCAGATAAATGGAAGTAGAATTTCGTTTTGTGGGCTTTTATTAATACTGGCTTTTGTATTTTGTTTACCTTAGCCTCCTAATCGTAGATGGTAGGGTTTTGCTAAACTGTAGTCGCTCAATGAGATTTTTTTATAATATATTCTTCGTGCTTTTATTTCTTATGTCACCTAAGATAATGCTGGGTGTCGGGCAAGTTGGGCTTTTCTCAAATATTAGCGACAGGACTGATAAAAAATATCTTGACAGCCTTATAGCGGTAGCTGATACTACTGTTTCTGACACGGTTAGAGCTATCAATTACTTAAAGGTTGCGGTGGCTTTAAATATTGATGGACAAACCCAATTTGACGGTAAAACAGGAAAAGAGTATTTTGAGCTTGCAAGGGCGATTGTAACAACAAACAATAAACTGGATAATTTTGTTGAGGCGCTCGATAATATTGGCGTTCGCAAGCGGAGGAACGGGCATTTAAAACAAGCACTTAAATTCCATATACAGGCTTTGTCGTTGCTCGATTTGATTAATCGCCCCCGGTTAAAAGCCATTATTTTAAATAATATCGGGGTAGTGTATCGTCGGGTGGACGATTATTCTGATGCATTGGCGTATCATATAAGGGCTTTAAAAATAGCCGACTCGTTAAACGATGATCGTACCAAAGCCATGGCTCTCAATAGTATTGGAAACGTTTATATGGCACTCGAAAAGTACAATGACGCTTTGCAATCATTCAAAAAAAGCTTATCGCTCGAATACGACCGAAGTAACAAGTTGGGGATTGCCATTAATCTAAATAATATCGGTAGCGTTTATCAGGCCATGGGGAATCTGAATAAGGCTTACGAATATTTTAAATTATCGCTTGATGTTAATCGCGAGATAAATTCCTTAAAGGGCGTTGGAATTTGTCATAATGATATTGGTAACGTCTATTATGATAAAAAGCAATTTCGAAAAGCACTTGAGCAATACGCTATTTCAGAACAAATATTTATTGAAACCGGCGACAAGCTTTATCTTGCCAACACCTATTTAAAAATAGGCCAGGCTTTGGTTCAGACAGGGGAGGTGGAAAAGGCAAAGCAAACGTTGTTAAAGGCGTTGGAGATAGCTGTCCCGATAGGTTCGAAAGTGGTAACCGAAAAAACCTATCAATGGCTTTCGAAGGCCTACGAAAATAGCCACGACTTTGAGAAAGCGTTTCACTATGTCGAGCTTGCAAATAGCTTACAGGATTCGATTAACAGCATCGTTATCCAAAAGAATATCATACGCATGCAAATTAAGTATGACATAGAGGCTAAAGAAAAAGAGATTGTATTGCTGCAACAACAGCAAAAAATAAACGGTCTTGAACTAAAAAAGCAGAAGACAGCTAATTTGCTTATGCTGGTGGGGATTGTGCTAATTCTTACTACCATGGTCTTTTTAATATACTATGTTCATATCCGAAATCAAAAAAATAGGCTTCTTGAAGAGAAGAATCGTGAAATAGAACAAGCCGGAAATGAGCTGAAAAAATATTCGGAGGATTTACTGGTTGCTAAACAGCTGGCTGAAAAGAGCAGTAAGGCAAAATCGGAATTTTTAGCCAACATGAGCCATGAGTTCCGCACACCGCTAAACAGCATCATTGGCTTTACCGAATTAATTCTTTCATCCGAATCGGATACTGATAAAAAGGAGAAATTAAAGCTGATACACTCCAGCAGCAAAAGTTTATTGGTGCTTTTAACCGATATTCTGGATTTGTCGAGGGTAGAGTCGGGTAAGCTACAAATAGATTATGAACCCGTTGATGTGTCGAGGGTGGTGGAGGAATTGTGTTCCATGTTTAAGATAAATGCTCACAAAAAGGGGTTGATTTTCGAATGCTCAGTTCAGAACCAGTTTCCTAATAGTGTATTGTTGAGTGAGCTTCGGTTACGACAAGTGTTGCTTAACCTTGTTGGAAATGCCGTTAAATTTACCCGGGCAGGTGAAATTCATTTGGAAGTAACCTTTGAGCCGGTAACCAAAGCAGGTGTTATCGACTTTTGTATTAAAGTAAAAGACACGGGAAACGGGATATCAAAAGAGGATATTGATAGAATTTTTGAGCCATTTGTGCAGCTTGATAGTTCGAGTGCAACGCAGGGAACAGGCTTAGGACTGTCCATTACCCGTCAAATTGTTGAATTAATGGGTGGCGAACTACTGCTTGAAAGCGAGCCAGGCGTAGGAAGCTGTTTTGCCATCAACTTTCGACAGATTTCGATATTAGGGGATGTAATTATCCGAAACAATACTACTCACAAAGAGGTGGTAGAAGATGTTTCAGACATAAATGCTGTTCTGTTTACCAACGAAGAGGATGAGTGTATTGACCTATACGAGTTCTTGCAAAATACTATCAAAAATGTAACCCATATCACCAGTAATTTGTCGCGAGTAAAACAGATAATTTCCGAGGTCGATTTTGTGGTTTTATGCAGTAACGACAATAATGTGCTATCAAATGCCTATCGTGTGCTTAGCCAATCATCCAATAGCGAGCATCTTTGGTTTTTTATTGTTTCGGAAGATGATGAATTATTTAAGAAGGTGCAAAATACAAAACATCTTGTCATGATCCATCATTCTGAAGGCCAGCAAAAGCAGATAAAAAAACTTATCTTTGAGATTAACGCAGATAAATTATTTGGTAAGTTATCGGATTGTGTCAATAAATCGAAAAATGATTCGGAGTTTAAAACTACCATGATTAGAGAGGTATTTCCCCTGTTCTTTAAAGCAGCCGAAACAAAACTTATGAACAATCTCTCTGCGTTTGCCATGGCACTTGATAAAGTGGCCGAGAAGTTTGAAATAGAAGCTGTTGCCATCTACTCATCTCATCTTAAAAAGAGTATTAATAATTTTGATGTAAAGGCAATTGAAAAGTTATTAGACTATTTTAAAACAAATTGTATCGAAAGTCTCTAAACGATGAAAAATGATAAAAAAATATACTTTAAGCTTTTGACTGAACTACTTACATGGGGTGTGTTATTTTTCTGTTTTGTAAGCACCAATTCCTTTGGTCAAACATTAATACCTAATGATACTGTGTTGACTGTTTTTAAAAATGACACCCTTCTTTCGGATAGAGATAAGATAAAGCTGTACCTGAACTTATCAAAAACCTTTAATAAAACGCCCGAAAAATCACTTAAATATGATGCGTTAGGTATGAGGCTGGCCGCAAAGCACCATTGGACAAAAAGTCTTATCGAATCCTCTTTGAATTATGCCATTCACTCCAACGAATTGTGTAGTTATGGACAAGCCGATTCGGCACTAGCGCATGTAGAAGAGGTTATTAGTGTTGACAAAGAGCATATCAGGCTGGCTGATTATTACTATCAGCGCGCTTCAAACTATTACGATTGGAGCAGATACCAAATGGCCAAGACGTATTATCAGAAGGCATTGGAGAAGTACCAAGAACACAAAAACAAAATTGGAATTGCTAAAGCGCTCAAGGGATTGGGTGTTACTGTTTCGATTTGGTCCGATTATGAAGGATCTATAGGGTATCTACAGCGGGCGCGCGATATCTATACCGAATTTGGTAATCAGCATGGTATTGAAACGGTTAATCTCGCCATGGGCGTGGTGATGGAGCAGTGGGGAAAAATTGATATTGCCCTTAACTACTACGAAAGTGCATTAAGCTATTTTGAAAAAAAGCACGATCTTTTTAATCAGGCAAACCTTCGTCTTCATATCGGCGACCTCTACATTAAAAAGGGCAACTATCAAAAAGCACTCGATTATTACTTTACCGCTGAAAATATCGAAAAGCTAAAACCTCATAAAAAACTTCGTTCAATTACCCTCAGTAATATTGCCGAGGCGTATTACTTTATGGGTAAATATCGCGAAGCTATTGACTATCAGGACGAGGCATTAAAGCTAAAATACGAGATTGGCGACAGGAAGAGGATAGCGATTTCGCTCATCGATTTAGGAAAAATTCATTTGGCTTTAAAAAATTATAAAAAGGCCGTAGGATATGCCAAAAAGGCGTATAAAGTGGCTACAGAAGGAATGCTAAGTCCCGAGGCGCTCGAATCGCTCCACCTGTTATCGGAAGGCTATTACAGCTTACGAGCGTTAGATTCGGCATACTTTTATTTGAATAAGTATATTGTGTTAAAGGATAAAATTTTTAACGAGGAAAACACAAAAACCCTCAATAATCTTCAAATAAAATATAATACCCGGGAAAAAGAGAAAGAAAACCAGTTGCTGAAATTAAAGAATGCTCAAAACGAACTTCTAATACGCAAAGAGCGCGACACAAAATACCTCACCTTTACAATAGCAGTTTTTATTTTTCTGATTGCCCTGGTGACACTTCTGTTTTTACGTGCAAGAGATAAGCAAAACCGAAAGAACAACTTTATGCTTCAGTATAAAAATACTGAAATCACCAAGCAAAAAGAGAAACTTTCGGCGCTAAATGCCGAGCTTATCGAAAGCCGATCCAAATATAAAAGTATTGTTGAAAACGCTACCATTGGTATGTACCGAACCACCAAAGATGGAAAGATATTGTTTGCTAATAAAACCTTGCTAAACATGCTTAGGTCAACGTGGGCTGATCTGAAACGGATCAACCTGAACGAGTCAAAACCCAATCGAATGTCGCTGCTTGAAATGGTTGAAAGTCAAAAAATAGTTACCGGGCGCGAGGATATTTGGGATAGGAATGATGGAACAAAAATGTTTGTCAACGAAAGTATGTGGATTGTTCGTGAGGCAGCGGGAAAATCATTGTACTACGAGGGTATTGTGGAAGATATTACCAAGCGTAAGATAGCTGAAAACAAGTTGAAAGAAAACGAAGCCGCTCTCATCGAAATAAACCGTGAGCTGTTACGAAACAACGAAGAACTGGAAAAAGCCAGGGTGGAAATAGAAAAAGCGTACAATACCAAGAGCGAATTTTTGGCTAACATAAGCCACGAAATACGAACCCCGCTTAATGCCATTATCGGGTTTACCGATCTGTTAATGCAGAAAGTGCATGCTGACGATCTGAGTCAATATGTTCAGGCAATCAGAGCAGGAGGCAGAAACCTGCTTTCTCTTATCAACGATATTTTGGATTTGTCAAAAATTCAGGCAGGAAAAATCGAGCTCCATTTCGAGCCGGTGGTGCTTCATCAGATTGTGGAGGATATCAGCCGGATATTTACCCTGTCAGTTAAAGAAAAGGGACTTGATTTCAGGGTTACATCGCATCCTTCAACTAATAAGCTAATTTTTCTTGATGATACCCGGATGAGGCAAATTTTATTTAATCTTATTGGAAATGCAGTAAAATTTACCGATGAGGGGTTTGTTGAGCTAAAAGTGGATGTTACGCGCGAAACCAAAGAGTCACTTGATTTGAAAATTGTTATTTCTGATTCGGGTTCGGGTATTCCTACCGAACAGCAGGCGCGTGTTTTTGAGGCTTTTGTGCAAAGCAATAATGGTCGAAATCATACAGGTAGCGGGCTTGGGCTTAGTATTACAAAGCGACTTGTTGAAATAATGAAAGGAACCGTTACCATGCAAAGCATGTCTGGTAAGGGAACTGTTTTCACCATTGTTATTCCTAATGTTCGAATTTTTGAAGGTGAACATCAAACCATTAAAACAGTCCATGAACAACAGATGTTGTTGGCTACATTAAATGCTGATGATACCATGATATCGGATATCGACTTTAGTAACGAGGAGCTTAATAGGATAGCTGATTCCGGTTTTGCTAAATTGTTCTATCATCGTTGCGAAATAGCACATGGCGGACATATTATCACGGACATTGTTTCCTGTTGTGCCGATATGATTAAGTTTGCCCAAACACACTCCTTTAGCAAGCTTCATGAAGTCTCTGTGAAATTAAGAGATGCTGCTGCCGGATTTGATATCGAACGAATGAAATTGTATTTACAAATAATTAATGAGTTGTTTATTAAAATAGAACGTCATGAAACCAAATAGTAATTTTAAGATTTTAATAGTTGACGATGTTTCTAAGAATATCCAAATCCTTGGCAATATTCTCTCGCAAGAAGAGTTTCAAATTGCCTGGGCACAATCCGGCGAAGAGGCGCTTTCTTTGGTGAAGGTTCAGGAGTTTCATCTTATCCTGCTGGACATAATGATGCCCGAAATGAATGGCTACGAAGTTTGTGAAAAATTGAAAGCTGACCCCGTTACAGCCAGTATTCCGGTTATCTTTCTTACTGCTAAGGCTGACATGGATAGTATTATCAAGGGGTTTGATATTGGCGGACAGGATTATATTACAAAGCCTTTTAATGCTAAAGAGTTGTTGGCAAGGGTACATACTCATATTTTGTTACGCGAGCAACAAAAAGAGCTGATGGAGGCAAACAATGTTCTTGAAGCAAAAGTGGAAGAGCGTACCAAAGAGCTAAAAGAAGCCAATAAACTTCTGAATGCACTCGATACAACCAAAAGCGAGTTTTTGAGCATCATCAGTCACGAGTTAAAAACACCCTTAAGCGGAATTATCGGGCTGACGCATTTGTTAAATCAAACCGCTATTGGTGATGAACAGGCTCAGTACCTTAACTATTTAAAACAGGTTTCGCAACGGTTGGTCAAATTTTCCGATTTGGCTTTGCTTATTACTAATATGAAGGTTAACAATTACGAAATGGATCTGTTGCCGGTTTCTGCCA
Organism: Bacteroidota bacterium; assembly: GCA_003650425.1. GTDB lineage: Bacteria > Bacteroidota > Bacteroidia > Bacteroidales > F082 > B16-G9. The sequence continues at coordinate 945 of QMPP01000143.1, read as the reverse complement.
ACCATATTGCCGAATCGGCTATTGCCGAGCTGGCTGATGATGAACTCGATACTTCGCGCATAGTGTTTGAAAAAAACAGTACCAATCCATTGATTATGGCCGAGTCGGAACTAATCAGAAAAGCGTTGATGTTGGTTATTGAAAATTCCTATCGGTTTTCTCCTGAAAATACACCTGTTTCACTATATGTTAGGAGCGGGGAGGGGCAGGTGTCGTTCGTGATAAAAGATGAGGGGAAAGGTTTTTCCGATGAAGTGATGGGCAAGCTGTTTCAGGTATTTAGTATTGGCGATGTGGCTCACCAGGAAGGAAAGGGGTTGTCGCTGGCAGCGGTAAAACTGATAATGGATGCCCATAGTGGAAAGGTAGAGGTGGCTAATAGAGAAAAAGGCGCCGAGGTGAGCTTAACCTTTTTCAGTAAGCCAACCTACTAGCCTGTAACTATAATTTGTCTATTGATGCTGTTCTCTTAATAAATCATTTACTGTTTTTACCGGGTTGAATGTGATGATAGGTGCTTCAACAAAAACGGTAATCCAGTCGGCCATGGCGCCATTCCATAACCCCGGTAACTCTTGTGCTTTTAAATCGCGGCCATCTTTCGACTTTTTAGAAATAAATCCGGTTTTAGGATCAACAAACTCTCTCAGGTCAAAAGGCTCTCCTTTAAAATTACGTACCCCGCAAACCAGGTCAACAGGATTGAAATGAGTAGCCCTGCTAACAATTTCTTTTTGTTCAGGAATTGAAAAATCTATTTGCGACGACTCAACAATCTGCAACGAAAGCTCATCGTTTTCATTTTTAACCCAAAAAGGGCCTCCTCCCGGTTCACCTTCATTTTTTACCATGCCGCAAACACGTATCGGACGGTTTAAGCTATTGAACAGGAAATCAATTTTTTCCATCTTGTCATATCCGGCGTAAGCGGGTGGTATAAAGATG
>QMPP01000142.1 GCA_003650425.1 Bacteroidota bacterium | reverse complement strand
GCTGACGACCGCACCTCCAACTTATGGAAGATAGCGGGAACAGGAAATTATTACGAAGTAGAATTTAAAGAGAAAGTTAAGTCTGATATGCTTTCAAGCCTGCCTTTTATTATTAATGTATCGCTACAGGAAAAGGGAACCTGGTTGCTGGAGGCAAAAAAAGGAGAAGATATCCGCGAAGCCGTTTTTAATTTTGCCACCGAAAAGAGGCTTCACATTCTTTCGCTATCGCAATCTGAGCAAAGCATGGAAGAGGTTTTTCACTTGCTTACACTAAAGTGATTATTTTCTGACGACTTATTATTAGAAATTTTCTGGGTGTTGGGATACACGGGTAAGTAACATAGTGTTTTGCTCAATAGAATTGTATTGACTGGCAGATTTCGCTGCTGTGCATTTCTTTACCTTGATGAAATATTGAATCTGTGTGTTTTAACCTCAGCCCTCCTGAATTTTATTTAAACAGACTTTTTCTTTTCAGCCTCATTTACGAATATCTGTTATTTCATTACAAATAATAAAAAGACATCAACGGTTATCCTTTTTATTTGGAAAAAGCTTGTTAACAGTTCTATTTTTGATATTAGAAAACGCAAACAGTATTTAGCACCTGTGTTTTATCATTAGAAATCAGGAAGAGTAATAAATTAAATCACGGGGAATAATCGGATAGTCTATTTAAATTAATTTTCAATCTAAAAACAATTAATATGAAAAAGAAAAACATTTTCTCAAAAATCATGATGGTGACATTGTTAGTAATGAGTTTTACTATTTTATTTTTATCATCCTGTAAGAAAACACCTACTAATCAGAATCCTGTTATCAGTAGTGTGGCAGTTACGCCATCTAGTGTTGCTGCTAATGGAGTAGTGACTATTGCTGTTTCTGCTACCGATGCTGATGGCGACAATTTAACTTACGCCTACACCGCCACAGGAGGAGCCATTCAGGGTAATGGAGCCAATGCTTCATGGACAGCCCCCGGGCAGGCAGGAAGTTATTCGGTAACGGTTACTGTTACTGATGGCAAAGGTGGAACAATTAGTAGTAATGGTGCATTAAATGTAACGGCACCTGTAACACAAATAACCGGTTCAGCCAGCTTTCCTGCCGGCACATCGGGAGATCTGTCGAATGCAAAGGTCAGTATTTATACTTCGTATGATAACTGGGTAAATAATTCCCCAATCAAGTTTGGTACGGCCTCCGGTTCAGGAGCAAATGTTTCGTTTGCTTTAACGGATATTAATCCGGGCAACTATTATCTTGATGTTTGGAAAGATAACGACAATAGCGGGACATGGACAACGGGTGATTTTGTAGGATGGTATGGCTCGGGTGGATTGGGAAGCCCAACACTTACCGAAATACAGATTACAGAAGGTCAAACCTTTAATTGTACCGTCCAAATGTTTATAGGTAAAAAAGGGAGCAAAAAATAATTTTGGTTTTTGAATGATAAAAAAGCCTTCAGCATTATTGAAGGCTTTTTTTATTTAATAGGGACCTTTCCATTTTTTCTGGTGGTAGGCACGGTAATCTTGCGAAAAAGCGCATTCAATACCTTTTTCTTTCATCTTTTTGTTGTGACCTATTCTGGTTTTTGGAAACTCTTTTCCTTTAACAAATAGGAAAACAGCCATTAACAGAATGGCTATGGCAAGTATAATGACTGCAAGAATAGTTACCTTTATCATTACAGATGATTTTTGACAAAAGTAAAAAAAAACCCGAACACAATTAGTGTCCGGGGCTAATAATATATAGTGATAAACTAACTCTTACTTATCGTTTACTTCTTCAAAGTCAACGTCGGTAACTTCGTCATCGCCACCCGAAGAGCCTTCGCTACCACCATTGTTTCCGGAATCACCGGCAGGAGGGGTTTGCTCGCCCGGTTGCTGACCACTTTGGTACATCTCCTGACTGGCTTGTTGCCATAATCCGTTCAATTTTTCCATGGCAGTATCAATGGCTGTTAAGTCTTCCGACTTGTGAGCAGTTCTTAACTCTTCCAAAGCACTTTCGATGCCCGCTTTTTTATCGGCAGGAAGTTTATCGCCAAACTCTTTCATCTGTTTTTCGGTTTGGAAGATGAGCCCGTCAGCAGCGTTGAGTTTATCGATACGCTCTTTGGCTTTTTTATCCGACTCGGCATTGGCTTCGGCTTCGTTTTTCATCTTTTTAATTTCTTCATCAGTTAAACCTGAGGAAGCTTCAATACGGATGCTTTGCGATTTACCGGTAGCTTTATCTTTAGCCGACACGTGCAAAATACCGTTTGAGTCGATGTCGAAAGTTACTTCGATTTGTGGTATGCCACGTGGTGCCGGTGGCAAGCCGTCGAGGTGAAATTTACCAATGGTCTTGTTGTCTTTAGCCAATGGACGTTCCCCTTGCAGTACGTGTATCTCAACTGATGGCTGATTGTCGGCCGCTGTTGAAAATACCTCCGACTTTTTGGTAGGAATGGTTGTGTTAGCCTCAATCAGTTTGGTCATCACACCACCAAGGGTTTCGATGCCGAGTGATAAAGGTGTTACATCAAGCAACAACACATCTTTTACCTCACCGGTTAAAACGCCACCTTGAATAGAAGCTCCAATGGCTACTACCTCATCAGGGTTAACGCCTTTGTGAGATTCTTTACCAAAAAAATCTTTAACGATATTCTGAATGGCAGGGATACGTGTTGAACCACCTACTAAAATTACTTCGTCGATATCGGCAGCTGATAAGCCGGCATCTTTTAAAGCCTCTTTACATGGTCCGATGGTAGCTTGTACCAAGTCGTCAACCAGCTGCTCAAATTTAGTACGGGTCAGTTTACGAACAAGGTGTTTTGGAATGCCGTCAACAGGCATAATGTAGGGCAGGTTGATTTCCGTTTCGGATGCTGCTGATAATTCAATTTTTGCTTTTTCGGCAGACTCTTTTAAACGTTGAAGTGCCATGGGGTCTTTTCTCAAATCAACACCTTCATCTTTTTGAAACTCGTCAGCCAGCCAGTTGATGATTCTTTCATCAAAGTCATCACCACCAAGGTGGGTGTTCCCGTTGGTTGATTTTACTTCAAAAACACCATCGCCCAGTTCAAGGATCGAGATATCGAAGGTGCCACCACCAAGGTCGTAAACGGCAATCTTTTCATCCTGCTGTTTTCTGTCCAGGCCATAAGCCAAAGCAGCAGCGGTAGGTTCGTTAATAATACGGCGAACTTTCAACCCGGCAATTTCACCGGCTTCCTGGGTAGCTTTACGCTGGGCATCGTTAAAGTAAGCAGGTACTGTAACTACCGCTTCACTAACTGTTTGTCCAAGGTAGTCCTCAGCCGTTTTCTTCATTTTTTGAAGAATCATGGCCGAAATTTCCTGTGGTGTGTAAAGTCTGTCATCAATTTTTACACGCGGGGTATTGTTTTCCCCTTTCACTACTTCGTAGGGTGTTCTTTTAATTTCTTTAGTCACATCATCAAACGAGTTACCCATAAACCGTTTGATGGACGAAATTGTGTGTTTTGGGTTGGTGATAGCCTGTCGTTTAGCAGGTTCTCCAACTTTTCTTTCACCATTATCAGTAAATGCTACTATAGATGGTGTGGTACGGTGTCCTTCGCTATTGGGGATAACGACAGGCTCGTTACCTTCCATAACTGCGACACAAGAGTTCGTTGTACCTAAGTCGATTCCAATAATTTTTCCCATTATTTTATTCTCCTTTTTATTATTCTTAATTCTGTTAATTTTCTGTTTTATTACTGTCAGTTTTCCTGACTGACTTTACCTTGTCAATCATTATGCCAAAAGAAAAAAATGACTACTGTACTTATTATACAGGTTTCTTATGACAGAATAAAACGCTGTAAAATACTCTGTTTCTGATAGAAATAAAAAATGAAAAGGAAAATCTTTCATGGTTATGACAAATCGTCAGAATTTACTGTTTATGTTATCAATATAGGTGTCAGATAAAGTGTTGTTCATTATAATTTGATATTTTTATTTAGAATCAGTTTAATTCATACCTTTGCCCTCGCAAAATTATTAATGAAAATTAAACAAGTATGATTATTATGAAAAACAAATTGCAGTGGGCTTTTGCCGCAATTATGCTGTTTGGCTTTGGTTTGTTATCGGGATGCTATCCAAACGATGATTTAACCAATAGCGAATCGGACATTGTTAAAACAAACTATTCTGACACGGTAAACTTTAGCCGTATCAACACCTATTACCTGCCGGATACTATTTTACCTGTTAAGGATAAGGATGACACCACCTCGGTAAAGAAAAACAAATACACCGATTTAATTATTTCGGAGATTGTTATGAATATGACGGATTATGGTTATACCCGAATCACTGAACTGGACTCAGCCAATCCTCCTGATGTTTTGATGTTGGCCTCTTCGGTGGTTACAGTTAACTATCAGGCAGGCTATGTACCCGGTTGGGGATGGGGTCCTGGCTGGGGATGGGGTCCTGGTTGGGGATATTACCCTCCTTATTATTCTCCCGACTATATTTACACCTATTCTTATACTATGGGAACAGTAATGATTGACATGCTCGATCCATACAACCCTTATGTTGACGAGGGCAATACTGCCTTGCCTGTTTATTGGGATGCCGCTTTTACCGGTCTTCTGCAAGGGAGTTTGATTGAAGAAAGAATCAAATCCAACATCGACCAGGCATTTAAAATGTCACCTTATTTAAAAGAGGGTAAATAATTGTTAAACTATTAAAACAATAGAAAAATGAAAATAATTAAAAAAATATATTTAGCAGTTGTAATCACCCTTGTTAGTTCAACCGCATTCTCGCAGGGTAGTGGTATTTGGAATTTTCAGTGGGATATGGGCGTGGCAACAGGCGCTACTGCTGACTTTGTGGGTCAATATTCGGTAAGGGGTTTTGCCCTTGAAGGCCGTGGTTATGTTTCCGAAAATATTACCTTGGGAGGTCGTTGGGCCTGGGATGTTTTTTATGAAGATTATGGTTGGAGTACCCAAAAAAGTGAAGATGGATTAACCTCTCTCTACGGATTTAGCCGTCATTACATGAATGCTATGCCTATTATGGCTACAGTACATTACACCTTTAATAGTAGTAAAATTATACCCTATATTGGTTTTGGTATTGGAACCTATTATGTAGAAACACGGAACATGTTGGGTATTTATTATACACAGCAAAAAGCATGGCATTTTGGATTAGCACCTGAGGCTGGTGTTATTATTCCTTTTGGTCAGACTTCAAACTGGGGGCTTAATCTTAATTTTAGATTTAACTGGGCTGCCAAAACCAAAGATACCGACCAACAAACCTGGATTAATCCTAGTGTTGGATTTTCCTATTATTGGTAGTATTTATACGGATATAAAAAAAGAGGCTGTCTAAAAAGTCGTACATTGTGTCAGTCTGAGCGGAGTCGAAGAATGTATTGTGCTGATTATAAATTGATTTCGACTCCGCTCAATCTGACAAGATTTATTATTAAGGACTTTTTAGACAGCCTTTTTTTTATTAGAAACTAAATCGTTTATAACCGATTTCTCCTTCAATGGAATAGTGGCCGCAAAATATGTTTCCTAGCGAACCTTCAATAGCAATCTTATCACCAACAGAAAAGGTAACTTTGTTTAACTTGCAATATTTCTCATCTTCGTAAACCTGTAGCTTTGAACAGTTAACAATGGCTGTTTTTCCCAATCGTACCGCAGTAACGGCCGCGTGTGAGGTGGCTCCTCCACGAGCCGTTAGCAGCCCGTCAGTTTCAAATATCATTCCTATATCATCAGGAACGGTGTCAGGGCGGATAAGTATCACTTTTTCATCGGGGTATTTTTTTCTTATCACTTTCATGTCGTCAAAATCAAAGGCCACCCTTCCGTTCATGGCACCCCCGCCAATACCAATACCCCGCCCGGCAAGTTCCATGTTTTCAGGGCTGTCGATAAATACCTGAACGGCATTATCTGAAGCCATGTCCATGTCTCTTATCTGTAGAATGTACAAATCGTCGGGGTCGTCCGATTCAAAGGTAAATTCAATTTCCTGAGGACTGTATCCATGATTGTTAACAAGATCGTTGGCAAGGTCATGTATTTTTTGGTAGATTAGCGGGTATTTTTTTTCCAACGAATCATTTACATCACCATTTTGCACCTGATTGGCGTTGATAGGTAACGGCTTAACCAATCCTGCCACAATGTCTTCTCCCTGGCTGCGTGTGGTGTAATCGCCATAAAGATTGACCCCTTGTTGTTGCAGCATCGGGTTTTGTGTAAACACCACACCAGTACCCGACGTTTCGTGAAGATTGCCGAATATCATTTTTTGAACGATAACAGCAGTACCCCATTCATCGGCAATTTGAAGGTGCTCGCGATACACCTTGGCTCGTTTCGAGTTCCAGGAGGTAAAAACCAAGTTAATGGTTGTTATCAGCTGGTCAAAAATATTTTCGATAAAACCAATCCCACTATCGTACAGCTTTTGTTTATACGCGTAGGCAATATCGCGCATCATCGCGGCACTAAAATCGGTTTTAAGTTTAGTTTTGAATTTATCCTTAAAACCAATCATAATATCATCAAAATCATCGCGTTCCAATCCGTGAGCCATCCCCCAGCTTTGTAAAAATCGACGGTACGAATCCCAAGCCGACCAGGCGTGTTCACAATCTTTAGCAATACTCTCGGTAATTTCATCGTTCATACCCACATTTAAAAAGGTATCCATCGCTCCGGGCATTGAAATGGCCGTGCCGGATCGAACCGAAAGAAGCAAGGGCTTTTGCCGGTTTCCAAGCTGATAGCCAGTTTTTCGTTCGATATATTTAATGTGCTTCCGAATCATGTCGTGCATCTCTTTGCGCAAATCGTCGTGGGCGATAATGGCTCGGTAACGTCTGAAAACTTCTGTGGTGATGACAAAACCTTCGGGAACAGGATAATTTTTCAGGGTCAGGTTTTTTAAATGATAGGCTTTTGAACCTAAAAAAGTCTGGTTGTCGATGTTAACATTTCTCTTGTCCAGCGGACTCATTACTAGATCGGAGTTGTACGACATAATTTCTTTAATCATATCGAGACTAATGTTGTCGTTCATGCTTCGCAACGATTCCAGTATTCGAGATACGAAGTTATCAAGTGGCTGCATTAAAAAGGCTTCTGAAATAATGTTTCTGTAAAACTCTTCCGACATTTTGTTAACTAGTTCCATCTCCTCCTTTTTACTCATGGTTCCTTGAGGATTACAAAGTTTGGGGATAACTTGCTTAAGAGGAAGGTCATACGATTTCAGAAAGAATTTGATAATCGTTCGGCGGATATCTTCGTTAAGAAATTGGAAAATATTGATGTACTGATGAAACGAAAAACTATCGGAGCTTAAACTGTATTTAAGCATTCTTAAATTCGAGTTAAAGCTTTGGTTGGTAACACCATCAAGGGTCAGCCCCTCGCTAAAATACTCGAGTATAGTGAGGATGTTTTTTAGTGTTTTGGCCGAAATATAGTCGAGGTTAATGTTTTGAACCACTTTTTCCATCAGCTGCGTGGCTACCTTTTCCAGCCTGAAAGTAAGACCCATGGCATCAAATTTTGACTCACGATAAACACCGTACATGGAGGGGATACCAATGGCAATGTGACGTTTGTGATAAATATTTTCCCAGCTTTTGCTGGGTTCCGGGTTAAAAATGATTTCTTTTAGCTG
>QMPP01000141.1 GCA_003650425.1 Bacteroidota bacterium | reverse complement strand
TGCAAAAAGAAACCGGTACTGTTATCACCATTCAGGAAGAAGGAAACTTTGGTGTAATCGATATTGTTTCAAGCGACAAGCCTTCCATCGAAGCAGCCAAAGCACGTATCAACGCTATTGTTGCCGTTCCTGAAGTAGGTGAAGAGTATTTGGGTACTGTTAAAAATATCGTAGCTTTTGGTGCTTTTGTGGAGATACTCCCCGGAAAAGATGCCCTGTTACATATTTCGGAAATCGACTGGAAGCGCATTGATAAAGTTGAAGACGTGTTAAAAGTTGGCGACAAGATTAAAGTAAAGCTGATTGGTGTTGACCCCAGAACCGGCAAACTGAAACTGTCGCGCAAGGTGTTAATCCCTCGTCCCGAAAGAAAAGATCACGAAAAATAAATAAGACCCTATCGGCCACTTAAACCCATTGAATGAGACAACTTAAAATCACCAAACAGGTTACCAATCGTGAAAATGCATCGCTTGACAAGTACTTGCACGACATTGGAAAGGTAAGCCTGATTACAGCAGAAGAAGAAGTAGAACTTGCCAGAAGAATTAAACAGGGCGACAAGATAGCGTTGGAAAAACTTACCAACGCTAACCTTCGTTTTGTTGTTTCGGTATCAAAGCAGTACCAAAACCAGGGACTGGGGCTTACCGACCTGATTAATGAAGGCAACCTGGGTCTTATCAAAGCAGCACAGCGCTTTGACGAAACCCGTGGTTTTAAATTTATTTCGTATGCTGTTTGGTGGATTCGTCAGTCGATTCTTCAAGCTCTGGCCGAGCAATCCAGAATTGTACGCTTACCGCTCAACAAAATCGGCTCCATCAATAAAATCAATAAAGCAGCGGCTCGATTGGAACAGGTGCACGAACGCAAGGCTCATGTTTCGGAAATTGCCGAAGAGCTGGAGATGACGGAACAGGCGATTAAAGACAGCATGCGGAATGCCGGACGACACGTTTCGATGGATGCCCCTTTGCTTCAGGATGAAGACAATAACATGTATGATGTGATCAGAAGCGACGAAAGCATTACACCCGAAACACAACTTATTTACGAATCGCTTCAAAAGGAAATCGACAGAGCCATCTCTACCCTTTCGGAGCGAGAAGCCGCTGTTATACAGCTTTACTTCGGATTAAAAGGTAAGCATCCCATGACATTGGAAGAGATCAGCGAAGAGTTTGATTTAACCCGTGAAAGAGTTCGCCAAATTAAAGAAAAGGCCATTCGCCGCTTAAAGCAAACTTCGAGAAGCAAAATTTTGAAGTCCTATTTGGGATAACAATTATCAGAAAATATTTCTACTGTTTTTTTTAATTCGGAAACATTTACGGAAAGCTTCCGTTAAAGAAGAACCTTTAAAATAAAAAAAAACAAAATGAGGCAACTTAAAATTACCAAACAAGTTACCAACAGAGAAACGGCTTCTCTGGATAAATATTTGCACGACATTGGTAAAGAAAATCTTATTACTGCCGAGGAAGAGGTTGAACTTGCCAGAAGAATTAAACAAGGAGATAAAATTGCTTTAGAGAAACTTACCAAAGCAAACCTCCGTTTTGTTGTTTCTGTAGCCAAACAATACCAAAACCAGGGATTAAGCCTTCCTGATCTTATTAACGAAGGGAATTTGGGCTTAATAAAAGCAGGACAGCGTTTCGACGAAACCCGTGGCTTTAAGTTTATTTCGTATGCCGTATGGTGGATACGCCAATCGATTTTACAGGCCTTAGCCGAACAAGCCCGTATTGTAAGACTACCCATGAATAAAATAGGTATGGCCACTAAAATCAACAAAGCCATTGCCCACCTGGAACAGGAATTTGAACGCCCGCCATCGGTAGCAGAAATTGCCGAATATACCAAGTTTCCGATTTCCGACATCAAAGAATCCAGAAAAAACAGCAGCAAACATACATCGTTGGATGCCCCTTTACTTCAAGATGAAGACAGCACCATGATTGATGTTATCCAAAGTGGAGATTCAACAACGCCTGAAACAGAATTACTGTATGAATCGCTGCGCAAAGAAATTGACCGTGCTATCTCAACACTGTCGGAAAAAGAGCAGGATGTTATTCGCTACTATTTTGGTTTGAATAGCAAACACCCGCTGACACTCGAAGAGATTGGTGAAAAATTTGACCTTACCCGCGAGCGCGTTCGTCAAATTAAAGAAAAGGCCATCCGGCGATTAAAACAGACATCACGAAGTAAGATATTAAAGACTTACCTGGGATAAAAAATGAGGCTGTTTTTTTAAGCAGCCTTTTTTTATGGATTAACGGAACAACCAGCTATTTCAACCTGTAGTGTTATAGGTTAATTGATTTGTTGATAATGAATTCTTCCAATCACTTTGCCCTTAATATTTCATTTAACGTTTTCAGTTGAACGTCCGCCGAAGATAACTTTGCACCGGTTTTAAAAAACACCCTCTTTTCCTCGTTGGGAAGCAGGTCGAAACAGTTGTCTTCAAAAAATCCGTTGGCTGCTGTTGATAACTGAACATCTTTGGCCAACACATTTGATTTCAAAAAGAGAAGATAACCACCGGTCACCTTTTTAAGGTTAACTGAAATATCAGGGTTCATTAATTTTAGATTCTTTGGTTTTGCAAAAAAGTGGTTGGTTTCAGCAAGTAGTGAATCATTGCTGTCGGTCAACCGGGCATGAATAAAAACGGAAGAGGAGTCGTACTTCGTCAGCAAACGATTATGAATAGCAAACCCTATTTGAGAAAAGTTAGCTTTCATCGCAATTTGCCTGTCAGCCTCCTTTAATAGTGCACCTGAAAAATTCATCAATTTCCACGACAATTTTGCTTTTCCAGACTTCAGGTTATCGTTTACAACCCATATTTCAATACTGTCTCCCTTCTCATCAAACGAAACAATCGCGGGAGCATACGCTCGCCTAACCGTGTAATGCAACGCTTTCCATCTACCGTAATAATCAACCGACGACCACGACACCACCGGCCAGCAGTCGTTAAGCTGCCAGTACAACGTCCCCATGCAATAGGGCTTTGCCCTGCGATGCGCTTCAATAGCCATTCCAACGCCTTCCGACTGCAACAGCTGACTTACATAATCGTAATCCTCCAGGTCTTCCGGTACGGGATAATCTCTTTCCATATACTCTCTGATAGCCTCCCATCCAAACGGGTGCTTCTGATGCACATTCAACACCTTTGATTCCAATCGTCGATCTTCCGGCAGGGTAAATTCCTCAATAGTTTTCATTTCAGGCATTCCCTGGAAACCATACTCGCTCATAAACCGCCCGATTTTCTTTTCATAATTTTCAAAAGGCGCCCTCCCCCACCACACTCCCCAGTAGTGCACATCACCCTGCTTATAGGCCTCTTGCCGACCCCAGCCGATGGATGGCGAACTGGGCCAGTAAAAAGTACCTGACGTGTACTTTTCAACTACAGCAGGCAATACATTCTCGAAAATTTCAAGATAGGCATTCCACAACTTAGCAGAGTCCTTTTTGGAGTATCCATATTGCTTTTGCCAACCCCAGTTGTGCCAAGCCTCATCAATTTCGTTGTTGCCACACCACAAAACGATGGAGGGGTGATTTCGTAACCTGATAACACTCTCTTCCGCTTCCTGCTTAATATTTGCCATAAAAGCCAAATCACCGGGGTACATGTTGCCGGCAAACATAAAATCCTGCCAAACCATAATACCATTTTTATCACAAAGCTTATAAAACAGATCCTTTTCATAAGTTCCTCCTCCCCAAACCCGTATCATATTCATGTTGGCATCTTTGGCATCCGCGATAATTTGTTGATACTTTCCATCCGTTACACGTGGCAGAAAGTTATCGGGAGGAATGTAGTTGGCTCCCTTAGCAAATACAGGTACACCATTCACCTTAAAATAAAAGCTCTTGCCCACAGAATCAGTCCTTTGAACCACCTCAATATTCCTTAATCCTGTGGCGATAATTATGGAGTCTGACGTTTTGTTTTCTGCACGTACAACAGCTTTATAGTGGTAAAGATGAGGTTCTCCCATCCCATTAGGCCACCATAATTCGGGTGCAACAATGTTATCATACATCAAATATTGGTTTACGCCTTCGTGCAGAATCACACTCTCTTCACGTAGTAAAACCGAATCGCGGTAAACCTGCACTGTTACTTTACCACGTTGAGAAGCTTCCAGCGATAGCGATAGCTCCAGCTCACCAAGCAAAGGAGTAACCCTGTTCTGCTTCACAAAAAAATCGTTTATCTTAACGTGGTTCCATGCATGCAAATAGGCCGGTTTCCATATACCGCAGGTAACAAACGTTGGTCCCCAGTCCCAACCAAATTGGTAAGCTGCTTTGCGCACATAACCATAATCGTACGGAATAGGCCACAACCCTTCATCGCGTTTTTCGGAAATTACTTTGTAAGGCGACCTGAAAACAATTTTTAAGCTGTTTTGCCTTTTAAGAAGCGGTTTAACCTCCGTCGTCCACCGGCGAAACATATTATCGGTTTGAAAAACAAGACTGTCGTTTAAAAATACCGAGGCATAGGTATCCAGCCCATCGAACACCATTTCAATATTTTCTTTGTGCAGGATGCTGTCAGCCAAGGAGAATTCAGTATCAAAAGTCCAATCATGATGACCAACCCACTGAAGCGAATCTTCATTACCCCGGTAAAAAGGATTATCAACCACTCTCTTGGAAAGTAGTGCCATGTAAACATCAGAAGGATTAATGTTTTTTACCGATACTGTATCGGAAAGAAGGTTCCATTTAAAAGCTTTCACATCAATAGTTTGCGCGTTGATGCCTGAAATAAAAAGAAGGAAAACAACTATTAGTCTGACTTTCATTGGATTGACTTTTCAACGCGACAAGGTAACAAAAATCTTGTAACGAACAGAAAATAGTAGCAACAGAGGAAAGAAAGAAGGGGAAAAAAAAAATTAATTTTTTTACTATAATTTCTTGGAGATATAAAAAATATATCTACTTTTGCCGCCACGTTAACTGAAACGACAACAAGGTCCGTTCGTCTAGTCAGGTCAGGACGCCAGGTTTTCATCCTGGTAACACGGGTTCGAATCCCGTACGGACTACAAAAAGCCATTTAATCGGCTGCAAATCAAACCGTTCAAAAACGGGGTATAAAAGGGGGTGCAAATTTGTATCTCCTTTTTTTATTGATAAAATGACCTGATTTAGTGAGTTATTAACATTTTATTTATCGTTTTGCCATAAATGTTGTTAATCTTAACCATTAATTACAACATTTGCTATCGTTTTACCATAAACCACAATTAGCTTGATAAAAACACATAGTGATTACTTCCAAATCTGTTTTTAACCTTTTTAACAGTTATTAAATAGATTAAAATTAACTTAAAATGTTCTGCGTCATGTAAAATATTCGGCATAGATTTGTATGATAATTTTTAGCCGGTTGTTTATGGAAACGGGAGAGTTATGATGATTCGTTTTAATGTATTCGTCGTATGCTAATCATGTTAAGCAATGTTTTATATGAAGAGTGATAAATTACACGCAAATAATAGTTTAGCAAGATTAACCCTCTTTTTCCCCATCTTCTTTCTTATCATGGTTGCCATACTGTTTGTTACCATTGCATCCATTAATAATTCAAGGCAAAACATCATCAAATCAACAGAAGAAACCTTAACAAAGGAGGTTGATTTGTTATTAAAAATGTTTCAGCGCGAAAAAGCTTTAAAAACCGAAAAGGTTTTAACGGGTTTAAATGTTACACACGCCATCTTTTATTCAAAGCCGTTAATAATAGATTCTCAAAAGGATTACATACAGGTTGAAAATCAGATTACAAAAAACAGGTTCGTGATCCCGTTAAAACGATGGGTGTGGAATAATCAGAAACTTTACAACAATTTTACTTTTGTCGATAACATTAAACAGATACTGAGAGGTGGAACGGTAACCGTTTTTCAGAAATGTGACAGCGGGTATGTACGAATATCAACCAATGTAAAAAAGGCAGATAACTCGCGGGCAACCGGAACTTTTATTCCATACAGTTCACCTGTTGTTAAAACAATTGAAAAAGGGAAACAATACATTGGCCGGGCTTATGTTGTTAACCAGTGGTATATAACTACCTACGAACCATTATACCATGATGGCCATATCGTGGGGATGCTTTATTTTGGCGACAAAGAGAAAAATTTAGATAAACTGGGAAACATTATTAATTCGATAAAACCGGGTAAATCAGGTTTTGTTATTGTTGTCGATCGAGATAAGAAATGCATTATTGCACAAAATGATGATGCAGATAAATATATAAGTTATTTACCGGACAGATTATCGGGAGAATCAGGTATAATAAGATATAAACACGAAAACGAGAAACTGCTTGCCGTGTATAAATATTTCAACGATTTTAAGTTGTATGTCGTGGCAATAGTTAATGAAACAAAAGAAACAAAAAAAGAAATAGGAACAATAATAAAAGCTTCGTTGTTAACAGCTTTGTTAATCACGATCATTCTTTCTGTTTTTATTTATCTGATAACCAGTAAAAATATTTCGCGGTTTTTAGTAAAAATAAAGCAGAAAGAAAAAACCATACAGGAAACAACAAAAGAACTGATTCAATCGGAAAACAGGTTTAAAACCCTGTTTGAAAACACGGGAGATGATATTATTGTTTCGAATAAGGACGGGAAAATAATTGAAGTAAACAAAACTATTTGCAATACACTTGGCTATTCCAGGGAAGAGATGCTTAAAATGACTATTGCAGATATAAGGTCGCCTAAATATGCTGCCATTACTGACCAAACCTGTAGGTTGATTCTACAAAAAGGTAAGCTGACTTTTGAAGCCGAACACGAAACCAAACAGGGTGAGATCATTCAGGTTGAAATTAAAAGCCGTGTGATTGATTCGGGAAACGATCGCTATATTTTAAGTATTGCACGGAATATCTCGGAACGGAAGAAGATGATACGACGTGTTTTAAAGGCAGTTATTCAAACCGAGGAAAGAGAACGCGAACGGTTTGCCAGAGAGATGCATGATGGCCTGGGCCCGCTGCTTTCAGCCGTCAAACTGTATGCTAATGAACTTAACGATTCATCGCTCAGCCACGAGGAAAGAAAAGAGATGACCCGCCAGGTGGATGAATTAATAGACGAAGCCATTGCCAATACCCGTTCCATTTCCAACGACCTGATGCCTCGTGTAATCATTGACTATGGCGTGATAAAAGCTGTTCGTTCCTATTGCGAAAAAATAAACAAAACCGAAAAGGTAAATATCCGTTTTTCCGCTGAAAATATTGACGACAATTTGGATCAGAATGTGCAACTCATCCTTTACAGGGTAATCAGCGAATTGATAAACAACACACTTAAGCATGCATCGGCTAAAAACATTGATATTAATCTTTGTAAAACAGATAATAAAATAGAACTAAATTTCAGGGATGACGGGAAAGGTTTTGACCTTGATACGATTATGAAAGACAAAAACTCCGGGATGGGATTAAAAAATATAACCAGTCGTATTAGGTCGATTAATGGTAATTGTAGTTTTATCAGCCATCCCGGCGAAGGGTTTAAAATAGATATTGAAATTGAATTATAACCAGAGAAAATGTTATTAAAATGAAACAGCCGGAAAGTATAAACATAATTATTGTTGATGACCATGAGATATTTCGCAACGGGTTAAAAATGGTGATAAACCGTTTGAAGTTTACAAAAATTGCAGGGGAGGCGGCCAACGGGTTAGAATTTTTAGATCTGATAAAAAAGGTTAAAGCAGATATTGTTTTAATGGATATCGAAATGCC
>QMPP01000140.1 GCA_003650425.1 Bacteroidota bacterium | reverse complement strand
CGAAACCGAACTGGAATATAATAATCCATACGAATTGCTGGTGGCAGTGATATTATCGGCACAATGCACCGACAAACGTGTAAACGTGATTACGAAAGAGTTTTTCAGGCAATACCCCGATCCGGAGTCTCTGGCAAGAAGTGAAGTACCTGACATTTTTGAACTCATCAGAAGTTGTTCCTATCCCAACAACAAAGCCAAGCATCTGTCGGGCATGGCAAAAATGCTGCTTTCCGACTTTAACGGCCAGGTTCCTTCCGATATTGATGAACTTCAAAAGCTGCCGGGTGTAGGCCGCAAAACCGCCAATGTAATAGCCTCAGTCGTATTTAACAAACCTGTCATGGCCGTCGATACCCACGTGTTCAGGGTGGCTGCACGAATCGGCCTTTCGTACCGTGCCAAAACACCTCTGGAAACTGAAAAGCAACTAATCAAATATTTCCCCGAGGAAATAATACCGCTGGCGCATCACTGGCTAATACTTCACGGACGCTACGTATGTCTGGCACGCACACCCAAATGCAAACAGTGCGGATTGAAGGAGTTTTGTAAGTACTATCAGAAGAGGTTGAATAGTTAGATGGGGTGAAGAGGTGAAACTGTGAAACTGTGAAGAGGTGAAGTGGTGAAGTGGTGAAGCTGGGCATTGGTGAAGGTGCGAAGTTTAATTGAAGGTAACCTGACAGGTCAGCCACGGACTGCGGGAAGAGTCCTGTCAGGTTTTGAATGCTTAAATGCTAAATGCGTGAATAATGGAACAATCTGTTAATGGGTTAAGTTTAGGGAATGTGTTGCACTACCGCTTTTACCCCAAAAAAATATTTAGCCTGACAACCGATCATCCAACAATCTCACCAATCCTGCCCTTCGTATCCAATAATTTAAGACCTTTGCAGCTCGAATGATAATTACAAAATATGACAACATCAAATTTTATTGACTACATAAAAATCTATTGCAAATCAGGAGACGGCGGATCGGGTTCTGTCCATTTCAGAAGAGAAAAATACCTGCCTAAGGGTGGTCCTGATGGTGGCGACGGCGGTAAAGGTGGCAGCATCATTATGAAAGGTAATTCTAACCTTTGGACACTCCTTCATCTTCGATACACACGACATCTGCGAGCTGACAACGGCGGCTCGGGAGGAGGCATGCGCAGCACCGGCTCTGATGGAAAAGATATTAATATTGAAGTGCCGTTAGGCACCATTGCCAGAGACTTTGAAACGGGTAAATTTATAGGCGAGATAACCAAGCACGACCAGGAAGTAGTTATTTTAAAAGGTGGCCGCGGCGGGATGGGCAACGACCATTTTAAAACTGCCACCAACCAAACACCTAAATACGCTCAAACCGGCGAAGAAGGACTGGAAGGACAAATTGTTTTTGAGCTCAAGATATTGGCTGATGTGGGGTTGGTGGGGTTTCCTAACGCCGGTAAATCAACCCTCCTATCGGTGGTTTCAGCAGCAAAACCCGAAATTGCCAACTACCCATTCACTACCCTTCGTCCCAACCTCGGTATTGTTTCGTACCGCGACAACCAGTCGTTTGTCATGGCCGACATTCCGGGTATTATTGAAGGTGCCGCCGAGGGTAAAGGACTCGGATTACGATTTTTACGCCATATCGAACGAAACTCTATTCTGCTTTTCATGGTTCCCATCGACAGTGATGACATCACGGCTGAATATAAAATCCTGCTAAAAGAGCTGCAAAAATACAATCCCGAATTGCTGGACAAAAACCGTATTTTAGCCGTCACCAAGTCCGACATGCTGGACGATGAGCTTATTGAAGAGGTGAAAAAGCAGATGTCTGATGAGCTGCCTGTTATTTTTATTTCATCCATCACCGGTAAGGGAGTGCAACAATTAAAAGATATTATTTGGAGCGCGCTGCATGAAGAAATAAAGTAGAAGATAAAAGAGTTAGGCGTTGAGTCTAACTCAGATTTAGAAGAAAAAAAATTATTGAGTAACCTGATTATTGGTAAAATACTGTATTAGAATTTTAAATTAATATTATGAACGAAGTAATTTTAGATCTGGAGCCAAAAACCGTTTGGTACTATTTTAAGGAAATACTTGAAATTCCCAGACCATCAAAAAAAGAAGACAAAATCAAAGCCTATCTGATTGACTTTGGTAAAAAACACAATCTGGAAACCCTGACCGATGAAGTAGGCAATGTACTGATTCGTAAGCCTGCCACTGCCGGTATGGAAAACCGTAAATCGGTAGTGCTGCAAAGCCACATGGACATGGTTTGCGAAAAAAACAGCGACACCCAACACGATTTCGACAACGACCCCATCGAGGTTTACATCGAAAATGGCTGGGTAACAGCCAAAGGCACTACTCTGGGTGGCGACGACGGTATCGGTGTGGCAGCAGCTCTGGCAATCTTGGCTCTCAACGACATACAACATGGCCCGATAGAAGCACTCTTCACGGTTGATGAAGAAACAGGACTTACCGGCGCTTTCGGGCTTAAACCCGGTTTCCTTCAAAGCCAAATCTTGCTCAACCTCGATTCAGAAGATGAAGGACAGCTTTTTATTGGCTGTGCAGGCGGGCAGGACACACAAGCCTGGATTCCTTACGATAAAGTTGAAATTCCTGATAACCACAAAGCTTTTACTATCAAGGTTTTCGGACTGAAGGGTGGTCACTCCGGCGATGATATCAACAAAAACCGTGGTAATGCCAATAAAATACTAAACCGTTTTCTTTGGGAAAACAACAATAAACTATCCATCAAACTTCATAACTTTGACGGAGGAAATCTGCGAAACGCTATTGCCCGCGAAGCTTTTGCTACTATCATGGTTCCAAACAACAAAGCAGATGACCTTAACAAAGCCATTGACGCCTATCGCAACACCATAAAATTTGAGTTTCACGTAACCGAGCCCGATTTAAACATGATGGTTGAAAGTTGCGAGATGCCCGAATTTGTTATTGACGACGAATCAGCCGACATTTTGTACAACGCACTTTATGCCTGTCCTCACGGTGTTACTGCCATGTCAGCCGAGATCAAGGATTTTGTTGAAACCTCCACCAACCTGGCCTCAGTAAAATTTCAGGAAGATGAAATATTAATCACCACGAGTCAACGCAGCTCGGTTGAATCCAGAAAACAGTCGGTTACCAACATGGTTACAAGCGTGTTTAACTTAGCCGGTGGCCGCACCGAAACCAGCGAAGGTTACCCGGGCTGGGCTCCCAACCCCAACTCTGAAATTGTAGATCTCACGGCAAACCTTTACAAAAAGTTGTTTAACATGAAACCTGAAGTGCTAGCCATTCATGCCGGACTGGAGTGTGGCCTTATTGGCGATAAGTACCCCGGAATGGATATGATTTCCTACGGGCCAACTATCAAAGGTGCTCACTCACCCGATGAAAGAATGGAAATTGAATCAGTACAAAAATTCTGGGATCTGACCATCGAGATACTGAAAAATATCCCTGAGGCTTAGGTCACAAATAATGGTATAGCCTTGCAAAATAATCATGACCCGTTCTTTTCAGAACTATTTGACTATTAAAGCATCTGTTAACCACCAGTAATAACTTTCAACTCCTCAATCTACCCTTACCTTAAAGTTATTACCTTTGGGTTTCAATATCAATACCTCATAAGCTATGACCTTTGCCACTAAAATATTGGATTTCTATTCCTCACTGGAGATTAAAGAAAAACTTCCTGCCGGTGTTGGAATCCTTAATCCCTACAAAAACAAGGAAGTCATGGAAGCATGTACTGCCTTCTACCAAAAATATTACAACGACGACAAAGGACGGGTAATGATTTTAGGTATCAACCCCGGCAGATTTGGCGCCGGCATTACCGGCATTCCATTTACTGACCCGGTGCGGCTGAATAAAAACTGCGGCATAAAAAATAACTTCGAGAAAAGAGGAGAGCTCTCTTCCGACTTTGTGTATCGTCTTATCGACAAAATGGGTGGTCCCGATCATTTTTACCGCCATTTTTACATAGGCGCTGTCAGTCCTCTCGGTTTTATAAAGGATGGCAAAAACTACAATTATTACGATTCGCGGGAGCTGACCCATACGCTAAAGTCATTTATTTTAAAAAGTCTTGTGGAGCAAATAAGCCTGGGTATTGTTTTTAAAAGATGTTACGTGCTGGGGCAGGGAAAAAACTACGAATACCTGAAAATGGTTAATCTGGAGTTAAAACTCTTTGACGAACTCATTCCCCTGCCTCATCCTCGCTGGGTGATGCAGTACAAGCGAAGACAACTAAATATGTTTTTAGACAAAACGGTTACTACATTAATAACGTAACTGCAAGCCATGAACCTATTTACTGAATAAAGTTAGCCGCCATCCCCGTTGCAAAAAAGGTTATTTGCCTGATGTTTGCTTTGTCGAGCCGGATATTAACCGCTAAAATACTAAGGAGTTCTCCCTCTTCGCGCCTTCGTAGTGAACAAAATCCCCAACATCAGTCACGCCGCCACTATTTAACGGATACCGAGAGTGGCAGTGTGACTTTCCTCCTATTCCGGCATACCAATTTACAAAAGCAGCCTTAAAACAATAAGGCTTTCCAACATCCGGCTTAAATCCTGATAGTACTATTTTTATATCTTTGCACCAAAATAAAAATACCGTGGAGATTTTAGATAAACTGGAAATAATTAAGAACCGCTGGGAAGAAATTGGCGATAAGATGAACGACCCCGATGTAATGACAGATGTTAAAAAATTTGTCAAGCTTAACAAAGATTATCGCGAGTTGGAACCCGTTGTGAACGCTTATAAAGAGTATAAAAATATTTTGGCCAACATCGAAAATACCAAAGAGGTTCTAAATACGGAAAAAGACCCCGAGTTTAAGGAAATGGCAAAAGAAGAACTAGAGGAACTGCTCCCAAAAAAGGAAAAGTTGGAAGAAAATATCAGGTTGCTTTTGATTCCTAAAGACCCTCAGGACAGCAAAAATGCCATTGTCGAAATCAGGGCGGGAACCGGTGGCGACGAAGCCAGTATTTTTGCCGGAGATCTTTTCAGGATGTATCAAAAATTCTGCGAAAGTAAAAAATGGAAAGTTGACATTGTCAATATTAGTGAAGGAACCTCCGGTGGTTTTAAAGAGATAGTTTTTAATGTAACCGGCGATGGTGCATACGGCATCATGAAATTTGAGTCGGGAGTACATCGGGTTCAGCGGGTTCCAAAAACCGAAACACAAGGGCGTATTCACACCTCTGCTGCTTCAGTAGCCGTATTGCCCGAAGCCGACGAGTTCGACATTGAGCTGCACGACCGTGATATCCGCAAGGACACCTATTGTTCGTCGGGACCGGGAGGACAGTCGGTAAACACAACCTATAGTGCCATCAGGCTTACCCACATTCCCACAGGCATCGTGGTTACCTGTCAGGATGAAAAGTCGCAAATCAAAAACCTGGCAAAAGCCATGAAGGTGTTGCGAAGTCGTTTATACGAGCGCGAGTACGCCAAGTACCTCGAAGAGATTTCTTCCAAACGGAAAACCATGGTTTCCACCGGCGACCGCTCTGCAAAAATCAGAACCTACAACTGGCCACAAGGCCGTGTTACCGATCACAGAATCAACCTCACGCTCTACAATTTGAGCGCTATTATTGATGGCGACATTCAGGAGATCATCGACAAGCTGCAAATGGCCGAAAATGCCGAAAGACTGAAAGAAGAGGTAGAAGGATTATAAAAAAGGTGAATACCGAACAATAAATCATCCACCCCATGACACACCACCAACTCGTTAACCTCATCAAACAAAAGCAATCTTTTTTGTGTGTGGGACTCGATACCGACATTTCAAAGATTCCGCCCCATCTGCTTAAAGAAAAGGATCCTGTTTTTTCGTTTAACAAAGCCATTGTTGACGCTACTTTTCAATATGCCGTGGCCTATAAACCCAACCTGGCTTTTTATGAAGCATTGGGCACAAAAGGATGGGAAAGCCTTGGCAAAACAGTTGACTACATCCGCTCGCTCAACCAGCCCATCTTCCTTATTGCCGATGCCAAGCGCGGCGACATTGGCAACACCTCGGCCATGTATGCTAAAACTTTTTTCGAAACCATGGATTTTGATGCCGTTACCCTTTCGCCTTACATGGGGTATGATACGGTTGCACCGTTTTTGGAATATCACAATAAGTGGTCTATCCTGCTTGCATTAACTTCCAATACAAGCGCCGACGACTTTCAGTTTTTTGAAAATGGCAAAGGCAAAAAACTTTATGAAAAGGTACTGGAAACATCACTAACATGGAAAGGAAACGAACAACTAATGTACGTGGTGGGAGCCACCAAGGCAGCAGCCCTGGCTGATATTAGAAAAATCATTCCCAACCATTTTTTACTAATTCCGGGTTTGGGCGTACAAGGCGGAAACCTGCAAGAGGTGGCAAAGTGCGGACTTAACAAACAATGCGGGTTGTTCATCAACTCATCAAGAGGGATCATTTATGCATCAGACAAAACGGATTTTGCCAGAGCAGCTGCTCAAAAAGCAAAAGAGATTCAAAAAGAAATGGCGGAGATACTTAAAAAGATATTTGTTTTCTGATTTACACGGCGTTATTGTTAAAAAAGTTTTTCAACTTTAAACAACTTCTAATTCAATATCCTTTGTCCCCTCCTTCAGGGCAGAAAACAGGCTTTTCGGTTTAATTGGCTTTAGCCCCACTAAAGGCAAAATAATTCTCTAAACAGGTTTCGTTTATTCATATAAAATTATTACCTTTGCAACCCGATTTTAAGGAGTCCGAATTTTGGTCTAAAGTTTTATTTCCCAAAATCTTAAAATCAAATTAAATAATTAAAGTTAAACCCGTTTCCACGGTCAACTTAATCGGACATTGGTCAGGAAACACAAGATTTTCTAAATGTCAGAAAACCAAGAAAACATCACCAACCCCGAAAAGGAAGAGGTGAAAAACGAAGTTACCCCTGAAGCTAAAGCAGAAGAAACTGCTCCCAAAACCCCTAAAGAAGTTGTTGCAGAACCTAAAGAAGAAGTTAAGGCTGAAGCTGCTGAAGTAGCCCCGGCCGAAGAAACTGCCACGGAAGAGGTTGTTGCTGAAACTCCCGCCGGGGAAGCTGTTGCTGAAGCTGATGCCGAAGAGGTAAAAAAAGAAGAACCTGAAGAATTTGACTGGGATGCTCTCAATAAAAAAGAGGATATTTACTCTGTTGAAGACCGAAAAAGGCTGGAAGAGCTCTATTCAAAAAGCCTGGGTTCAATTACCGAACACGAAGTTATTGAAGGAGCCATTGTTTCCATTAACAGCCGCGAAGTGGTTGTAAACATTGGCTATAAATCAGATGGCGTACTCCCTTTTAACGAATTCCGTTACAAACCCGATTTAAAAATTGGTGATGTAGTTGACATTTACGTTGAAAACCAGGAAGACACCAACGGTCAGATGGTACTTTCTCATAAAAAAGCGCGTATTCTCCGCTCATGGGATCGTATTAACGAGGCACATGAAAAAGATGAAATCATCAACGGTTACGTTAAATCACGTACCAAAGGTGGTCTTATTGTTGACGTATTTGGCATTGATGCTTTCCTTCCCGGATCGCAAATCGATGTTAAACCCATCCGCGATTACGATGTATTTGTTAACAAAACCATGGAATTTAAAGTGGTTAAAATCAACCACGAATTCAAAAACGTTGTTGTTTCACACAAAGCACTTATCGAAGACGAGCTGGAAGCTCAAAAAATTGAGATCATTGCCAAACTCGAAAAAGGACAGGTTTTGGAAGGAACTGTTAAAAACATTACCTCTTACGGAGCCTTTATCGACCTTGGTG
>QMPP01000139.1 GCA_003650425.1 Bacteroidota bacterium | reverse complement strand
TTACCATCCCTCGTGAGAAATTTGTTGTTATTACCGGTCTTAGCGGTAGCGGCAAGTCGTCGCTGGCGTTCGATACCATCTACGCCGAAGGGCAGCGCCGGTACATGGAAACCTTTTCGGCGTATGCTCGCCAGTTTATTGGCAACATGGAGCGCCCTGATGTGGATAAGATTAGCGGGTTGAGTCCTGTTATCTCCATTGAGCAGAAATCGGTTAACAGAAACCCCCGCTCCACGGTAGGAACCATTACTGAAATTTTTGATTTCTTTCGTCTGTTGTTTGCCAGGGCTGCCGACGCCTATTCGTACACTTCCGGTGATAAGATGGTGCAATATACCGAGGAGCAGATTCTTCAGCTTATTTTAGAGCAGTATGCTGGTAAAAAAGTTTCGGTGCTTGCCCCATTGGTAAAAGGGAGAAAAGGCCATTACCGCGAACTTTTTGAACAGGCCAGGCGGCAAGGGTTTTTGAGGGTAAGGGTAGATTCGGAAGTTCGAGAAATAGCCTTCGGGATGCAACTTGATCGTTATAAAATTCACGATGTAGAGGTGGTAATCGATCGGGTACTTGTAAAAGAAGAGGATCGAGACCGGTTAAAAAGAACCATAGGAACAGCTATGAAATATGGCAAAGGTGCCCTGATGATTCTTGATAACGAAACGGATGATTTTCGTCATTTCAGCAGCAAGTTGATGTGTCCCGCAACGGGTTTGTCGTATGAGCTTCCCGAACCCAACACCTTTTCATTCAATTCACCCTATGGTGCCTGTCCTCGCTGTAACGGACTGGGACAGGTTCATGAAATTGATTTGAATAAAGTGATTCCCGATCCCAACAAGTCGATAAAAAGAGGGGGATTGGCTCCTTTGGGTGAGTATAAAAAAAACTGGGTCTTTAGCCAAATTGAAGCCATCGGCTACAAGTACGGTTTTACTTTCGATACACCTGTAAAAGATATCCCAAAGCAGGCCATGAATATGATACTGTACGGATCCAACGAAACCATCGTGGTGAAAAAGGAGTAC
Organism: Bacteroidota bacterium; assembly: GCA_003650425.1. Taxonomy (GTDB): domain Bacteria; phylum Bacteroidota; class Bacteroidia; order Bacteroidales; family F082; genus B16-G9. The sequence goes on along the minus strand of QMPP01000139.1, from coordinate 6,840 downwards.
ATGGGTATTACCTCTTCTTACAACCTCAATTTTGAGGGAGTGGTAAATTACGTGCTACAACATCAGCAAAACGATAATACTTCGCAGTCTTCCAAAAAGTGGGCTGAAGGTTTTATGAATCTTAAAACGTGTCCTGAATGTAACGGTCAGCGGTTAAAAAAAGAGTCGCTGCACTTTAAAATAGGGGGTAAAAATATTGCTGACCTGGCCACCATGGATCTGGTGAGACTTAAAGAGTGGGTTGACAATGCACATCAGGTAATGAGTGAAAACCAGCTGACCATTGGTCGTGAGATTTTACGTGAAATAAGTACCCGGCTCTCTTTTTTGCTCAACGTGGGCATCGATTACCTGCATCTTAACCGGCCGGCAAAAAGCCTTTCCGGTGGTGAAGCCCAGCGTATCAGGCTGGCAACACAAATTGGATCGCAACTTACAGGGGTGCTTTATATTTTGGATGAACCATCCATAGGATTGCATCAGCGCGATAATCATAAATTGATTCATGCGCTAAAAGATTTGAGAGATATTGGAAACTCGGTTATCGTGGTTGAACACGATGAAGATACTATGCTGGCTGCCGATTACGTGATCGACATTGGTCCCGGGGCAGGCCGTCATGGTGGCGAAGTGGTGGCTGCCGGTACCCCTGAAGAAATATTGAAAACGGATACCGTTACTGCTGCTTATCTTAATGGTAAAAAGAGTATCTCCATTCCTGCCACACGGCGTGAAGGAAGTGGCGAAAAGCTGGTAATTAAAGGTGCCTCCGGGAATAACCTGAAAAATATTAACGTGGAATTTCCTCTTGGGAAATTTATTTGTGTTACCGGCGTTTCCGGTAGTGGAAAATCTTCGTTGATTAACGATACCCTTTATCCCATTCTGAACAAATATTTTTACCGGGCTGTAAAAGAACCCCTTGCTTACAAGTCGATAGAGGGACTGAAGTATATTGATAAGGTTATCGAAATTGACCAATCACCCATTGGCCGTACACCGAGATCCAATCCTGCTACCTATACCAAGGTTTTTGACGAAGTACGTAAACTTTTTGGCCAACTTCCCGAGGCTAAAATCAGGGGCTATAAACCCGGCAGGTTTTCGTTTAATGTTAAAGGAGGCCGGTGTGAGACTTGTAAAGGAGCAGGAGTACAGGTTATTGAAATGAATTTTTTACCCGACGTGCACGTGTTGTGTAACGAGTGCCAGGGAAAGAGGTACAACCGTGAAACATTGGAAGTACGATACAAGGGCAAATCGATTAACGATGTGCTAAACATGACCATCAACATGGCAGTCGAGTTTTTTGAAAACATTCCTTCCATCATCCAGAAACTTAAAATTTTGCAAGATGTTGGCTTGGGCTACTTAACGCTGGGGCAATCATCAACAACTATCTCGGGTGGAGAAGCTCAACGCGTTAAGCTGGCATCCGAATTATCAAAAAAGGATACCGGAAAAACACTCTATATTCTTGATGAACCTACCACGGGACTACATTTTGAGGATGTAAGGGTTTTGCTCGGTGTTTTGAATAAGTTGATAGGTAAAGGAAACACGGTCATTGTTATTGAGCACAACATGGAGGTTGTCAAGGTGGCAGACTATATTATTGACCTTGGACCCGAAGGAGGCAACAGGGGAGGAGAGGTGGTTTGTGCCGGTGCGCCGGAAGATATTGCTGATAATCCCAAAAGTCATACGGCATATTACTTAAAGAAAGTGTTAACCCCATAGTTGTTTTCCTCTTCCCTGAACCTATATCGGTATAGATATGTTATGATTTTTTAAAGATATTGTTTACTTTTATAGCTTGTTACAAAAATTAGAAATTGAAAACACAGCCCAAAAAAAATCTATTATACTTGTTGTGCTTCATAGGTCTGCTACTGCTCATCGCCTTCGGCGGGACAAGTATCTTTATTTGTAAAATAGGCCAGTTTTTCAAGTTTGGCTATCATATCGTAGTTTTCAACATGAACCTCGGGAGGAACTTGCAGGTGCATCGAGGTAAAGTTCAATATTCCTTTAACTTTTGCATGAACAATGGCTTTGGTGATTTCGGTGGCAAAATTCTGAGGAACGGCCAACACGGTAATTTCAATCTTTTCTTTACGAATAATCTCCTTCATTTTTGAAATGTTGTAGCACTTTACCTCCATAAATTGAGTAGCTGGTTCATCGTTGAGCCGGAAAGTAGCGGCAACTTTTAGCTTGCTGTTTGCATTGTTAAAATATTCAGCCACGGCTCTGCCCATGTCGCCAATACCTACGAAAGCAACTTTTTGAATATAACGGCAATCGATGGCCTCGCCCACTTTTTCAATCAGGCTCTTTATGTAATACCCTTTATGAATGTCGCCGGTAAATCCAATAAGCATAAGGTCGCGCCGTACATGAGCAGGGTTTATCTTTAAAAGATGAGCCAATCGGTGGGAGTGGATGTAAGGGGTTTCCTGGTATGGGTAATTGAGTAAAACTCGTCGGTATAAACTCAATCGTTCAACGGTATTAGCAGGTAAATCTTTAACCATAATCTTTTTATTTTAAGTGATAAACAAGACCGGCTTCGACTTTAAAAATTCTTGTCCATTTCGATTCGTAGGCAGGATTTTCAAGTACTCTGCCAAAGCTTGCAGTAAAACCCGGAGACAAATATATACCAACTTTTTCAGAAAAATCGTAAATCACCCCGATAAAAAAGTTGAAGCCAATATCGCTGGTGTTAAATCGCTCTACATCTAATAACTTATTGGTGGTTCCTGTAAAATCTTTTCGGTTGTGACCTTCGTTTATGTTAGGATATTGTTCGTGGTCGATGTGTCGAAAATCGCTGTCGGCAATAAATACATCCGTATAGCCCTGCTGTTGTGCCTGTATAAATAAGGAATAATAGACGGAAGCCTGGACGAACAGTTTCAGTTTATCAACACCTTTAATGTAGATAAAGCTAAGCGGGATGGTAGCGTAATTAAGTTTGTAACTGAAATCGTAAGTAGAGTAACTATCGCGACTTATCACCGAATCGTTGAATTGAAACCATGAAGAGGTAAACTGACTGCTAAAAGCTCTCTTGTCAAAATTGAGTCCGATACGAATTTTGAAACTCTCAGATAGATTGTATTCGGTAAACAAACCTGCTATATAACCCACACCGCTTTCGGGTGAGGAAGGTAGCCCCGGGGATGAGATGTTAGTAAACTGTGGTCCGGCAGCTACACCATAGTTCCATCTCTGTGGTTTGGCATTTTGTGCCATCATTTGTTGTGAAACGAGCATGAACAAAAATCCTGCTAAGAAAAAGAGATGGTATTTTTTCACCGAATCGGGTTTTAATTTTCAAACAGCTTACAAAAATAGTATAAAGGAGGTTACTAATAGACGTTTGCATTGAAAATCAAGCGTAAAAAATCAAGGGGTGGATGTTTAGCTTGTTTTCGCTATTTTTGAAGCATCATAAAATGGTAAAAATGAAACGATACTTTTTAAAGCTGGCCTATAACGGAACACGCTATCATGGGTGGCAGGTGCAGGAAAATGCACACACGGTGCAGGCTGAACTGGAACAAAAATTAAGTTTGATGCTTAACCAGTCTGTTACCATTATCGGTTGCGGACGTACCGATACGGGTGTGCATGCCCGTGAATATTATGCTCATTTTGAGGTGGAAACTTTTCCTTTTAACGAAAAGGATTTTGTTTTTAAGATTAACCGGTTTCTGTCAAAGGATATTGCCATTTACGGTATTGTTGAGGTAGATGAAACAATGCATGCCAGATTTAGCGCTGTGTTGCGCACGTACAAATATTATATCAGTCGGAAAAAAAATCCTTTTGAACAAGAGGTGAGTTACTTTTACAACGGATTTCTGGACATTGCGAAAATGAATAGGGCTGCCACTATGCTGCTGTCATTTAATGACTTTACCAGCTTTTCAAAGCTGCATACGCAAACGGCCACAAACTTTTGTAACGTGTCCAAAGCGGAGTGGGAGTGTGTTGGAGAGGAGAAATTAATATTTACTATTTCTGCTGACAGGTTTTTGCGCAATATGGTCAGAGCCATTGTTGGCACGTTGCTGGAAGTTGGAAAGGGAAAGATGACTCCGGAAAGGATGGTTGAGATTATTGAAGCTAAAAACCGGTCGGAGGCAGGCTTTTCGGTTCCTGCCAAAGGCTTGTTCCTCGAAAAAATAGCGTATTCTTTTTAAGATTGATTTCCCGAGTGGTTAAAATGTTCAAAAGTAGTTGTTAGCTCACTACATATTTTATCAAGCGAGAGGCATAGTTCTGTAACAAATTGTTCCATTACCTTAACCTCAATGCCTGTTTTAGCCAGGTTTTCAATAACCCTCGCTTTTTCTTTGGCTTCCTCTAGTCCTAAAATATCTAACGACGGTTTTATCTGGTGTGCCGTGTAATTTAGGTTTTCCCAATCATGCTTTTCCAATGCTGTTTGAAGCTTTTTCTTTTGTTCGGGAATAATTTGCAGAAAAAGTTTTATCATATCTTCTACATCAGTCTCGTTTTCACCAACGTAGGAGCGAAGTTTGTTTAGGTTGATAGAGCTGTTATTTGTCATTTTTAAACTTTTTACGATTGTCAATGTTTAAAGTTCGTTATTCTTTAGCATCCTGTAAATGGTAGATTTACCAATATCCAGTTTTTTAGCAGCAAGGTTTACATTGTTGTTGTATTTTACTAAGAAATAGCGGATTATTTTTTTGTTGTATTCTGCCAGAGATGTCTCTTCTAACAAGAAATTTGAAAGCGAATTGGTTGAGTTAAAATTAATGTGCGATGGCTCGATAAAATCAATATCCGATAAAACACAAGCCAGTTCGATTACCGCTCGTAACTCGCGCACATTTCCGGGAAAAGTGTAGTCTAACAGTTTGTCTTGCGCTTCTTTAGTAATGGTCTTGAGCGGTATTTCATTTTCAAAACAAAAAGTATCGTTAAAATATTTTGCTAACACTAAAATATCGTGTCCTCTATCGCGTAACGGAGGCAGCTCGATAGGCAGCCCCAATATCCGGTAATAGAGGTCTTCTCTGAAATTTCCTTTTCTCACCTCTTCGGCCAGGTTTCGATGGGTAGCAACAATAATACGTGGGGCAATTTTAATAATAGTATTGCCGCCAATTCGGGTAAGCTCATTTTCCTGAAGAACACGTAGAATTTTAGCCTGCATATTTAATCCCATCTCACCAATCTCATCCAAAAAAAGGGTGCCTTCGCTGGCTTGTTCAAACTTACCAATTTTGCGTGTGTTGGCACCTGTAAAAGCTCCCTTCTCGTATCCAAACAGCTCGCTTTCGATAAGCTCGTTGGGGATGGCAGAAACATTAACGGCAACAAAAGGTTTGCTGGCACGACTCGAATTATAGTGAATAGCCTTCGCAACAAGTTCCTTTCCGGTACCTGTTTCTCCGGTTACCGATACCGTAATGTTGGTTTTGATTGCCCGGTTCATTAGCTTGAAAATGCGCTGCATTTCCGGACTGTTCCCCTTTAAGATATTGGTAAATTCGTATTTTTTTTCAACCTCTTTTTTCAATTCTGAAAGCTCGCTTTTAAGCTGGAGGTTTTCCCTTATCTTGTTGGCAGCATTCCATAATCGGGTTTTAGTATGGTCGTCCTTAACAAAATAGTCGTAGGCACCCATGCGCAGCAGCTCTACCGCCGTGTTTATATCTTCTTGTCCCGAAACAATAATAACAGGTATGTCAGGCGCGGAGGTGTTAATTCTTTTTAATATCTCCATTCCCGATATATCAGGGAGTCGGTAATCAAGAGAAATTAAATGAGGACTTATATGAAGATTGGCCAAGGCTTCTTTTCCAGTTGAAAATAAAAATACTTCGTTATCAGGGTTTAAGGCTAAATGCCTTCGTAAAAGCTCTCCGTAAAAGGGGTCATCTTCTATAACAAAAATTTTAAATGCGTTCATGATTGTTTGCCTTTTTGAGCTAAAATATGTTAGAAATTATTAAGAGTTGGTTTTTGATAGCACAAAAATAGAATAAATAGTTGGCTTAAACAAGGAAATCATTCTAAATATGAATATAATTACTAAATTGGGAAAATGACTGTATTTGGAAAAGTTTGGTTGGTACGAATGCGAGCGAGGGAATAAAGTATCTTTGCATCCGTGTCAGTAAAATTCCATTACTAAAAGAGGCTTTAGGATGAAAAAATCATTAAAAATTATTATAACTGCCGTGGCAATTGTATTGGGGTTGCTTTTGCTTTCCTACTTTTTTGCTCCGGTCTATCAGTTTAAAAAGTCTAAGCCATTTAGCGGTGATAAACTTTTTAACCCGTATCAAAATATTCATCCCTCAGGTTGGATGGCTTTAACTATTAAAGAAAGTGTTTCAGGGAGTCAAAAGCCAACTTTATTGCATGATAGCTATGCTGTTTTTGTTGAGCCTCAAAAAATTGTAAAGCACGAACATTCAATTCCCTCCTATACCCATGGCTTTAACTTTTTCAAAACTCGGCAGCTTTGTATTGGTTCGAATGAGGTGTTGTGGATTGACCTTCCACTTTATCAAACTGCCGGTCACAAACAGTGGATAATCGACAGGTTGGTATCTCATAACGAAATTGTAGTATTAGAAAACCCGGGGTACTCTTTTAACGATTTGAAAAAACTTTCAAACTACCATTTGCTGGAAATTTCGAATGGTAAAACAACATCGGTTGCTCAATGGGACACCGCTTTAAGTTCGGGACACCGTGTTTATATGATGGCGGATAGTAGATTGAAAAGCGACACGTCCAATACCTTTTCCATGATTTATGCTCCTTCTCGTGGTCATGATGAAATTA
>QMPP01000138.1 GCA_003650425.1 Bacteroidota bacterium | reverse complement strand
TTCAGCACTTAAATCAACATTTTCGGTTGCACCGAAAAACAGATAATCAGGAACAATCAGGTGTTCTCCTTTTGTCATTTGATCAGAGAAGCCGTCAATGTAAAGGTTTTGCGTTTTATCATCAAGGCATTCAAACAATCCGCCATTTAAAAACGGAACTACGTTATTAACCATTTTCAGAAAAGCATCGGGATTTTTAAAGTACTTTTTATAGCGCATCATCCAGTCTATTCCCCTGTGCTTTCCGTAAGATTCCAATCCTCTGAAACCACGGGTACGGTTATCTTCTTTGTCAGCTTCAATGGGACAGTTTAATGTAGCAAAAAACAAATTTTGCAGTATGGCTTTATAGTAGATGCTTTCTTTATTGGCATCTTTAAACAAAGAATTTTCTTCGTGATAAGGTGAAATATTATTTAATATATCTTTTTGCAGTGCATCAATATCAAAAAGTTCATCGGGTATTAACTTCTTTTCTTTTATAAACCACGTAAATAACAATCTGGTAAGTAAGCGAATAACATTTGTTGCATTATGTTCCTGAATTAAATCTTCTTGTTTAACTCCTTTTTGAATAGCCATTTCTTGTGTTGGCTCATTTGGAAAACGAACTTGTTTAATAGCCCAGAAATACCAATTGGAAAGTTCCTGGTAGAATTTTTTATTAAGAATACTAACACTAAAAACTTCCTGCCAGTAGTTGTAAAGTTTTGAAAAAGAATCAACCTGTTTAGTTCCAGAAGTAGGTATTTTTAATTGGTTGACAATATCTTCGTGGCCACGATGTGGGTTTTCAATGTTGATATCACGTAATAATGAAACCTTGCCTGCTTTTTCGCCTTCGCGCCATTCCTGTTTATATTTTAAGCGTTCGGTGTTGGCAAAAGCAATGTATTCATTTTTATCATCATGGTATTTAAAAACTAGCACAACGGGTGTGTAATAAAACTCACGGTTAAAAGCACGGGAAATTTCAGCTAGTTGAGAGCGGGTTGGTAGTAAATTGGTTTCTCTTTGATGCAAGGTGATTCCAAAAATCAAAATACCATCGTAATCCGATTTTATTTTATCTGGCGATAAACTTTGGTTTCCGGCAAAGGCAGCATCATCTACCATACCCACAAAATAAACATCATCTACAAGATTGAATGTATAGTTTTCTTTATAAGTTAAAGGAGATAATATTTTTTTTAACGTAGTGGGTTCGTCAGCCACATAGTTTACAGGGACTTTAAGTTCTTTGAACAATACTTTTACAGCATGTAGAAAATCTATCTCTTTGAATAAAGTAAGTTTCATATCTTATCGGTTTTATTTGACCAAAGTTGTTCATTTTCCCAATCATCGGGGAATCCCATTTGATTTAATGGTATTTCGGGATATTGTAATAAAAGCGTTTTTAGTTTCCGGTTAAAATGATTATGGGGAATAATAATATTCAGTAAATAGAGGATACCACTTAAAGGAAGGTACATTTTACCTTGAGGAAAGTCAGTGTTTGACAACCAGGTATCATTTGTGATTTTAGGTATTTTCATACTTGCCGGCAGTTCTCTGTTCCATAACCGACTGTGGTGAGCACAAATATTACGGATTACGGAAAGAGAGTGCATCCAGCTTTCAAGGACTTTAGGGTGATTAAGCCCGAATTTTCTTGCAATAGTTTTCTTCTCTTCACTAATTCGAAGGTTTTCATATATTTTAGATAAAAGCCCCAAACTGAATACTTCAAAAGTTATCCATGCCGGAGGCTGTCTTGGACTGGAGTACTTATTTTTATAATGCTTAATAAATACTTCATTGGATCTTTTTAATTCTTTGTCAATCAACCTAAGGTCCTGCTCGTAAAAATAACTTTTGCGATACAACTCCTTATTTTCATACCAATTACCTCCGTGTTTTTGTGAATATTGATAAATTATTTGGGTTCTAAAAGCAATTTCAATTCTTTCGATGGCATCAAAAACCAATAACCGCAGTTTACGGTCAAAAAGATAAGTTTGAAGAACCCTGTTGAAAGTAACTCCCGGGTAAAAAGGTTGATCCGGGTTTACATTGTCTTGAAAAGGATAAGTGTAAGCACGCAGTCTGTAGAGACTAATAAAAGACAGATAGCGTGCTGCCCTTTCTTCGTCGTCAATAATAAGCCCTCTATCCTTTAATTTACGGATTTGTTGGGCTATTGTTAAGGGAGGTTTATTATATATCATAGCCCTATAAAAAAAGAAAACCTGCCCGGGTGCGCTGATCTAACGGGAAGCGTGGCAAGTCTTATTGTTTGCAAAGATAGTATCAAATTTGATATTGTCAACATAATTTATAAAATTATTTTTTAACCGATTAGGAACCAGGTGATTAAATCAAAATTATCAAGTTGATATTTTTCACTAGTTTTTATATTTTGTTTAATTCGTTTAATTGCACCTTTATCTCCTTTTCGCAATTTTGAAAGCAAGTCTGTTGCTTCTTTTCCCATTTTCTTTTCTACCGTTCCATCTTCCTGTTTCTCTTCTTCAACAGCTTGTGATTTTATCCAGTTGTTAATGGTTTCCACAAGTTCTTGAATTGCATTTTCTTCACCTTTATCAATACTATCAGGAACAAAACGGGGTTTGTTTTTATGATAAGTAAGGGCGTCAAGAATTTCCTTTTGATTTAATAAAACAGGATTACCTTCTTTGTTGATGTAGATAAGATTGTAATACTGATAATTGTAATTTATTGTTTTAGGAGGTTTTGCCGGATAACCCAAAAGTGCAATGATGCCTTCTTCATTACAAATTTCTTTTTCAGCAACAAAACCCGTATATACGCCATTCGGCATTTTTTCGTATTTCTTTTGATGTTCATTTAATTCAGCCAGCAAATCCTGTCTGTATTTTTCCAAAGAAAGGTCATCAAAACCTAAACCTTGTTCACTCACTTCAATATCATCCCAAGAAGTTTGCATTTGCTCCATCATTCGGGCTTTCATTTTGTTTTCAAGGTTTTCATCATCAGCCATTTCTTTGAAAGTATCAGAAAACTCTAATTGTACTTCAGAGCCGGCCAGTTTCATTGCTGCCATTCTGTGTTCAATTCTGCCTTGCAAATTCAAATATGAATTGATGTTATTGGAAGGCCAAAAGTTAATTCCAAAAATCTCTTTGTTTGGAGAACCAAGGCGGTCGATACGTCCCATTCTTTGAATAATTCTAACAGGGTTCCAATGAATATCGTAATTAACTACCATATCAGCATCCTGCAAGTTTTGACCTTCGCTCAAAGCATCAGTCGCTATAAGAATATCAATAGGGTTTTGAATTTTTTCATAAGTTTTTTCATCATTAACAGCAATCCAGTTTATCCATTCTTCGTATTGTTCTTTTTCTGAAATAGATTCTGAAATTGGTTCAAACTTCCATTCTTTCTCTTTGAATAGTTTAGTGTAAGGAGAAAATCTTTCGAGAATGGACTCAAAATTTTTGTGTTCAATATCCGAATCATCTGTTTTTGAGCCTGTGCCACTAACTACAGCAATTTTGTTAAATCCTCTTAATTTAAGTTGCTTAAATAAATATTCGGCAGTATCTCTGTAAACAGTAAAAATTACCAATTTTTGATTGTAATCGTTTGCCCCACTTTTACGCTTTGCAATAATCTTTTCAATTAAAACCTGTAACTTATCATCAGAACTTTTATGATTGTTTGGTTTAACTGTTTCTTTCTCTAAATCAGTTGCAAAACGATTCATATTTCCGAGTAGATTATCCAAAGCATCAATATCTTTTTTTAAATCTCTTTTATACCATTTAAGATTTCCTGCATTGTCAATATCAGATAATTTGATTTTACGTTTTTTCCCAAGAGTGAATTCTTCAATTTCGTCTTTTAAATCATCACCATCAAAAACATCAAGACTATTATTCAATTCTCCATTTTCCTTATTTTCTTCGTAAGCTTTAATTCTATTAAGTGCATTTTGATGATGATCTAATATTTTTCCAACCGTGGATTGAAATGAAAACCATGAAGATTCCAGTCTTTTTACCATTAAAATATACATCATTTTAACCAGAAATTTATCGCGTTGAACTTCATCTTCAATTACAGAAACTTCGGTTTTTCCTTCCCGTTTTGCTTTTTGCCTTTTTTTCTTTTCTTCAAAAGATTCAGCATAAAAAGCCGGTTGATATCCAGAAAGCATAGGCGGGAAATGGTCAAAAAGCTCCTCGAAACTTTCAAAATTCCCCATCTCTTTTGGAGTTACAAAAACATTGTCCGGCTTTGCCTTAACAGGAAAAACAAGTCCGTCTTGTTGCCCTTCAATCATTGAACGTGTTCGAGCTACAGTTAGCGAGTCTGTTAGAGTGAAAAAATTAGAAGGCAATTTTTTAATAAATTCTCCAATTCGAGGATTTGTTTCTTCACGCCATTCATTAAAAGCTTTTTGAGCAGAACGAAATGTGTAATCAATATTCCTTACGCCAAGCGATTCTTCAAAACCATGAACATCACCCTGAACTATTAACTTGAATTGATTTCTAATATCGTTTAACGAGTTATTGATTGGAGTAGCTGATAACATCAATACTTTTATGTCTTCGTTTTGTTTTAAAATTTCATCTACAAAAAACTTGTACCTTTTTGATTTATCGTTTCTAAGGTTGTGGCTTTCATCGATAACAATCAATTTGGGTTTGTCATTAATAAACAGGGTGTCTGCAAGTTCTGTACGATATTTTTCTTTGTCCATTCGGTCATATTCCAAATCTGTATGGAACCTGATATAATACTCCAGTTTATCCCTTTCAAATTTTGAGTCCTGATTTTTTCTGTACCTACTCCAGTTATGTTGTAATTTTTTAGGACAAAGTAATACTATTTCTCTACCTTGCAGTTGGAAGAATTTCATAACTGCTAAAGCACTCCATGTTTTTCCTAAACCAACTGCATCTGCTAAAATTGCCCCATTATATTTTTGGAGCATCTTAATCAGACTTAAAACTCCTTTTTGTTGAAAGTCATAAAGCGTATTGAAAACAACTGAGTTTTCAAGTCTTCCTACTTGTTTTGCAAATTCGGGGTCATTTTGGTCGTTCAATATTTGACTGCCAAATAGTTCAAAAAGTACTTTGTAATACAGTTCTTTTGGTGTGTATTTAACAAATATTCGTTCTATTTCTTCAATTAAATATTGCTTAAATGGTTTTGTGTATTTCTTGCCATTTTCATCTGTCAGCGTTTTGTTTTTATGGGCTTGTGGTTTTTTCCATAAATCGTTAAACCATAAAGCAAGTTCTTTATACTGGCTGTTATTCCCGGTTTCTGCAATATTGAGTTCGATGTTGTTCGTGTGTTTTAATCCAATTCCTGCTTCTGTCAAATTCGAGCTACCTGAAATGAAATAAATATCTCTGTCGTCATTATTTTCAGGTTTGAATAAATATGCCTTGGCATGACAAAAATTTGGTTCTAATGTTTTTGCTTCAACTTTATCAAGTTTTAAAAAATGAACAGCTTCCTGAGCAACTTTATTTAATTTCAGAGCTGCTTCGACAGTAATATTTTCATTCAATAAATCAAGTGTCCTATCGTTAACAGCATCAATATTTACAATATCACCCAGTACTAGACGAAAATGCTTAATTTTTTCTTTGACCTTTAATGAAAGAAAGGATAGTGCTCCAATTGTAAAATATCCTGTAACAATATCAAATGTTCCTTCCTCTGTATATTTTGAAATCCATTCATGGACTTTTAAATTTTCATTTTCGTTATCTAATATCATCTTTTATTATCTTCTGTTTTAATTAATACTTTAGGGTCAACATTTAATATCTTGGCAATTTCAAAAAGCACTTCCAATCTGGGTTGCTGTCTATTTTGTACGTATCCATTGACCATATTATAGCTTTTGCCAAGTTTTTCGGCAAGCCACTTTTGTTTAATCCCCTTTTCTTCTAGTACTTCTTTAATTCTATTCATAATATCATATTATTGAATCAACAAATTTAGAATAAATATATCGTTTTTCAATATAAATAATCATTGTTCTTGTTTTTTATTGTGGGAAGGAGAATTAAGCTCTTTTGGTTTTTTAGGGTTTGCCTGTGTGTTTGCAAAAATCAAATGTGCTTAATTTGCGGTGGGCATTCTATTTCTTGTATTTGCAGCAAAATTTTCAATCAATATTCCTTTTTCGGCTTGTTGCTAACTTGTTCATATCACGACAAATCGTCCTTTTTGTCGCTGTTTTTGCTTTTGACGGTTAGCATATTGCTTGTGGCGGTAATTTAACCCTAAAACTTTCTGTACACCCTGATTTATGTTTTGTTCTATGTTTTTTACTGCTACTACCTTCATTAGTCATAATCTACATGTATTGTTAACTGCTGGCTTGGTTCTCTCTCGTAGTACTTTCGGCTTTCAAATGTAATCCAATTTTTTCTATATACTTGAATTTCTGACGGAGAGTTTCAGTAAAAAAACAACTTTATAGCTTTCACCACGTCAGGAAAGCAAAAATCCGCGAAAGTTAAAATTCAGGAGGATTCAAACCTCGAACTTCTAATCATTCAGCTTAAGTACCGCCATAAACGCCTTTTGAGGAACTTCTACATTACCAACCTGACGCATGCGCTTTTTTCCTTTTTTCTGTTTTTCCAACAGTTTACGTTTACGAGTAATGTCGCCACCGTAGCACTTGGCCGTAACATCTTTACGAACCGCTTTTACCGTTTCGCGGGCAATAATTTTTGCCCCGATGGCAGCCTGTATGGCTATATCAAATTGCTGACGAGGGATAAGTTCTTTTAGCTTACCACACATCCGCCGACCAAAATCGTACGCGTTATCACGATGTATCAGCGTTGAAAGGGCATCTACCGATTCGCCATTGAGCAGAATATCCAGCTTCACCAAATCAGCGGGTTTAAAATCGGAAACATGGTAATCAAATGAAGCATATCCTTTCGAGATGCTTTTCAGCTTATCGTAAAAATCAAAAACAATCTCACCCAAAGGCATCTCCACCGTAAGTTCCACCCGGTTTGTGGTAAGGTAAACCTGATTGAGCAGCGTTCCCCGCTTGCCGATGACCAGCTTGATAATGCCGCCAAGGAATTCGGCGGTGGTAATTACCTGCGCCCTGATAAACGGCTCTTCGATGTGTTTGATGTATTTCTGTTCGGGCAAACCGGAAGGATTGTGTACCTCAGTAACCAGTCCTTTGTTAGTGATAACTTTATACGAAACGTTGGGTACGGTGGTAATCACGTTCATATCGAACTCCCGTTCCAGACGCTCCTGGATAATTTCCATGTGCAGCAACCCCAAAAAACCACACCGGAAGCCAAATCCCAATGCCATGGATGACTCGGGTTCGTAAGTAAGCGAAGCATCGTTGAGTTGGAGTTTTTCCATGGAAGCCCTCAGGTCTTCATAATCATCGGTATCCACGGGATAGACACCGGCAAAAACCATGGGTTTTACTTCTTCAAAACCTTCAATAACATTTTCGCAGGGATTATCGACATGGGTAATGGTGTCACCCACTTTTACCTCTTTAGAGGTCTTAATACCTGAAATAATGTATCCCACATCGCCGGCATATAATGTTTTTCGCGGCTCTTGTGTTAAACGCAAAACACCAATTTCATCGGCATTATACTCTTTGCCGGTGTTAACAAATTTAACCCGGTCACCTTTCGAAATAGTACCATTGTTCACTTTAAAGTAAGCGATGATGCCCCTGAATGAGTTGAATACAGAATCAAAAATGAGGGCTTGCAGCGGAGCATCAACATCGCCCTTGGGAGCAGGCACCTTATCAATGATGGTATCCAGCACTTTATCAACCCCATAACCGGTTTTTCCGCTGGCTTCAATAATATCGTCGTAA
>QMPP01000137.1 GCA_003650425.1 Bacteroidota bacterium | reverse complement strand
TTTTATTCTGACACTATCAATACCAATCTGACAAAAGGAAGTTTGGAGGTATTTACTTTTGACAAGAATCAGCAAAAAATCGACTCAACGGTTTATTACCGTTTTTTTCGAAATACCGAGATGTCCCTTTTAGTTGATTTGACCATCAACATGCCTTTTCATACCAATTTAATTAAAGCGCGCTTTAAATACGTGCAAAAACAAGGAGAAAGCAGGTTTAATTATCGCTTTATTAATCTTTCAACTGGCCAAAATATTATATCGTATCAATGGCATTTTGGAGATGGCACTATTTCCAACGACAAGAACCCTGATCATACTTATTTAAGTCCGGGCATTTATCGTGTTAAACTTGTCATTAAATCAAGCATGAATGGTATCCCTGGTTCCAACACCTATTCTAAAATAATATTGATTCGGGAAAGGTCGCTTTACCACATAGGCGGCCAGGTTTTTGCCAACCTCTTTCCCGTCGACCGTGGAAAAGCTTTTTTGTATTATAAAGATTCGGCAGATACCTTTATTCCGGTTGATACGGTTTCGTTCGACACCTTGGGCTTTTACATTTTTTACAACCTGCCCCAAGGCGACTACCTTGTCAAAGCGCAACCGGATAGAGCATCGGAGTTTTATAAGGTTTTTTGTCCAACCTACTATGGCGATGCTTTAAAATGGCAAAGTTCAGAAACATGCGATGTGTGTAGTACATCATGGGATTATGATATACACCTGCTACCCATCGAAGGTGTTTTAGCAGGAGAGGGAATCATTAAAGGAAATGTTTTTGTGGTTGATAACGGCCTTAAACGATTTGGGCTCGATTCGGGTGCAAACATTACCCTCTACCTTCTCGACTCAACCGGCAGCAATATGACTTATCTCTACACGGGCTCTGAGGGCGATTTCGATTTTTCGAATTTAAACATTGACCGGTATATGCTGTATCCTGAAGTAACCGGTGTAACCACTTCTGAAATAACCGTGGAATTAAACGAGGAAACACCACAAATCGACAGCATAATTATCGAGCTGAGTCTTTCAAGTGTTGATTATATTATTCCGGCAAAAAAAAGTAATTCGGAATTCATTAACAACCTCTACCCCAACCCTGTGGTAAATGGTGAAAAGGTGTTGTTATCGGTTAAGCTAAAAAGTGCCGGGGAAGTTACTTTAACCATTACCGATTTTACCGGAAAAACCATTTCCAACAACCATCTCCATTTTAATAGCGGGCAAACCAAAGTTAATATCCCTGTTACTCGATTGGCAAATGGTGTTTATTTTGTTTCGATAACCGATAAGCAAGGCCGAACCGATACACGGCAACTGGTGATAAACCGGTAAAAAAGCCGTTTATCAACAAACGTAACCCAATTAATTTTCGTCGGCAAACCACTCTGCATAAGAGGTTACTGTTTCGCGCAGCATTAAATATTTCAGGTCGATATTTTCGGGCAGCTTAGCCTTTAACCGTTCGGCAAAATCAATGAGCATCATCTCGCTGGTGGGTTGGTAATTGAGCAAGATAATTTTTTCATAATTCTTTTTTAGTTCCGCAACCAAAGTTTTGGAAACATCACTTCGCAGCACCAGGGCATGATCGAAAGGTTCAACAATTTCCTTTCTTACTATTTTCTTTAAATCGCCAAAGTCCATCACCATACCTAACTTTGGATGATCCTTCTCCTCAAGGGGATATCCGGCAACGGTAACCAATAATTCGTACGAGTGACCGTGAATATTTTTGCACAACCCGTCGTAACCCGGCAACGAATGTGCCGTTTCAAACTTAAACTCCTTGGTTATTCTTATGTAGGACTTTAAACTCATGATGCTTTCAAAAATTTATACTGTTTGATAAACTTTCCATCAGGTGTTTCAATAATTAACAGGTAAAGCCCTTTTTGATAATTACTGACATTGATGTCGTTTTTGTCGGAATGCAATATGCCTGATTTAATTTTCTGCCCGGCCATGTTAACAATAAAATAGGTGGCCTCTTCACTGCTGGCATAGCTAACATGAAGCCTGTTAACAACCGGATTAGGATAAATAGTTAGCTTTAAATCGAGCGGATTTACCACGGCTGAGGGGTCAACCCAGATAAGTGTAATGTACTCGGGATGATCGACAAAAGGATTGCGGTTTTGCTGAAAGTCATAAATTTTATTATTTCTGTCCAGCTCTTTCTGACTTACCGGATCTTCGTTACTCCATTTTACCATCAGGTTCAGATACCAGTCTTCAAACACGTGGTCGTTGGTTCCGTCAAGTACTGCATCAGCATTAGAAGAATTGTTTTCCCAATTGCCAATTTCGTTTTGGTAGCGGGTAGCCATGTAAAAATAGACACGTGCCAGATCACCCTTAAACTCATCAATGGGTTCAAAAGCGGTACCTGAATATCCGGGAGTATTGCTGCTTCCCAGCTTGCTTCCATTCTGCGATGTCCAGGTAGCATTTCCCACTTCCGAATAGGGCCAGTTACTCCTGCGACCATTGGTATAACCATCGGTAGGTAAAATATGAACCACATCGTTTTTCATGGGAGCCGAGTTGTTAAACCAGCTTTTCGGAAAAGTATGTTCACGATTATAGCACGATCCTTCGCCACTGTAATTACCGCATTGATCGGAACCTTTGTTATACTCGTAAGGATTATTTCCATCAGGATTATAGGAGTAGATATCCCAGATTTTATTGGTGGAATTGCCGCTGTTGGTCAGATTGGCCGGGAGCAAATCGCCGGTGAGGTAGAAAGTCCATAAAGCCGAGTAACCCTGGTCGTGATGGTTTTTAATGATGTTGTAAAGCGCGGTTTTTAATTCGTAACCCGTTTTTTCTTCAGCACTATTGTAATACCCGGCAGGGGGTTGTGCAAAAGAGATAAAACCTATTAATAAGGTTATAAATAATAGTAATACTTTTTTCATTTTATTAAATTCAATATTAATTAATTTTTCAATATTCGGTATCTTTAAACTATGAACAAAAAATACAAGGCTGAAAAAATAAATATCAGCGAACCAAGTATGTATAGCAAGGAACCAAATGCGTATGTACTCTTTTTCTCTTTGGTATAGATAGTAGATAACATTAAAAAAGAAGCAAGGAAAAATAGGGCAATAAGGCTTGTTTCAAATTTTACCTCGGGTAAAAAATAAAACATCATGCCCACTAAAAAGGCATCGATGCCCTGAGCAACACCCGTTAACACCATTAGTTTGGCATTATCGAGCCTCATTACCACTTCTCCTTTTCTAATTTTAAAAGCCTCCATGGCCATGCGCACGCTCACCAAAAAGAAGGTGAAAAACAAAATGCCGGTTTTCATCCCTTCCACAAGGTGTAGAAAGGTGCCTCCAATCATCTTACCGAAACCAAACATCAGCATTTGAAGCGCAGCAACAATAGCCGTGGCTAAAATAGCCTGCACTTTGTTAGAATCAACATTCAGATGAAGTCCGGGTGGTATTACGTGAATAGCCAGGGCAAAAATGATAAACGCATGTAATAACCAGTTCATAGTTTAAAATTGAGTGGCAAAGTTAATCAAACTAAACAAGTTCGCTCATTTTTTGCAGCCATTTAATATCCATCTCGTCAAACGAGTTCAAAACGGCACTATCAACACCCATCACACCTATAATGTTATCGTGGTCATCTTTTAAGGGGATTACTATTTCCGATTTTGAACGGGAGTCGCAGGTAATATGCCCTGGAAATTTTTCCACATCATCCACTACCACCGGTTTATTTTGGTTAATGGCAGTCCAGCAAACACCGGTATCCCGGGCCAGATTAATACATGCCAACGCTCCCTGATAGGGACCAACCTGCAATTTCCCATCTTGCAGCAGGTAAAAGCCTGTCCGGAAAAAGTAATTCATTTCAAAACAATTATACTATCTTAGCATCAAAACTTAATTGTTATTATGAAACACTTTTTAATGGTTTTAATAGCTGTTTTGGTTTCCTGCCAGCCTGCCGGAAAGGATAGCAACAAAGCCGCTGTTCAACCGCTTCATTTAACCAAAAAACTTATCAAACAGTTTTCTGATTTACTCAAATTGCGATATCCCATTCGCGTGGGAACCCATACCAACACAGCTTTCGGACTTTCGTTTGCCATTAACGCTTTAACACAATAACGATGAAAAAGATTACCGACCTTTTCAATATCCGATATCCCGTTATTCAGGGTGGAATGATTTGGTGCAGCGGTTGGGAACTGGCTGCTGCCGTTAGCA
The DNA here is from genome assembly GCA_003650425.1 of Bacteroidota bacterium. Taxonomy (GTDB): domain Bacteria; phylum Bacteroidota; class Bacteroidia; order Bacteroidales; family F082; genus B16-G9. The sequence continues at coordinate 3,681 of QMPP01000137.1, read as the reverse complement.
ACGCCGGCGGACTTGGATTAATAGGTGCCGGTAGCATGCACCCCGAAACACTTGAAACCCACCTTAAAAAATGCAAAGCCGCTACCAACAAACCTTTTGGGGTCAACATCCCCTTGCTCTATCCTCAAACCGATGAGCTGATGGAAATTATTATTAACGAAGGGGTAAAAATTGTGTTTACCTCGGCAGGAAACCCCAAAAAATATACCGGCTGGCTTAAAGAAAGAGGTGTTACCGTTGTGCATGTTGTAGCCAATAAAAAGTTCGCTTTAAAAGCCGCTGAATCAGGAGTAGATGCCATTGTTGCCGAAGGTTTTGAAGCAGGAGGGCACAACGGATACGAGGAAACAACTACCATGGTGATGATTCCCATGATTCGTGAGGTAACCGATATTCCACTTATTGCCGCCGGAGGTATTGGCTCGGGAAAAGCCATGGCCGCCGCTATGGCGCTGGGTGCCGACGGGGTTCAGATAGGTTCGTTGTTTGCTGCATCGAGAGAATCTTCGGCACATCATAATTTTAAGCAAAAAATTGTTGAAGCAGGTGACGGAAGTACTCACCTGACACTGAAAAATTTGGTACCCGTCAGGTTGATAGAGAATCCTTTTTACGAAAAAGTGCATGAAGCAGAGCAAAAGGGTGCCGATAAAAATATGCTGGCAAGCCTGCTGGGAAAAGGCCGTGCAAAAAAAGGGATGTTTGAAGGAGATACCATAGAGGGCGAACTGGAAATAGGCCAGGTGGCAGCCATGATTCGTGAAATTAAACCGGTAGCACAAATAATGGAGGAGTTAATATTAGATTTTAACCAAACCATACAAAAAATAATGAATTGGCGTTTCAAATAGGCAATCAGGTTTCAAACCGGGAGCTATCGAGATTAATACAAGTTGATAAAGACACGGTTGACCGCTATTTATATCTTCTCGAAGAAGCGTACATTATCTTCCGGTTAAACTCCTTTTCCAGAAATCTAAGGAGCGAAATAAAGCGCTCAAAAAAAGAAGTTGTTTAAAGTTGAAATACTTTTTTATCAATAACATCTTGTAAATCAGAAAATAAATTCCATTATTTCCCTCTTTGGAGGGAAAACAAAGGAGGATTAATTAAAAAGATATTTGTTTTCTGATTTACAAGGTATTTCATAATCATCCACGTAGTTAACTTTAAACAACTTCAAAGTTTACTTTTATGATGTCGGCATACGGAATGCTGTCATTAATCAGTTTAGTTCCTTGTCGTTAAGAAACGACGTAGGAGTTCTTTGGGAAAACCTGATGATTGCTGAACGGCTCAAAAAAGCAGAATACAATCAAGATTATTATAATCACTATTCACGACAACAGGAAATAGATTTTATTGAAAAAGGGGATGGCAATCTTTACGCCTATGAGTTTAAATGGAACCCGGCAAAAGCTCCTCCTGTCACATTTGTCAATATTTACCCCAAAACCAAATTTAAGGCAATTACAAAAGAGAACTTTTTTGAGTTTCTATAACACCTATTTTAGAATCAATTCAAAAGAATAATTGTCTATCTTGTTTGCCCGAAAAACACAACTTAAAAACAGTATAAAATGAATTTTGAATTTACCGAAGAACAGGAGATGATTCGTCAGGCTGCCCGCGATTACGCCCAAAGGGAGCTCACGCAGGATGTCCTTGAAAGAGAAGAAAAAGCAGAATTTCCAACCCAACATGTAAAAAATCTTGCCGAGCTTGGATTTCTTGGCATGATGGTGCCGCCCGAATATGATGGCGGTGGAATGGACACGGTTTCGTACGTACTATCGATGGAGGAAATTGCCAAAGTGGATGCCTCGGTGGCAGTCATTATGTCGGTTAACAACTCGCTGGTTTGTTACGGGCTAAATCGCTTTGGCAACGAAGAGCAAAAACAAAAATTTTTAAAACCGCTGGCTCGCGGCGAAATTATCGGTGCTTTTTTATTGTCAGAACCCGAAGCCGGCTCCGATGCTACCCATCAGCACACAACGGCAGAAGATAAAGGCGATTATTACCTGATTAACGGTACTAAAAACTGGATTACCAATGCCAATTCGGCCTCAACATACATCGTTATCGCGCAAACGCATCCCGATAAAAGACATCGCGGAATCAATGCCTTTATCGTTGATAAAAATACGCCCGGAATTACGCTGGGTCCTCACGAAAATAAAATGGGGATGCGCAGTTCCGATACCCACTCTGTTATGTTTCAGGATGTTAAAGTTTCAAAGGAAAACCGTATTGGCGAAGATGGCTTTGGATTTAAATTTGCCATGATGGTGCTTGAAGCAGGTCGTATTGGTATCGCCGCTCAGGCGCTGGGAATTGCCTCGGGTGCTTTTGAGCGTGCAGTAGCTTACTCGCAGGAACGCAAAGCATTTGGAACCGAGATTTTTAACCATCAGTCGTTAGCCTTTAAACTTTCTGATATGGCCGTTAAAATTGAAAATGCCCGCAACCTTATTGTTAAAGCAGCCTGGCTAAAAGATAACCACAAGCCCATAACCGTTGCCAGTGCCATGGCCAAGCAGTATGCTGCCGATATCGCCATGGAAGTTACCACCGAGGCGGTTCAAATACACGGCGGATACGGTTACGTTAAGGAGTATCATGTGGAGCGCCTGATGCGCGAAGCCAAACTGACTCAAATTTATGAAGGTACTTCGGAAGTGCAAAAAATTATAATTTCCCGAAGCCTACTGAAATAAAAACAGAACACTTTTTTAACCGAAATTCTATCTGTTTCATTTTTCCCCTACTTTTGCCACCATGGGAATAGCAAATTATTTTTCAAAAGATGAGGATAAGCGGACACAGTTTATTTTTAACCTCATCGCTCCTGCCTATAGCATTTTAGACAAAGGGACTTTCAACGATTTTAAAATAATGGCGGAGTTGCTTGACGACCATTACTCGCTTAAAGGCAAATCGGTTTTGGATGTGGGTAGCGGAACCGGTTCGTGGATAAGTGCACTCAATCAGCATGGATTATCCCAAGCAGTTGGTGCCGATTTCTCGGAAAAAATGATTCGACAGGCAAGGCAAAAACATCCGGAGATAGAATTCTACCATCAACACGGCGAAAACTTATCAGCATTTGATGATAACTCTTTCGATGTGGTTACGGCCACGTTTGTTTTGCATGGCATGAAAAAGGAAAAGCGAGCCAGGGTACTGAACGAGATGAAGCGAGTAGCACGCCATCGCGTGATAATTCATGATTTCTACAACAACCGGCAGTTCATTGTTCAGCTACTGGAATTTTTAGAACGCAGCGATTATGTCTATTTTCAGAAACACTTTAAAGAGGAGATAAAATCTTTTTTTACCAAAACAGAGATTATTAAAGGTGAAAATGGTAACGCACTTTATATGGGCTACATCGGCTGAATTATAGTGAAATAAAACCACTTACATTAATATTTACCTTTTCTTTTCTCACTTTTGTTTAAATATAAAACATTCTAAATTTCAAAAATATGTTATGCATGCATACTAAATTGAAAAAATTTTTGCATCTTTGTGAACAAATAACGATAACACTTAAAAATAGTTTAAAATGAAAATTCTTGTTTTAATCAGTAATGTACCTGATACCACGACTAAAATCAGGTTCACAGGTGATAATACCGCGTTCGACACCAATGGCGTACAGTGGATTATCAACCC
>QMPP01000136.1 GCA_003650425.1 Bacteroidota bacterium | reverse complement strand
TGGTTTTGCTGTATTGACGCAATATCCAGCCAATGGCTTTATGGATAAAAAACTCGTTCGAGCCTAACAGACTTTTGATTACATACACCAAAAAGTCAGTGTCAAGATTGTTTTTGTAAAAAAGCTGGAACAACAAGGATGATCGCTGCAACCATATATTTCCGGAGTTTAACCACGATTTCACCACGACATCCCGATTATGAGGATATTTTTTAAAATAATCACCCATCGGATGAGCAGCGAGGTAATCTACCGTATCCCACCACGATTTAGAGGTTACCATCCACTCGAAAAGGCTTTTGTATCTCTTTCCTGACGGGAGATTTAAGGCCAAAGAAATCGAATTGGCCACGCATATAGGCTTTCTGATGCACAGCAATCTCACTGTCCGCATTTTGCCTGAAACCGGATTCAAGTTGTTGCAAATAATGATTCATGACTTTTTTATCAGCCTTCTGCCATGGTGGCTTCAATTTCAGCAATGGTTTTTGGGATGGGCTTACCCAGTACACGGTGGCCGGTTTCGGTTACCAACACGTCGTCTTCGATACGAATACCGCCAAAATCTTTGTAAGTTTCCAGCACATCGTAGTTAACAAAATCGGTAAACTTACCTTCGTCGCGAAACTGATCAATTAAATCGGGAATGAAATAGATGCCCGGTTCAACGGTTAAAACAAATCCCGGTTTCAGCTCTTTACCCAGGCGCAAATAGGCTGTTCCAAAGGTGGTGGCACGTTTGGTATTTTCGTCGTAGCCGACATAATCTTCGCCAAGGCCTTCCATATCGTGAACATCCATACCCATCATGTGACCCAACCCGTGAGGCATGAACAGGGTATGTGCTTCGGCCTTTACGGCATCATCGGTATCACCCTTCATGATTCCTGCTTTTTTTAACCCGTCGACAATTACACGGGCAGCTAAAAAGTGTACATCACGGTATTTTATTCCCGGTTTTATGGCTTCGATGGCAGCCATGTTGGCGTCCAGTACAATCTGATAAATAGTGGCCTGGCGTTCGTTAAATTTTCCACCAACAGGTACGGTCCGCGTGATATCGCTGGCATAACACTCGGCGGTTTCGCAGCCGGCATCGGTGACCATCATGCGCCCTTTTTCCAACATGTTACCGTGGTAATGGTTGTGCAACGTTTGCCCATCCTGACTTAAAATAACGGGAAAAGAAACCGGCCCTGCCAGCGCGAGGGCAATGCCTTCGATGGCGCCGGCAATCTCCTGCTCGATGGTTCCGGGCATGGCCATTTTCATCGAAGTAGTGTGCATATCATAGGCTACATCTACTGCTTTTTCAATTTCAGCAATCTCTTCCGGACTTTTAATCTCTTTGAGCTTTACCACTCCTTTGATAAGTTCTACGGAAGCAGCTGCTTTCACATCGCCATTGGCTATACCTAATAATCTTGAAAGTTCAATGATTGTTTCACCTCGATAAGGAGGTAAAAAGTGAACCTTCCGGCCTTCATTCAATACTCCGGCAATAAAAGCTGTTAAGTCGTTGTAGGAAGCCACATTTTCGATGCCAACTTCGGAAGCTAAGTCTTTTACCTTGGGTTGAACACCCATCCAGATGATATCGTCCAAATCGAAGTCGTTGCCAAACAGGTAATCTTGGTTGTTGTCAAAATCGATTATCCCGGCAAAACCCTGATTTTGCAGCCCGAAGAAATAGAGAAAATGACTGTCCTGACGAAAATGATACTGGTTGGCAGGGTAGTTAAAAGCTACGTCAACATTGCCTAAAAAGAGAGCAACACCGGATTTAACCTCCTTTTTCAGATTATTACGCCGATGGATATAGGTATCTTTACTAAACATGATATTGTTATTTTTTATGAATTTATTTTAAAGTGTAAAAGTAGGTTATTTTTTAACCAGTCTTCCCGATTTTGACCAACCGGATGTTTCTAAATGATAAAAATAGATGCCTCGTGGAACATCCTCTCCATTCCAGTAAAAAGCATTTACACCGGGTAACATCTGTTCAGCCTTTTGATAGATTGTTTTTCCCTGCATGTTATAAACAGAAAAGGTAACCGTGTTGGTTTCTTTTAAAGAGAAAGAAATTTTAGCCCGGTTGCTAAATGGGTTTGGCGAAACCACCACGTGCCTTGAACCGGGGGCTATACTGCTCACGGAAACATAGTTAGTAACATGCATGTAAACAGGAATATCTTTGCTGCCCGCTTCCCCGGAAGCTGCATGAATATGGGTAACATACAACCCGGTATCCATACCATTATCGTTAAAAGTTACCATAATAAGGTCTGAATTACCGGGAGCCAAAAGGCCGCTGTCAGCACTTAAGGTTAACCAGGGTGCATCATCGGGAATGGTGAGTTTGTAAACGAGGGTATCGTGTCCCGTATTGGAGAGCGTAAGGTCGCTTTGAATGGTTGAATTGGGTGCTATCTCCTCGTGCAACAGCGAGGGGTTGGCCGTTAAAATAGGGCGATTCAGCAACAGTTCGATGGCGTTGTAAACATTCAGCCGTCCGCCGGAAACTGTTTTTCCCATCAAGGTTGGCAGCGTGTCAACACCCTGCAGGATATAGTTTTTTATCATCAATATTTTTTCTGCCGGATTGGCTTTGTAATCGGCCATAAAGGTAGAGTCGGCAGCAGCGAGAATAAGAGCAACCGATCCTGCCACGTGAGGAGTAGCCATGGATGTACCGGTTTTAGTGCCATAACCATTGTTAAGAATAGTGGAGAGAATGGTCGTTCCGGGCGCTCCTAAATCGATGGCTGTATCGCCGTATCCTGCTGTATAAAGCCTGTCGGCGCGAGTGGTGTTGGTAACGGCAATCATATAGTCGGTGGTAAAACCGGTAGGCACATCGCCTACCACATCAATATCCCACGAAGCATTAGCGGTAGCCGCTGCACTTATAATCCCCAGTCTGCCCAGCGAGTCGTACATAGCTTCCCAGATGGGATAGTTATCAGGGTTTGCCTGGTCGATGCCAAAGGAGTTGTTTTGCGACACCACGAAAGCTCCCATCTGTCCGTTGGTACTATCGTATTGATGCCTCACGGCATAGATATAACTGAGGGCTTTAACTACTGTGGCTTCACTACTCGACGATCCGGCGATGGGTAAAACTTTTACATTCCAGTTTACTCCGGTAACCCCTATACCATTATCACCAACAGCGCCAATGATACCGCTTACATGAGCGCCATGCGAATCGTCAGGCATATAACCGTTATTACTGTAGGCATTCCATCCCATTACATCATCAACGTACCCGTTGTTATCGTCGTCGATGCCGTTGGCCGGAATTTCATCCCAGTTATGTTTAAAAACGAGGTCTTCATGATCTTTATCCGTTCCGCCGTCAATAACAGCAACCACGATAGTATCGCCCAACGCCGTAAGTCCGCCGTGGGTGATAGTCCAGGCATCGGTAGCATCAATATCAGCATCTACGGTTCCCCCGTTTTGTCCGGTATTCTGTAAACTCCATTGACTGCTAAAGTTGGGGTCATCAGGAATGGAATCAAGGTCGTCCACACCTCTTAGTTCAAGAAAGTGGTTATACTGCGCATTAATAACCGGCTTTTCCGATTTTATCTCCTTGAGTAGTGATTGTTGATTAAGTGTTTTTTTATCAAAGGTCAAAAGATAAATCTTAAAACGTTTTGAGATGGTTTCAATGGAAGTTAACCCTTTTTTATTAAACCGGTTTTCGATAGTCTGGATATCGTTTGATTGGTTAAGCTGAATTAAAAATTCTCCCGGGCGGTAAGGTTCAGTGTTTTGACTTTTTAGTGAGGCTCCAAGCATTGAAATAAAGAGCGTGAAGATTATTAACAAATTTTTGAACATGGTAAAGATAAAGTTAAAGGTGGATATTAATTTAGTACAAAGGTATAACAAATAGAATAAACTATATGTATTATTTTTGTTTTGCCATAAAGAGGTTTAACTCCGAAAGAGTTCTTTTTCCATCGAAGTAAGCAGCAAATTGTTTAAACGCTTTTTTGTTTTCTTTTCTTAAGATGATGAGTGTGGTATTCATGGCGGCTTTCGAGGTGATGGGCACACCCCCGCCCAACTCAGCCCACTGGCCACCTACCAATAGGTTTTCAACCCCGGTAAAGTAAGAATCCACCTTGTTTTTCATATTTTCTTTCCCCGGCTTTGCCCCCATGATGGTACCCTTATAATTTCCGGTATAACGGTGATAGGTAATAGGGGTAGCTACCTCGTAAAATAAAATGTGTTTTGAAAATTCCGGATTAATTTCCCGGTTAACCCTTTCAATCATTTTTTGGGCAATCTCTTCCTTTAATGCATGATAGTTTTCTCCTTTTACACGATTTCCATGCTCATCGGTTTCCGTTTTCCAAAAATCATATTTTTCAAAACCGGCATTCATATAAATGGAAACAATGCCTTTGCCGGCCGGGCAAACACTTTTATCGCGCGCCGAAGGCGATAGTACATTGAGTTTACTGTGCAGCGGGTCTGCTTCTTCGTGTTTATGTCTTTCAAGATTGTTTTTAAAAAGAAGGATAAGTTCTTCGTCAAAACCCAACTCTTCCGCCGGACAATCCAATGCCACCGAAACGGTAAACCCCGATTGGTATTGTACTGAATTTTCAACGGTTTTTATTTTTCTTTCAGGAATGGCTCCTTTCGGTAGTAACTTTTTAAAAGCGGTAATCAGGTCAGAGGCAATGACCACATAGTTGGATAAAATTGTGTTTTTTTCGTTATTCTGTATAATCTCAACCCCTTTAGCCCTGTTGTTTTCAGTAACGATGGAAGTAACATTGGTTTCTAACAGCAGCTTATTTCCCATCCCGCTGTTTACCTTACTAAGCCAGTTGATAAAGGCAATGCTGCCTCCTGCCGGTGTTGAAAAATAATCTTTGTTTTTTGCCCATGCCAGTGGAAACAAACAGGATAGCAAGTCGCTTTCAGAACTGAAGATATCTTTTATTTCGCTGCTTTTAAAATAATTGTTAAGGCCTTTTGTTACGCCTTGGTTACCCGTATATTTTAAATGCTTTATCAGAGGAAAAACTGCCGGTAACGCCCGGGTATAAAATAGTGACTTATCGACAAGTGACATGGTTTGGCTGGAGCGTGCAATATAGGCCAGCTTATGACTTACTCTTGCCAGCTCTTCAACATGCCGGAAAAATTTATCAATCCCTTTTTTCTCATCAGGGAAATATTTTAGAAAACCAGCTTTAACCTTATCGATATCGTCGCTAACCAGAATATTAAAATTGTCGGTTTGGTAACGTTGTATTCTTTTTAACGGTTTTGGTTTTGGATAATTCTCATCGATAAACGAAAAGCAACGATGTACGATTCCCTCTTCATTAAATTGATTAAGCCAGTGGATGGCCGTGTCGAAGAAAAAACCTTTTCGTTTAAATCCGGCCAGATAACCTCCCGGATTTGGTTCTTTTTCAATGATGCAGCAGCTAAAACCAAACTTTCCAAGCAACGCACCCAGCGTGAGACCGCTTATGCCACCACCAATTATTACTACATCGTATTTGTTTCGCATCGGGATTATTGTGAACCGAAATAATAAACAAAACAAATATAATATTTTATCGGTGTCACCCTCCTGATTTTTAAAGGAACGATATAAATTGAAAGAAAACGCAGAACCATTGATATGCAATGATGGTTATCAACATTACATTCATTAAAACACCAAGAAGCTGTTTTAAAAGTTTTTAATAACAACCCTGTTAGATTGAGCAGAGTCGAAATCGACTTATTACCTGCGTAATACATCCTTCGACTACGCTCAGGATGACACATTGCATGATTTTTTAACAACCTCTTGTTGAAATTGAAAACAAACTGCCATAAACAAAACCGGTTATTACAGAATCAATACCTTTCGTATATACTGTTTCCCGTTTTGAGTGGCAATCAACAGATAAACGCCGGGTTTAAAATTACCCGTAATATGTTGTTGAATATTATTACCTCTCAGCTCCTCACGATGATAAACCACGTTACCAAGGTTATCAATAATACGAATAGAAACCGGTTCGGTTGATGGCGTGTTGAGCATTAAATTAAAACTTCCCCCGTTAGGGTTGGGAGCCACCAGCAGGGTAAAGTTTTTAGGCGTAGTGCCTAAAACACCAACCGTATTATCAACGATAATATACAGCGAATCAGATGAAATTCCTGCACCACAACCATTAACACCTTGCACTTTTAACCAGACTTCACCCAAGAAACCGGTATTCCAGTAAACGGTAATAGCTGTATCGTGTTCTATAATTTCACCGGCTTCGGAAGGGTTAACACTCCAGTCGTAAGACTCGGCATTATTAACAGAATAGGTTGTGTAGTTGGTTTCCGATACTTTAAAGATATCAACAAAGTCGGGGCCTTCGGGTTTTGCCGGGGCATCCGGAACATCTTTAAAGGTCAGCACTACATCATCCGAATAGGTATTGCCATCGTTGTCGATAATGGTAAGGGTGAGGGTAACGTTACCGTTAGTAATATCCTGTGTGCCGGGCGTGTAAAGAGGTTGTAAAGATATGGGATTATTGAAGGTTCCGTCTCCCGAAGTACTCCAGCTCACGCTACTTTCGTTGGTAGCCGTGGCCATCAGCTGATAACTACTGTTTGAACAGGCTTCGTCGTCGGGGCCGGCAAATACGGTTGTTACTAACATTGATGGCAGCTCTATATAGTCAAGCCAGGCACAGTCGGCACCACCACTTCCGGAGAAATCTTTTTTGTAAATCCACTTGAATTCATGGAATCCGGGATTTATATCGTAAACCTGTTGTGTCCACCCTTCGTTGGTACCTGACCAGGAGCTCCGCAACTCGTCGTCAATATAAAACTCGAACACATCAAAATCGGGTTCCGATGATACCTTTTTATAAAATTTAATCTGATCCTGACCCATCACCTGATAAGCAATGGAGAGCTGGCTTGATTGCCCGTCGGTAACAACGCCCGACTTAGCCTGGTAAAATCCCTCGTAGGGATACTGGCTGCTGATAACCCAGGGCAGATCGCCTCCTTGTTGCCAGTCGAACTTATCGAAGTTTCCGGTTTCAAAATCTTCTAAAAACATACCGATTTTAGGGAAGTAGGTTTTTTGTTCCAGATAGCCTCCTGATTCGGAAGAGAAGCGCATTTCAGCAATGATTCCTTCGGGAGCACTATCGGCTACTGATACCTGATAGGTGGCGTAACTGTATCCGAACAATCCCAATACATCCATGGTGTCGGTTCCCGAAAGCATGGTAATGTAGTTGTTCCAAGGAACCAGATTGTTCAGCAGGTTTTTAGCGTAACAATGTCCCTTGTTTACCAGTTTAACTTTTAACGTTGCCGTTTCACCCGGGTCGAGGTGACCGTTATTATTGCCTCCTTGCGAATCATCAATAATCATTTCAAGAGGGGTTATTTTAGGAGCCCTGAACGACACAAAAAACCTTGTAACCCACGAAGAGTCGTTTTCATCGGTAGCCACCACGTTAAACTGAACCGTGTGCATATCAGGGATACCATTACTTACCTGAAACTGGTAGGCAAGATATTGCCATTTGGTGCCTCCCGAATAGATGGTGTCGTAATACTGGGTTGAGTCTATAAACGTAATGTAGGGGTCAGCTATTTCTAAACGCACATTAACACCAATACCGTCTTCAGTTCCCAAATTTTTCATTTTTAACGAAAGTAACAGGTTTTCACCAAACTCGGGAATATTGTTTCCGTTACCGAGCGTATCGTTAATTTCATAACTATCGTACATGCAGTAAGGACCGTTGGGAGGGATAACTTCAACAGTTGTACTGTAGCGAAAATAGTTTTGCTTGGTTATCACAATATCGACAAAATCGCCGGGTTCCTGCGGAATGATGGGAATATCTTGATAGTTACCGGTACCAGTAGCCGTTCCAATAATTTGTTC
>QMPP01000135.1 GCA_003650425.1 Bacteroidota bacterium | reverse complement strand
TCAACATCAATATTTTTGAGGTTGTGTACGCGTGCACCCAAAATCTCAAGATACTCATCTTCGCGCTCAACAACAATATTTATCTTTTTCTCCGGTTTCAATTTCAAAAATTTGGATGCAAAGTTCTAATTTTTTTTGTAAAAACAGCCAGAAATCTACTCCTCATTCTGAAGTTTTTCATTCGTCAGGTCGTATGGCTCATCAGGTATCCTTATCCGATAAGTCTTCTTTTTTCTGTTTTTCAGGTAGGGTTGACGTAGCCAGGGGTTATAGTATTTTAACAACCGGTAGGTAATGCCATGCGCTTTGGCAAAGTCAGCCCATTGCGCAACCTTACTATTGACTTCAACCAGATGATAGGGCAATGGCTCGTAGTAATCCTCTTCGTTAAGGTAAAACCCGTAATTTTGGGGATTGCTAAAAATAAGTTTCATCGCCAGTATCCGGTAAATGTAGCGATTTGTTTCGTCAGGTACCAGCAGGTCGTAAAAGTTATTGGATTTTTGTGTCTCCATCAGCGAAGTAATTCGCCGCATGCCGGCATTGTATGAGGCAGCTACTAACGTCCAACTATGAAGCTTATTGTAGCTCTTCCTCAGGTACAACGAAGCTGCCTCTGCCGATTTTTCAACATCATAGCGTTCATCCACCTCTTTGGTCACCTCCAAACCATAATCTTTGGCAGTGCCTTTCATCAGCTGCCAAAAACCCACAGCACCTGCCGGCGATTTAACGTTGGAAAGGTTACTTTCGATTAACGGAATGTACCTGAAATCAACGGGAATGCTGTCGACCATTAGTACCGAATCAATCAGCGGAAACCATCGTGTTGATTTGCGTATGAGCTGTAAAGTAGAGGAGTGCCAGTAAGTATTTACAGCCAGTTCTTTATCGAGTGCTTCTTTAACATAAAAAATGTCCAGGGGAACCGGTTCACCTGCGAACGATAGTGTATCAGGAACCGGCAGCGGAACGATCTTATAGTTTTGAACGTTGGTTCCCGGCAAGTAAACCTTTTCATGCGACTGAAACATCTCCCACAGAAAAATTCCGATAATAACAATAAACGACACAATATAAGGAAGATACTTCTTCATAGCAACAAGAGGTTAAGAAAGGAAATGAAAGACTATTATTTAAAGGGCGTAACAAAATCTTTAAACAACGGCGACACTTTATCTTTATCAGAAAGCAACGGGTTTTCAACGCCCCAATCAATATTCAAATCGGGGTCATCCCAACGGATAGCACCTTCAGAAGACTTGTTGTACACGTTGGTACATTTGTAAAAAAATACTGTATCATCTTCGAGGGTTATAAAGCCGTGCGCAAAACCGGGTGGCACCCAGTACATCCATTTGTTGTCTTCGGTAAGATCGATAGAAGCCCACTGCCCGTAAGTTGGCGACGATTTACGCAGATCAACGGCCACATCGCGAACAGCACCTTTAATTACCCTCACTAATTTACCTTGAGCAAAGGGTGGTTTTTGAAAATGAAGCCCGCGCAAAACTCCTTTAGCCGATTTGGATTCGTTATCCTGAACAAAATTTTGGTCGATGCCACTTCTTAAAAATACCTCTTTGTTATATGATTCAAAAAAATATCCTCTGTTATCTTTAAACACGGTAGGTTTCACCACGTATAGATCAGAAATTCGTGTTTCTACTATTTCCATATCATCAAAATTTTTTAATGGGTAAAAGTAATCATTTTAAGGGAAAAAGCTGATAGTATAAAGCTAAGTTATTAAAAGTTTCTTTTTAACACAGGCGGCATTAACGCAACCTGAAAGAAGTCATCAAACTTTAACCGGCCAAAAAACTCCTGTTTAATAAAAACAGTTAAATTTGCTTCCATGAACAAAAAAAATGTTTTGCTCACAAGAGAGAGATAGCATGAGCGTTACAAATAAGAACAAGGCAAGGGATAATAGGAAGTTGATGAAAGCGAAAAAAGGATAAAAGGATGAAAATAAAAAATGTAACCATTGCCGGTGGTGGAGTACTGGGTTCACAGATTGCCTGGCAAACAGCTTTTAAAGGATTTAATGTAATCGTGTATGATGCTTTTGAAGAGGGCATCCAAAATTGCCAAAAATATCACCAAAGGTATGCTGAACTATTTATTGCTTCCAAGGGATCCTCAGCAGCAGAAATTGAAAAAACATTTTCACGGTTAACCTACACCACTAATTTAAAAGAGGCGGTACAAGATGCCGATTTAGTCAGCGAATCGGTTCCTGAGAACCTCGACATTAAAAAATCTTTTTACAAAGAGCTGGCTCAATGGGCCCCCGAAAGAACAATTTTTACGACTAACTCCTCCACCATGCTGCCAAGCCACTACGCTAAGGAAACCGGACGACCCGGAAAGTTTTTAGCGTTACACTTTTCAAATCCTGTCTGGGATGCTAACGTAGGTGAAGTGATGAAACATCCCGGAACCGAACAAAAATATTTTGATTTGGTGGTGAACTTTGCCCAAGATATTGGCATGGTTCCCATTCCCATTAACAAAGAACAACCGGGATATGTTTTAAATTCGTTGTTAGTACCTTTTTTGTCAGCTGCTCAAAACCTTTGGTTTAATCATGTTTCCGATTTTAAAAGCATCGATAAAACCTGGATGATTAGTACAGGTGCTAAATCAGGCCCGTTCGGAATCTTAGATCTTGTCGGGATGCAAACTGTTTACAACATCACTATGATGGATGCAAAGAGAACCAATAATCCGGTTTTGTTTGAAAGAGCTGAAAAAATAAAAACCGAATTCATCGACAAAGGCAGGATGGGAATAAGCACCGGACAAGGATTCTACAGCTATCCAAACCCGGAATACAAAGATCCTGATTTTTTGAACAGGTAACAAACATAATTATGATGCGCCATACTAAAAATGAAAAACCATCTGAGCTTACCAACAGCCATGCCATCGAAATCAGGTTTACTTATGGCAAAATGAGTAAGAAAACAACGTTTTATTTTGACACCATCCTTTTAACCAACTCAGTGGTAATTGGCCAACGCTCGCGATTGATTTCTTCTCTGACCAAAGAGATTCCGGTTAACAGCATTACAAAAATTGAAGTTCAAAATGGCGGTAAAAAAATACGTTACGTCAACCAATAGCACTTTATGAAAATATACAAAATCATATTATACGCCTTTTCTTATATTAAAAACCAACTCGACTTCGACGCCAAAGGAAATGCTACAGGAACATGGACTTTCACTCTTATTGATACAACCAAAACAATGGCAACGTGGTCAACTCACATAGACGGATTAAAATACCCTTTTGATCGTATAATTGACAGAGTACTTGATCCTTCATTAAATTGAATAAAAACCTTCAAAAATAAACAACGAGCGTAATGTTGAATCAAAAGAAAAAAGGACTGTTGCTTAAAAAAGGATTTCTGATTGCCGGTTTACTACTAATGGTTACATGGCAAACGAACGCACAAAATCAGGCCAACAACTGGTATTTTGGCGACTACGCAGGATTAAACTTTTCTACCGGAAATCCTGTTCCAATATTAGATGGTGCACTGAGCACATGGGAAGGATGCTCATCAATATCCAACGAAAGCGGGACCATCAGGTTTTATACCGATGGCATCTCGGTATGGGACAGGCATAACGAAATAATGCCTAATGGTAACAACTTAATGGGAAATCCCTCCAGCACACAATCGGGCATTATTGTACCCAAACCGGGCAGCAGCAATCTTTATTATATTTTCACCATCGACGAGGTGGGAAGTTCCCCGACAGGAGGAGCAAACGGCCTTCGTTATTCGTTAGTTGATATGAACAAGAATGGTTTTTTGGGTGAAGTGGTTGACACGGTTAAAAATGTCCTGCTAACAGCCCCCATGTGCGAAAAACTTACGGCCATCGGCCATGCAAACGGAACCGATATATGGGTAATCTCGCAAAAATGGGAAACCAACGATTTTTACGCTTATCTGATAACCAGCACAGGGGTGGTTGAAACTCCGGTTATCAGTTCCGCAGGAATTGTTATCCAAGGTGATATAGAAAACGCTAAAGGGTACATGAAGGTTTCGCCGGACGGCAACAAACTTGCCAAGGCTAATTCAGGTTTAAACAATGTTGAACTATTTGATTTCAGCACAACCACAGGCATGGTAAGCGACCAAAATATCATTACGTTAAGCAACCTGGGAGGCCATGCTTATGGTATAGAGTTCTCACCCAATGGCGAAATACTTTATGTAAGCACCTGGAAAAGTAACCCTGGTCAACTGTTGCTACAATTTGACCTGACAGCACCCGATGTAGCAGCTTCTAAAGTTCAAATTGGCAACGGAGTAAATGGCGGGCTTCAGCTCGCCCCTGACAACAGAATATATGTAGCCCAACGAAATGGCAGTAATATTAGTGTTATTAACTACCCCAACGAGCTGGGAACAGCCTGCCAATTTAGCTTTGGTACCGTTAGTCTTGGAGGCAATACATCTAACTGGGGGCTACCACCGTTTATCACCTCCTTTTTTAGCTTTAATCCCGGTTACAACTATGGCCCAGGTTGTTATACCGACTCTACCGAATTTCATGAAAACAGCTCTTCGGAACCCGACTCACTAATATGGGATTTTGGCGATGCCGCCTCGGGTTCCGCCAACAACACATCCACCGATTCCGACCCAAAACACCTCTTCTCTTCGGTAGGATTTTATTTTGTTAAACTAACTGTTTGGATTAGTGGTGTGGAAGGCTCTGTAACACACCTTGTCAGAATTTCTCCCAAACCTACGGTCGATTTGGGTAACGACACCACTTTTTGCTCGGGCGACACCTTAATACTGGATGCCGGCAGCGATGCAGAGACTTACTTATGGCAAAGTGGTGACACCACTAATACTTTCCCCGCCGACACAACCGGCCTATATTATGTAAAAGCCACTAACGGAACCTGTTATATTTGGGATACGGTTGATGTTACCGTGCTTCCCTCCTACTTTCTTCAAATTGATACCATTGTTTGCGCCGGCGACACGGTGATGGCCGGAGGAACAGGACAAACCACTACCGGTGTTTATTACGACAGTCTCTTAAATTACATAGGCTGCGATAGTGTGATTAAAACCAATCTGCAGGTAAACGATACTTTTTTTATAGTCAACCAGCTGGGAATATGTACAGGAGATTCGGTAGAGTTTAATGGTATTTACCAAAAAACTACCGGTGTTTATTTTGATTCGTTAACCACCATGCAGGGATGCGATAGTATTTTAATGTTGGACTTGACCGTTTATGATATTCAGGTAACTCAAAATCCCATGGGCATTTGCCAGGGAGACTCGGTGATTTTACAGGGTGAATACCAAACGCAATCGGGAACCTACTACGATACGCTACCATCGGTTTGGGGATGCGACAGTATTGCCATTACTATTTTAACGGTTTCCGACATCATCAGTGTTTACGATACGGCCTCTATTTGTCAGGGAGATTCGGCGTATGCTCAGGGAGATTGGCAAAAAACCGACGGAATTTATTATGATACGGCACAATCAACCGGCGGTTGCGATAGTATTCATTATTTAAACCTCAGCGTCAACCCGACATACAGCGTACAATGGGATACTACTATTTGCGAAGGCGATAGTATTTACGCTGGCGGCGATTATCAAAAACAGGCAGGCAGCTACCTTGATTATCCTGTAACCATCCACGGATGCGACAGTACGGTTTTAACACACTTAGCGATAACACTACTCCCGGTTGTAAATTTGGGTAACGACACCTCTATTCTGAATGGTTCCTCTATTACACTTGACGCCACAGGAACACCCAACGCAACCTATTTATGGCAGGATGGCACTACCGACTCCGTTTATTTTGTTTCTGACTCAGGAACCTATTCGGTAACCGTTTCAAATTTGTGCGGTTTTAGGGAAGATTCCATTAAAGTTACCATTTACTTCCCTCCTGAGGATTTGGAGTGCTTTTCGGTAGTTCCCAATGCATTTACTCCCAACGGTGATGGCTTGAATGATGTTTTCAAACCGGTGCTGCAATGTCCGGCCGCTGCTTACTCGATGAAGATATTTGATCGGTGGGGAAAAATGATTTTTGAAACTTCTGATACCGGTGAAGGCTGGGACGGCACAGTTAACGGAAACCCCGTTGAACACGGGACATACGCTTGGACAATCTTTTACAAATACACAGGGGTTTTACATCCTGGTGAACGAACGGTAAAAGGAGTGGTAAACTTGATTAAATAATTTGACAAGGCATTACCTAACCAACCTTATTTATACAGGTTACTTCTTGAAATAGGGTTACACCTTACTTTTTCGAATATTTTCCCTGCCTGGGTTTACGGTTGGCGAAAAATTCCCTTTTCCGCTTTTGCTTCTCCTTTTCCCACTCTTTCTTTTCAGCATTGGTCATGGGATTATCTGTTTGAGGAAAAGGATTATCGGTTACAACCTCTATTTTGCGGTTAATCAGCTTTTCAATATCTTTTATATAAATATTCTCTTCCGGTTCACATATCGAAATGGCAACACCTTCCTCCCCTGCCCTGCCTGAACGGCCAATACGATGCACGTAAGTTTCGGCAATGTTCGGAATATCAAAATTGATAACAAATCGCAACTTGTCAATATCGATACCACGAGCGGCAATATCGGTAGCAACCAGCACCCTTACTTTTCGATCCTTAAACATCGACAAGGCCTTCTGACGCTGGTTTTGAGATTTGTCGCCATGAATGGCTTCTGCGTTAATCTTCTTCTTTTTCAGATTACGGGCAATACGGTCTGCACCATGCTTGGTTCTGGAAAAAATTAAAACCTGATCGATGTTTTCATCCTGTAGTATTTCAATTAACAGATTATTTTTATCAGACCGATTGGTGTAATAAAGATACTGCTGTATGGTATCTGCCGTTGACGAAACAGGACTCACATTTACCTTTACGGGGTTGTTCAAAATCTTTTTAGAAAGTTCAACAATGCTATCAGGCATGGTGGCCGAAAAATAAAGCGACTGGCGTTTAGTTGGCAGTTTGGCAATAATCTTTTTGATGTCGTTAATAAAACCCATGTCTAACATACGGTCGGCTTCATCCAGTACAAAATATTTGATATCTTTTAAACTGATGTAGCCCTGATCCATTAAATCGAGCAAACGACCGGGGGTAGCCGTTAAAATATCAACACCTCTTTTTAACAGGGTCGTTTGTGGTCCCTGGTTTACGCCGCCAAAAACGACAGTATTTTTCAATCCCGTGTATTTCCCGTAACTCGAAAAACTTTCATCTATTTGAATGGCAAGCTCACGGGTTGGGGTAACAATCAGCGATTTGATTTTACGACGCCCGGTGTTTTTATCTTGGTCGTTGTATAAATGCTGGAGGATAGGAACTGCAAAAGCAGCCGTTTTACCGGTACCTGTCTGAGCGCTTCCAAGTATGTCTCTTCGGTTAAGTATTAAGGGAATCGATTGTTGTTGAATGGGGGTTGGGGTTACATATTGATTTTCTTTTAAAGCCCTCAATATAGGCTCAATTATCTTTAAATCTTTAAATGGCATTAATCGCAATATTTAGTTTATGAAATTACTTTCCAACGAATGAAGGAAAGAAAATGACGGTGGTATTCTTTTTTAGAATGGTGCAAAGATACGCTTTTTTCCCGGATTACCTATTTTATTCCTAAACGGGGCTAAATATTATTTTGAGGTGCTAGGAAAAATACAACCCTAACCTAAAGAAGAAAAAATCTCTGTCTCTGGTATCCTGATTTGATGAAATGAATCTTTGTATCTTGCTATTAATCCCTTCTGCCATAGCATTAGTTTCACCCTTTAAAAAGTAATTCATTATTTGCTGTTCGTTAGTTTCAATAAGGGTTTTAAAGTTAAGCATCTCATCTATTTCAGCATCTTCTACATTTTCATACCATTGATGCAAT
>QMPP01000134.1 GCA_003650425.1 Bacteroidota bacterium | reverse complement strand
CATGGCGAAACGTGGTCTCCCAATAAAAGAATTTCAGAGGTTTTTAATCCTCACCTCGGTTATCCAAATCAAGAAAAAATGGGAGACTATTTCGATATGGTTTCTGATGAAAACGGTGCACATCTTGCCTGGGCCAATACCTTAAACGGCGAAGAGGATGTTTGCTACACACACATCACCCCTTCAGTGGTATTGGGTGTAAACAAACAAATTCAAACAAACAAAGTTTTTAATTTGCGTAACTATCCCAACCCTTTTAGCAGCAGAACCTTACTTGAATATTTTCTCCCCGAAACAAAACAAGTCAGGCTTAACCTTTACGATTCGTATGGAAAGCTGGTAAAAAAGCTGGTAAACCAAACGCAGACTAAAGGATTCAAAAAAGTTGATGTATCGGTTGCCGATTTGAAAGCCGGTATTTATTATGCCCGTTTACGAGTGGAAAACAATATTGAAACTTCAAAGTTGGTGGTAATAAAGTAAAGGGTGAAATAAAATTTCGTTTAACTTAGCAGAAATTTTTTAAGATATGTCGGCTAAACGTAAAAAAGCAAAGAAAAAAAAGTCATCGGTTAATCTTTCCATTTTGCTGGTTATTATCATCTTGGTTGCTATTTTATCTTATGCCATCAGTTACCTCTTTATTAATAATACTTCACAAGAGAATGTCGTGGTAACACACCGTAACCAAAAGAGTGAAGCAGCTGCCACTAAAGGTACTACCGAAATTAAATCGCCCATTGAAGGAAGTTGGTACAGCACTTATGACGGAACCATGCTAACCATTACCGGCACTACTTTTAAAATGGAATTTGCCGGTGTTGACGAAAGCAAACCGAAAAAAGGCACCCTTTTGATTAAAGATGCAGAAGTGATTTTGATGAATGATTCTTCTTCCAAGACTTGTGTTGACAAACCCGGGAAATATTCGTGGAAGGTGGTGGATGATAACAACCTTTTTTTTACAAAGATAAACGATCCCTGCCCGAACAGGGTTGAGCGAATGATTGGAGGCTGGGAACGATTTTAATTACAATTCAGAGGAGAGCAGGGCGTGCTACTCCACCAATAAAATAAGAATATTAACGGTATGAAAAAGGGATTCATCGCGGGAGCCATAACAGTCATCATTATTTTAACGGTTGTGGCTCTTTTTATCAACAACACCAAACCACGACAGCTGCGACCATGGCATCTTCTCCCAAATACCCCCGCGCTAATAATTGAAACCCAACATCCAAACAAGCTTTTTGAAAAACTAAAATATGGCAACGATGTATGGAATAGTCTGACAAATATTAATGGATTTAAACAAATTGAAACTAAAACAGAATACCTCGATTCGCTGTTAAAAGAAAATAACAAGTATCATTCTACCCTATTTTCCAACCCTTTATTAATAGCCTTTTATGGAGACAGTTTACACACTCAAACGCTATTTGTTTCGGCCTTAGGCAATACGCCCAACCTTGAAAACCTCAAACAGTTTCTTACTGACAACTCAGGCGCTTCACTTGGATTTATAACAAAACAGGAAAAAGGTTTTCAGGTTTTAAAAATAGTGAACGGAAGCACCGACTTTAGTCTTACCCTGGGCTTCGCCGGAGATATGGTTGCCATATCAGAATCTGAATCGCTGGTGCTAAAAGCGCTGGAAACCTATTCCAATAATACTGAAAGTCATTTTAGTCGTAACAAACTATTTACCAAAATACAAAAAACGGCAGGAAAGCATGTTAACACACACCTCTATCTTAATGGAAAGATGTTTTGTTCCATAGCGGGTCAGTACGTCAACAATACCCACTTACCACTTTTGTCAAATGCCCTTCAGCAGATAAGCTGGAACGAAACCGATCTGTTTCTTCGTAAAAATGAGTTGGTGCTTAACGGGCTTTCCATTGGTAAGGCCAATCGTGCCAATGACAACCTTATGCTCGGCCGACAACCCCAGGAGCAGGATTACACAGGAATGTTACCTTACAACACGACCATCATGTTGTACGAAGGCTTTTCCAATTTTGAGAAAACTGCACATACATCACCGAGTCAATATAGGGGGATGAATATTGTCAACTTCTCAAAACTAGTAGGCAATCAGGTTGTGTACGCATCAACTGCCCGCAGCACAAAGGAATTTGACAAAAAGAGTTTTGTTGTTATCAGGGTAAACGATAAAACCGACGCAAACAAGATGCTGTATGCTTCGGCAAAACAAATGGGCAAACAAAAGGTTGCAACTTATAATAATTATACTGTTAGCAAACTGAAAAGCGGTAACTTTACCGGATCATTGCTGGGCCCAATGTTTGCCGGTATTCACGAAAACTACTATCTATTTATTGATGATTACCTCGTTATTGGAAATAATCCGGGTCAACTTATAGAGGTGGCTCGTCTTTACGAAACAGGGAAAACCCTTGACCTTAATGAAAATTTTAAAATCTTCGCCAACAGGCTGACGGCCACTTCCAGCTTAACGCTATTTATAAAAACAAATAAGCTTACCGGCATCGCATCCAGATTCTTCAACAAACAGTTTAGTAGAAAAATAGCTACGAATACAGCATCTGTAGAAAATTTTTCTGGCATGATGTTGCAGTTGAGCGCTCAACCTCCTTTTATCTACACCAGCCTTTTTGTAAAACAAAGTACTATCCAACACCGTGAAAACCTCGCCCTCTGGCGCACAAACTTAGATGACGATATGGTAGGAAAACCTTACCCCGTTAAAGATCACACTACAGGAAAATATAACATAATCGTTTTTGACAAAAGTAACCATGTTTATCTCGTTAGACACGACGGTGTTATTCTTTGGAAAAACAGACTTTCAGGACAGCCGGTGAGTGATGTTTATCAGGTTGATTACTTTAAAAATGGAAAAATTCAATACTTGTTCAACACCCCGGAATATATTTATCTTTTCGATAAAAACGGAAAACCGGTAAAACAATACCCCATCAAAATTAACCCTTCGGCCACCAACGGACTTAACGTGTTTGATTATAACAAAAAAAGAGACTATCGAATTTTGTTGGCACAATCGGATAAGAGAATCTATAACTATTATATTAATGGCCGAAAGGTGAAAGGGTGGAACAATTTTAAAATGGCTGATATCGTTATTAAGCCTGTTCAGCACCTGATAGCCAACCATAAGGACTACCTGATTGTAACCGACATTAATAACCACGTTAAAATTGTAAGCCGGAAAGGAAAGGAGCGCATCAAAATCAAGGGAAAGTTGAACAAAGCTTCTAACAGCAATTTTTATGTAAACAAAACCAATAGTAAAGGACTTTTTATCACTACCACTACCAGCGGGAAACTGGTTTATATTTCGGCCTCGGGCAGACTGCGCTATACTGATTTTGGGAAATTTTCGCCGGATCACTTTTTTCTTTACGATGATTTTAACAGCGATGGAATCCCCGACTTTATTTATGTTGACAAAAACAAATTAACCGTTTTTAACCGATTTAAAAAGGTTCTGTTTAACTACACTTTCGATTCAAACATTGCCATTAAGCCGGCGTTTTTCAAATTGAGCAATCGTAAAAAGGTGTTGGGTATTGTTTCTGATTCGGAGCGAAGTATCTACCTGTTCGATAAAAATGGTAACATAAGCATCAGTAAAGAATTGATTGGAGAAACACCCTTTACCATCACGAGCTTGAATAACAACCGTGAGGTTAATTTAATTACCGGTGCAGGACAATTGTTGTTGAACTATAAGATCAAGTAACGATTTGCGAAAAGGCATTACTCCACTACTTCAAATCGAATCTTTTTACTCATTCCGTTTTCATCAACCACGATAAGAGTATGTTTCCCGGGATCGGGAATAAATGCCAGCTTATGAATATGCCGTGTCAATCCAATGTACTGATTGTCGAGATGCCAATACAGCGTGTTGTCGGGATTTTGATGACTAACCTGAAATACTACCTTCTCTTTCTGCCCCGAGGCACCTCTCGGGACAAACACCTTAACACCACGCTTAGGGTAAATAAAATCCATGATATTACTTTCGTCCAAAGGAATACAGCCATTTTTATAGGGTGGAAGCATCCGATACGACGGATGCGTTTTATGGTAATACCATGCCTGCACCGGAGGCAACACAAACCATGAAACCTTTTTCATTTCGTGAATACTGGTACACCGGGCACTCAACCGGTGCTGTTCATCCTTATCAGTAAAAATAATTTTGTGATAAGGGCATGTTTTCACGCGGTCGCCGGCTACGTACGACAAAACAGTATCTGTGTCGGGGCAATGGCGCGATGCCTTGTAACCACTCTGCCTGCACACCACAATCTCTTTTAAATCATCTTCAGGTCGTTGAAAACGCTTTTCAGGATGAAGTAAGTCAAACACTTCGAACATCACCGGAGCAGCATAAGAAGTCCCTGTCAATCCCCGACGTCCTTCGCCATCGGCATTACCAACCCAAACGCCTACCACATAACCAGGGGAAGTACCAATGGCCCAACCATCTTTAAACCCAAAACTGGTACCTGTTTTCCAGGCAATGGGAACCGGAGCGTTAAAATACTCCCACCCCTCCTCCATTTCAGGACGATGCACCTTATACAGCGCCTGATAGGTTTCCCAAATTGCACCGGCATGCACAGGCAATACAGCAAACGCTTTTGGCTCTTTCTCAATCACGAGATGGCTAATATCGGTAACCGGCGGTGAATACTCATTGCCGATATATTTTCCATAAAAGACATCGTAGTGTAGCAGGGTTTGAGCCATGCCGGCGTACGCTGAAGTCAGTTGCCAAAGCGTAGCCTCTCCCCCACCCAAAATTAATGAAAGTCCGTAGTGATCAGCCGAACGATTAAAAGTGGTGAGTCCCATCTGCTTCATCTTCTCCATAAACTTACCAATACCGTAATCACGCAGCAGGTAAATAGCCGGTACATTTCGCGAACGCGACAACGCCTTTGAAGCAGGCACTGCCCCTTCGAAAATCTGATCGAAATTTTGAGGATGATAATTTTTGAAATAGCTGGGGATATCGGGTATCAAACTGTTTAACAAAATCTGGCCATCGTCGATGGCAGCAGCATAGAGCAAGGGTTTTAAAATACTCCCGGTACTTCTCGGTGATTGTATCATGTCGTTATCTCCACCATGACTACCACTACCGCTGCTGTTACCCACGTAAGCTAAAACCTCTTTAGTATCAGGCTTAACAACTACAACAGCAAGGTTGTAAACCTCATTTTGACTGTACTTTTTATAGTAAGATGTTACTACTTCGTTTACCCTGCTTTGGAGGTAACCATCGATGGTGGTGTTCACTTTGTAATCGCTGTGCCGGTTTCTGTAATATTCTAAAAGATGAGGTGCTTTGTCGGGCAACCGGTGAGGTTTATCGGGAATGGTTTCCAGCAAAGCCAAGCGATAGGTGGTGCTGTCGATAGTTTTTTCCTTCAAAAGATTTTGTAGCAGATGATTACGCTTTTTCAACAAGACTCCCCTGTTTTTCCCAGGGTGAATCAAGGCAGGTGCATTGGGAAGGATAGCCAGTAAAGCCGCTTCCGCCCACGTAAGTTTAAAGGGACTACGTCCAAAGTATCGCCATGAGGCAGCCTCCAACCCCACCACGTTACCACCAAAAGGAGCATGCGAAGCGTAAAGGTTGATAATCTCTTTTTTTGAAAGTCTTGTTTCCAACGCCAGTGCAAGCTCAATTTCAATAAGTTTTTCACTTATGGTTCTGGGTTTTCCCTTTCTAACCATACGCATCACCTGCATAGTGAGGGTGCTACCACCCCGAACCACTCGTCCCGCTTTAAGATTAGCAATCAAGGCATTAAAGGCCGACACCGAGTTAAAACCAACATGTTGATAAAAGTGTTTGTCTTCAAAACAGAGTAGTGCTTTTTCGTACTTTACAGGTATCGTGTCCGATTCGGTAAAACGCCACTGGCCATCGGCCGCTACCCTGGCTCCAAGGAGGTTGTGTTGCCTGTCGAACAACACAGTTGAATAAGGATCACTAAACAGCGGTGATGGTAAAAATAGCCTACCAAAAAAAACTATCAGTAGAGATACTATGAGCAAAGCTGTTAGCCACAGAAGGGTTCTTTTTAAGATGCCTGTATTCATCAATTTATACTTTTTATTCATCCACCTCCACCATGCCACCTCCCGTGGCGGCATTAATAGTGTTATCGTACATGGCTTTACAGGTAATAGGCGATTGGTAATACCGTCCCGGATAGGCAGCGTTTAACAAAATATAGAAAACCTTGCTATCTCCCTTGTGGTTGAGGTCAAAAAAGAGGTTCACCCTGTCGTCGCGAATATCAATGTAATTAGCGTAGGAAGACTTAAGACCTTTGCCAACATCCACCATTCTCGTGTTCAGAATTTCCCATCCCGAAGGAAAAATAGCACTTAACGCAAGATTTTTATAATTACGAAGGGCGGTACTTTTTACTCCTATCTTTACATAAAAATCTTTTCCCTGTTGCAGCTGTTTCGGGTCAAGGGTGTTTCCTTTCATATCGTGATACGACACCATCAAAGCCAAATTGTTGGCTTTATTAACCTCCTGCCCGGGATTGGGAATAGCAGATATTTCAACGTTTAAAAACAGCATCTGATTCGATTGGTTTTCTATTATCAACTTTTTATTATCCTTTGCCGGCAACTTCAACGAATAGATGGGCTTCTTGCTTTCAATGCTTTCCTCGTTGCCATCAAAGCGATAAGAGAACACAAAATTTTCCTCTTGTCTGTTGTCAGAAAAGAGCGATACAACATACAGTGCGAAAGCCGTTGTTTGGGTACTCATCCAACTACTGCTGCCCAAATCATCGGCTACCTCTTTAAACAATTGGTAAGCTTTGGCCTTGTCGTTCAGCAGCAAATAGGTCTCCATGGCTAGTGCCTTGTTTCTGGTTTGTGACCCGTAGCTATACCAATAATAGGAATGGTTTTCGATGGAAGTTTTTCCCGCTTCATCAACAAGTTCATCCGCCGTTGATTTTTCGTTAATAAGGGCGTAGGCTGCTGCCAGACGCAACAGGGCAGCCCGACTCATACGATGATTGCTTCTCATCCTGTTCATGGCGCTAACATTAGGCTTTCCGGCCAGCGCCAGAGTATATAACCTGTAAGCCTGCTCCAAGTCGAAATGGTAGGAAGCGTTGCCATCAAACGACCAACGACTTGACATTTTTTGTTGATATCCAATCCATTTATTCAATAGTTCTGAAGGCACGTAATAGCCGGCCTCTTTGGCCAACAGCATAAAGTGACCCGCGTAGCTGGTTCCCCAATCGGTTAAATAACTGCTGCCCGGCCAGTAGCTGAATCCTCCTGAAGAACGCTGGTAATAGTTTAACCGTTGAATGGCTCGTTGGATATTTCCTTCAATATCTGACTGCTCTTCATCGGAAAGTTGTGTTAGTTTCGACAAAAAGAGTTGCGGAAATACTGATGAAACCGTTTGCTCAACACAACCGTACGGATAGCGAATAAGATACTTAACCCGCCGTTCGAGGTTGATGGATGGCAACCTTGAAACCGTGGCCTTGAGTTGATACCCGAAGGCATTATCCATAAAAACCAGTTTTCCCTTCCACGACTGCCCTTTTTCGATTGGGTGACTTTCCGTTTGATAGACCCGCTCATTAGGATTACGAATTTCAATGTTCACATCGTAACCAGCACTATTATCACCCGAGCTGACCATCAGATGTGCCTTGCCAACACCCACTTTGTCGCCAACGATGATATCAACATAAGCAACCTTATCGCCCTGTTTTGAAAAAGTAACCGTCTGTTCGGGGTTATCAACCTCGAATAAATCGTTGGTATTCACTTTCAGCGAAACGGTTTTCAGGTTGTCTTCCATGGCAAACACGGTAACCGGAAGGTGCAGTGTTTCACCCGGAACCAGCATTCGTGGGAATGAAGCCAGCACCATCAGGGGTT
>QMPP01000133.1 GCA_003650425.1 Bacteroidota bacterium | reverse complement strand
CGAGGATGAGACACATTCCCTCTCTCAATCTCCTGTTGTCTGTAAATTTGCCTTAAATTTGTCAGAAACATTTCTGTCAAATTGCCTATCAATGAAAAATAGCCATCCGTATTTTTTAAACCCATTAAGCCGCCTCTATTTATTAGCCGTTTTGGGGCTCTTGATTTTCGTATTATCGTCATGCAAAAAACAACAAATTCACGGCAACGCACCTGCCGACTACGTCAACCCGTTTATTGGCACCGGAGGACACGGACATACCTATCCGGGGGCAGTAGTTCCTTTTGGTATGGTTCAGTTAAGCCCCGATACAAAAATTGACGATTGGGATCACTGTTCTGGATACCACTATGCTGATCAGGTGATTTTAGGGTTCAGTCACACCCATTTAAGTGGCACAGGCATTGGCGACTACGGCGACATACGCTTTATGCCTACTGTTGGAAATATTCAGGCCAACCCGGGTACCGGGAACAACCCTGATAATGGGTATGCCTCCCGGTTTAGTCATGAAAAAGAGAATGCCGGGGCTGGTTATTACGTGGTTCATCTTGACGATTACAACATTGATGTAGAACTAACAGCCACCGAGCGTGTAGGCGTACAACGTTATATTTTTCCAAAATCCAATCAGGCACATATAATCCTGGATCTTAAAGAGGCCGTTACCACCGAAAAAGTTTTAGAATCGGAAATTAAAATTATTGGCGACCACGAAATTGCCGGATTACGTCGTACCGATGGTTGGGCTGACAACCAATACGTCTATTTTTACACCTCTTTTTCCAAACCTTTCACAGATTTTGGCATGGTGAAAGAGGGGGAATATACCGAGGGACTGCGTAATGCAAAGGGAAACAATCTAAAAGCCTGGTTTAATTTCGATACCGAAGAAAATGAAGCCATTGTGATAAAAACCGCCATTTCGCCGGTAGATATCGCCGGAGCACATGAAAACCTGCTCGCCGAATGTCCGGATTTTAATTTTGATTCCATCCGAAAAGCCGCCCATCATAAATGGAACCGAGCGTTAGGAAAAATTGAAATCAGTACGCCTTCCGATGATAATAAAACCATCTTTTACACAGCACTCTACCACTCCATGCTTGCACCCAACATCTACAGCGATGTAACCCACAAATTCCGAGGGCATGACCACAAAATTCATCACGACGACACCTTTACAATGTACACTGTTTTTTCGCTGTGGGACACTTTCCGTGCCTTACACCCCCTCTTTACCATCATACAACGTGAGCGCAGTAACGATTTAATTAACGCTATGATGGAGATGTATAGAACCGATAGTTTGCTTCCGGTGTGGGAGCTTGCTGCCAACGAAACCAACTGCATGATTGGCTACCACTCGATACCGGTTATCGTGGATGCTTATGTGAAAGGGATCAGAGATTATGATGCGCATCAGGCACTTAAAGCCATGGTTAAAACGGCAGATGCAAGCCACTTCGGGTTAAATTATTACAAAAGTAAAGGATACATCCCTTCGGATAAGGAGGGAGAATCAGTTTCAAAAACCCTGGAATATGCCTATGACGACTGGTGTATCGCCAGGATGGCACAGCTGCTGGGAGAAGACTCCATTCATAACCGGTTTATCCGGCGGGCACAGTATTATAAAAATATCTTTGATAAGAAGAGCGGCTTTTTCAGGGCAAAGGCCAACGGGAGTTTTACCGCTCCTTTCGATCCCAAACAGGTAAATTTCAACCTTACCGAAGCCAACACCTGGCAATACAACTTTTTTGTGCCTCAGGATGTTAACGCGCTGGTTGACATGCTGGGTGGTGATCAGAAATTTGATTCAAAACTGGACGAGCTGTTTACCACCGACTCCAAGCTTACCGGACGAACGCAATCGGACATTACCGGGTTGATTGGCCAGTATGCCCATGGTAACGAGCCCAGTCATAACATGGCCTACCTCTACAACTTTGTCGGGAAGCCCTGGAAAACCCAGAAGCTGGTTCATCAAATTACCGGGCAACTCTATAAAAATGCACCCGACGGGCTTGCCGGTAACGAAGACTGTGGCCAAATGTCGGCATGGTATGTACTGAGTGCCATGGGATTTTATCCGGTTACACCCGGAACCGATGAATATGAAATAGGAACACCGATTTTTGATACGGTGCGTATCCATCTGGAAAACGGCAACACTTTTAGCGTGATAGCCAACAACCGAACGCCTGATAATTTTTACATCCAAAGTGCTACGCTTAACGGAAAACCCTATAAACGTTCCTACATCACCCAAAATATTATTTTGGATGGAGGCAGGTTAGAGTTTGTAATGGGAAGCAAACCAAACAAGTTGTGGGCCAGCCTTGATAATGAACGGCCGCATCGTAAAATAACCGATCACTTGATTACTCCTGTGCCCGTTTTTAAGGCTTCATCAAAAGTGTTTTCTGATAAAATGGTCATCGCGCTGTCAGATTTAGACACTACCTCTTCTCTTTTTATCAGACAAAACAACCAATCCTGGATTAAATACACAAAACCGGTTTATATAGAATCTTCTTCCGGCTTCAGAGCTTATGCTGAAAAGAACAGCATCAAAAGCTTTACGGAAAAGGCTTCCTTTTTCAAGATTCCTAAAAACAGAAAGGTTACGCTCAAAACTCCTTACAGCAAGCAATATACCGGCGGGGGCAACAACGCATTGATAAACACCATCCGTGGCGGTTCAGACTTTAGAACCGGAAATTGGCAGGGCTATTATGGTGTTGATCTTGATGCCATTATCGATTTAGGAAAAGTACAAAAGGTTAACCAAATGGGCATCGGCTTTTTACAAGATCAAAATTCGTGGATATTTATGCCTTTGAAGGTTACTTTTGAAGTTTCAACAGACGGTAAAACCTTTCATCCTGCCGGCACGGTTGTTAACCGGATTGATGAGCATAAAAAGGGAGGTATAACAAAAGATTTTGCTTTAAAGCGCGTGAATAAAAAGGTTCGTTATATCCGTGTAAAGGCAAAAAACCGTGCTGTTTGTCCCAAGTGGCACAAAGGATATCCCAATTCGGCCTGGATATTTACCGATGAATTTTGGGTAAAGTAAAATTATTCAAAATCGATTTCCATCTGTTGAATCTCATCCGGTGAATCGGGGGGATTTTTACCGGTAGAAGGGTTTTTCTTTATTTCTTTTTTTTCTTTCTTTTGCTCATCCACAACAGGCGGCAGCTCATCAAATAGAGGAATATCAGGGGTTTCCGTTTCCGGAACTTTAAGCTTGGCTTCATTAACCACCTCTGTATCGTCAGAAGGTTTCGCTACCTTATCAGGTTCATCTTCAGTCGTCTCTTCGGACAATTTATAAGGTAAAGGATCGATCAGCTTAACTTTTCTAATCTCCTTATTGCTTAACCGTTTTCCTTTTGCTTTATAGCTTTTTACACCGATAAAATCAGCCAGCAACACCACTTCCATCTCGTTGCCATCTTTTTTAATCAGCTCCATTTCAACACGGGGCAAGTAATCGAGCGAAAACAAAACAACCTTAGATCCCTTACTATCAGAGATAAACAGGTATTTATTATTAACAGTTGTATCCGCATCGATGCTAAAGCGCTTAACATAATAGCGGTTCTGCTGTCCGTCGAGATAAATTACCGATATGATTTTACGAGGGTCAAATTTCTCGATATGCACCATATTGTCGTCAAAGTGCGTTTGAAGGTCGTACGATGTCAGTTTGAACTCGCCGGTGGATAATATCGTAAGTATCTTATCATCGCCTTTGAAGGCACCAAGATAAGTACCCCGTTCACTACTGTTAAGGCGGCGTACGGTATCGTCGTACCATATATCGCGGGCAGCAAGGGTTGAAACACCCTCTTCGCGTTTGATAATATTTTTGATAGGATTTTTACTCAGCGTGTTTCCTCGCGAAGAGCGTCCTTTGATGGCCAACTCGCTAAAATCGAAATCGAGATGGAGCTTTTTCAACTTGGGACGAGGTCGCAGGTTAATTTTTACAATCTCTGCTTCCCCGTTAGGATTGGCCGTAAAATAAACCACCTTAGAACCGTCGCTACCTTGAGTAAGATCGTATTCTCTATCCCTCGTAATTCCTTTCACAGCAAACCGTTTAACAAAGTAGTTACCTCGTTTACCATCACGATAAATCATATTGTATATGGTACGGTCGTCGTTCTTTTTAAACACGCTAACGTGAATGATTCCTGTGCCGACAAACAACTTTGCAGCCACTTTTACCACCTGGAAAGTACCGTTATCACGAAAAACAATAATATCATCGATGTCGGAACAGTCGGTAACAAATTCATCTTTTTTAAGCGATGTTCCCACGAAACCCTCTTCGCGGTTAACATATAGTTTTTGGTTTGCTACTGCCACCATATTGGCGTTAATGGTATCAAAATTCCTAATCTCGGTTTTACGCTCCCGCCCTTTGCTGTATTTCTTTTTAATTTGCGTGAAATAGTTGATAGTGTAGTCGATTAGGTGATCCAGATGATTCTGAACCTCTTCCATCTCGGCCTCGATAGCCTTAATTTGCTCCTCCGCTTTAAAGGCGTTGTATTTTGAAATTCGCTTGATCTTAATCTCGGTCAGCCTGACAATGTCATCCTTGTCCACCTTCCGTTTGAGCATCTTTTTAAAGGGCTCCAATCCCTTATCGATGGTGGTGATCACACAATTCCAAGTTTCACATTTCTCAATTTTGAGGTAGATGCGGTTCTCAATAAATATTTTTTCCAGCGAATAATTATGCCAATGGTCAAGTAGCTCCTGCATGCGGATTTCCAACTCCAGTTTATGAAGTGCTACCGTGCGGTCGGTATTGAATTTAAGAATCTCTTTTACCGGAAGAAATTCCGGTTTATCCTTGGCAATCACGCACGAGTTGGGTGAGATGGAAACCTCGCAATTGGTAAAGGCATAGAGGGCATCAATAGTTTGGTCGGGCGAAACGTTGGAAGCAAGATGGATAACAATTTCGACATTTTCAGCCGTATTATCATCAATTTTTTTAATTTTTATTTTCCCTTTATCGTTAGCCGTTACAATACTATCGATAAGCGAACTCGTATTGGTGGTAAAGGGAATTTCGGTAATTACCAGCGTTTTTTTATCCTCTTGATGGATTCTTGCTCTCAGTCTTATTTTACCTCCTCTGAGTCCCTCGTTATATCTGGAAAAATCGGCCAACCCGCCGGTTTGAAAATCGGGGAACAGTTCAAAATCCTTCCCTTTCAAATAGCTGATAGAAGCATCAATAAGCTCTTTAAAGTTATGGGGTAAAATTTTTGAGGCAAGTCCTACGGCAATACCTTCCACCCCCTGTGCCAACAGCAAGGGAAATTTTACAGGAAGCGATACAGGCTCATTGTTACGGCCATCATACGATAGTTTCCACTGGGTAGTTTTCGGATTAAAAACAATCTCTTTCGCAAACTTCGACAGACGAGCTTCAATGTAACGGGGGGCAGCAGCACTATCGCCGGTAAGAATGTTACCCCAGTTTCCCTGGGTTTCAATCAGTAAATCTTTTTGACCGAGCTGCACGAGTGCATCACCAATAGACGCATCCCCGTGAGGGTGAAACTGCATGGTATGCCCGATGATGTTTGCCACTTTGTTAAAGCGGCTGTCGTCGAGACGATACATAGCATGCAGAATACGGCGTTGCACAGGTTTCAGCCCATCGTTAATATCAGGAACAGCACGCTCCAGTATTACATACGATGCGTAATCAAGAAACCAGTTCTTATACATTCCGCTCAAGTGCAGCGTACGGCTCTCCTCCTCCCGGGGTTCCTCCTGTGGCTGCTCTTCCAATCCTTCAAATTCATCCATGTCGCCCATACAATAATTCTTCTTAAACTATTTCCACCAACGTAGTATCAACACTTCCGTTAGCAATAACAAAGTTGCGAAGATAATAAATAGCTTCCAAAATTGCGTTCCTTTTTGCTGTTGGTTAATAACTTCTCTAACATTGTTCATTTTCTCATTTAGAATCGTATAATTCTTTAGCGGGCTATTTTGCAACACACTATCAAGCATTTTACTATTATAAAAGTGTATGTCTGACTCGTTACGGTTGTAGTTAAAGGCCAGCAAAGCAGCCACAGAATCGTTTTCAATGACCTGATAGACACCGTCGTTAACGATCCCGTCATAGAGTTGCAAGATGGTTTTTCCGGCTTGTTGCAGTTGTCCGGGAATAAAACGATAGTCGCTGTGCTGTTGCTTAATGGTAACCATATTATCTCCTTCGGAGGAGATGTTTAATGGCAAAATCACCTTTTCATCATTACCGATGAAATAAAAAAGAGGACTTCTTTTATTGGTGGTGATGGACAATCCGTACATCACGGAAGCAAACAACGGGTTAAAAGCAAAATCAGTAACTTGCTTGTCCACAGGAGCCGTTATAATATACAATGAGCCGTCGCCCGATTTTTTACGAATCAGAAACTCATCACCATTTAGCAGCGTGAGCAGGCTTACCGTGCCTGATGTCGCGCCATGCTGTATCTTATAGTGAAAGCTAACCTCTGGTAAAGCTGCATTTTCCGGAACACGGCTAAGACCTTCTTTAAACAATTCATCCGATACTTTAACCCCCTTAACCCTTGTTGCAGTGGTGTCAGGATTGAGAAAAGTACCCACCTTCCAAGAGGAAAAAAAGTTGTTAACAGCAGCCATATCTTCCTCGCGGGAAGGGATAAACAGCAGATTTCCTCCCTGATTCACGAATTTCTTTAAAGCATCGGCCAAGCCGCTGGTCACTTCAGGTAATTCATCTAAAATAATGAGAGAATAATCGGAAAAAACAGCAGGATTGAGCTGCAAGTAAGATGTTGCATCATAAGCAAAGATGCTGTCTGATTTATAAAAGGCCGCCATATACCGATTGGAATTTCCCGAATAAATATCAAGCACCTTAATCCTGCTGTTCATCTGAAAAGTAAAATATAGGTTATCGTCGAAAGTAACTGGATAATCTTCGATGGTAAGTTTTCCGGCTTGCCAGCCACTGTTACGGGTGGTAAACGACAAGGATACTTCAATGGTTTTAAATGCCGGCAAATCAACACCGGCAACAGCACGTTGAACGCCATCAACAACCAACGTGAGCAAAACCTTTTCGTAAGTCGCTGCCGAAGTATTGACCAATACAACTTTCATTTCAGCTTGTTTACCCGGCAGAACTAGCGGCTTGGTAAAGTAGCAGGAATCGATGTAAATATTTTTATTCTGAACCTGCTCCAAAGGGAAAAAGTAATAGTTATTGATGCTATCGATGGCAAACTGTTGGAAGTCGGAACTATTTTGTTGGAAATCGGAAAACCAGTACGACTCTACTCCGTTGAACTTGTTTAACAGTTTGCGCTGCCGTCGGTTCACCGACGAAAGCAACCTTGTGGACGGTGTTATCTTAAGCTGATCAATCTCCTTCATCATCTTTTCACGGCTCAACAATTGTTTTCCCGAAGAGTAATCGTTGGTTTGAAGCAGATAGCGCTGGTCGCGTCCTGAATAATCAGCCAGATTACGCGCCATTCGACGGGCATTCTCAAACAGCATACCTCGCTCCCCTTCTGCCATCATGCTAAAGGAGTTGTCGATATAAACAGCTTTCACTTTTGAGTTGATGTTTTTGACCCTGCTGTTGAGGCGGGGGTTTGCAAATGCCAGCACGATAAGTGCTACCGCCCCCATCCTAAGGAGTAAAACAACCAAATGCTTAAGCTTGTTTTGTTTACGGGTTTGCCGCGTAATGTTTTTTAAAAACTCAATATTGCTGAATGGCAACTTCCGGTAACGCCTGAAGTTGAACAGATGAATAATCAGCGGTATCAGCAGTGCCAACAGCCCCCACAATATTTCGGGATGGATAAAATACATAGCTTGTTTTGGTAAAGATGCAAAAGTAAAGAAATTGATGACATGGAGGAGGTATAAGGTGGGAATGGGAGAAGGGGAGAAGGGGTGAAGTGGTGAAACTGTGAAACTGAGAAGTTGAGAAGTTG
>QMPP01000132.1 GCA_003650425.1 Bacteroidota bacterium | reverse complement strand
TTTTAAGATTACAAAAAATGAAAAGCTGTACGGGCTGGGTGAACGCGCCATCGATTTCTCGTTAACA
Organism: Bacteroidota bacterium; assembly: GCA_003650425.1. Taxonomy (GTDB): domain Bacteria; phylum Bacteroidota; class Bacteroidia; order Bacteroidales; family F082; genus B16-G9. The sequence continues at coordinate 8,023 of QMPP01000132.1, read as the reverse complement.
GGACATCGTTACCCTTTATACAACCGGCCTCATTTTGGTTATGAATTGGGTGCTGATCAGCTGAATTATTCTGTTCCGTTGGTAGTTTCGTCGAAAAAATACCTACTCTTTTTTGATAATCCCCAAAAGGGTTATGCCGATTTAGGCGCTGCCGTAACTAACCAAATGGAGTGGGGTGCCATGGGTGGAGTGATGAAATACTTTTTTGTGGCAGGAACCGATTTTAAAGATATTGCTCAACAGTGGGGGAAACTTACCGGTACACAACCGCTGCCTCCCCGCTGGGCATTGGGCAACCTGCTTTCCAGAATGGCCTATCGAAGCCAACAAGAAACCGACAGCATTGTAACGCTGATGCAGCAAAACAACTTCCCGGTGGATGGTGTTATCCTCGACTTTTACTGGTTTGGCGATAGCATTAAAGGATACCTTGGCCGCCTCGACTGGTACAAACCCAATTGGCCCGATCCGGTTAAAATGATGGCCGACTTTAAAGCCAAAGGAATCAAAACCATATTAATTACCGAACCTTACGTGATTGACTCGTTGGAGAATTTCAAAATTGGCGATAGCCTGGGTATTTTCACCACTGACAGTACGGGCAAAACCTACATCAATACAGAATTTTACTTTGGCCCGGCAGGCCTGATTGATATTTTTAAGCCGGTTGCCAGAAAGTGGTTTTGGAGCAAATATAAAGCGCAAATTGAAAACGGTGTCTCCGGATGGTGGGGCGATTTGGGAGAGCCCGAGTATCATCCGTCCGACCAGTTTCATATAAATGGTACTGCCGATGAAGTTCACAATATTTATGGCCATCGGTGGCACAAAATGCTGTTCGACCATTACCATAAAGAGTATCCAAAGCAACGGCTTTTTAACCTGAACCGTGCCGGGTATGCCGGTTCGCAACGCTACGGTATTTTTCCATGGACAGGTGATGTGTCGCGCAGCTGGGGTGGTTACCGGGCGCAGTTGCCAACATTACTGCACATGAGCCTGAGCGGCCTGCCATATATCCATTCCGATGCAGGTGGTTTTGCCCAGGGTGCCCGCGATGATGAATTGTACACCCGTTGGCTACAGTTTGCCTGCTTCACCCCCATTTTACGTCCCCACGGGCAAAGCGAAACACTCCCTTCGGAACCGGTTTATTTCAACCAACAAACACAGGATATTGTTCGAAGATACATGAATCTGCGTTACCGTCTGCTGCCTTACATTTATTCGTTATCAGCACAGGCAACCCTAAAAGGTTATCCGATGATGAGACCCCTCTTTTTTGAGTTCCCTGATGATGATGAAAATTATACTATCTCGGATGAATACCTGTTTGGAAGTGAATTGCTGGTAGCCCCCGTGTTAAAACCCGGACAAAAAATCAGAACGGTTTACCTGCCTGAATCTGTCAAATGGTACGACTTTCATACTAACCGTAAATTTCCCGGAGGAAACGAATACGAAATTCCGGTTACCATTAACGATATGCCACTGTTTGTTAAGGCGGGCTCTTTTCTGCCCATGACCAATCCCGTTAAAACAACCGACAACTACTCCACCAAAAACCTTACGGTTCGATACTATATGGGCAAAGCCGGAGGAACTTCCAGTTTCGTGATGTACGATGACGACGGAACCGACCCTAAATCACTGGTCAACGGCTCTTTTGAATCGTTGATGTTTGTTAAAAAAGAGGATGAACGGGGAAATCCGGTCTTTCTTTTCTCAAAAATCGGGAAAGCCTATAAAGGCATGCCCGAAACCCGAAAAATTTCGTTTGTCATCATCGGGATGCAGAAAGTAAAAAAAACAGAATTCTTTATTAACAATTTAAAGCTGAAGAAAAAGAAACCGGGCAAACCGGGCGAAGGATATTATTTTGATAAAATAAAAAAGCAATGGATTGTTGATTTTACGTGGGGAAATGAGGATGTTGTCATTGCAACAAAACAAAAAGGTTAATAATGACGTTGTTAATTAAAAAAGACAAGAAAACACCGGCCATTTGGTTTATTAAAAAAATAAATTAGAGATGAAAAAGAGTATTGTTGTCATTATTATTTTATTTGCACTATCACATTCAGGATTTAGCCAAAACAAAACCTATATTGGGGGAGAATTTGCAATGACCGGGGATATTTACGATATCATTGACCCGTGCCAATTAATTACAACAACACCCTTGATAACCGGATCATGGGGATTTACCATAGGACAAGAAATTAATAAAAACTTTTTAGTTGAGACCGGACTAATAAGAAAATACTATGATGAAGGATTTGGATATAATTTTGAATCTATAATTCAGGGCACATCTTCAAATGCTTTCAACACATGGCAGATTCCGTTACGGCTGAAATCAAGAATAAATTTGTTAAAAGATAAATTATTCATAACAACAACAATAGGTTATCATTTTAGCATTAATACAGAGTACGGTTATGGAGGAGGGGCAGGTGGAGGAAGTGTAGTTAATGGAAACGATACAATAAGCGTTAATTATATAAAAAATGATTTAACATCAAAAACCTTTTCATTAATTGAAACCGGAATAGGATTCGAATTTGCCGCATTTGACGGATTAATCTTTAGTTTATCCTCCAGTTATTATACCGGTTTTAAAAAAGTCTATCAAATGAATATGACAACAGAAGATAATAATTGCAGCTCAGATAATGTATTTGGAATAAGCAAGGGAGGATACTGGAATATTGCATTTGGAATTAAATATGCAATAAGCAATTTATGGAGGAAAAGGAATAACGGCAGGTAATACACCATATTCATACGATGATAAAAAAACCAAATAAAATAAACACATGAAAAACTTAATAATATTATTGCTGGCTCTTTTAATATCGGGCAGCACCATGGTTGGACAAACCACCATCAAAAAACAAGAAAAAAACAAATCACAAAATATGAAGCATTTAGATTGGACACGAAACGCCAACATCTACGAAGTAAATGTACGGCAATACACCCCGGAAGGAACCCTGGAGGCATTCCGTAAACACTTACCGCGATTAAAAAAAATGGGGGTGGATATTTTATGGCTGATGCCCATCTTCCCGGTGGGAGAAAAAAACCGTAAAGGGTCACTGGGGAGCTATTACGCCGTAAAAGATTACCATGGAATAAATCCCGAATTTGGTACCAAAGACGATTTTCGTAAGGTGGTTGAAGAGGCTCATCAGTTGGGTATGAAGGTTATTCTCGACTGGGTTGCCAACCACTCGGCCTGGGATAATGTTTGGGTAGAGCAACACCCCGAATATTATGAAAAGGATGATAAAGGAAACCTGATTTCTCCTTTTGACTGGACGGATGTAATATCGTTTGATTACAACAATCGCGAGATGCGTGAAGCTATGACAGAAGCCCTGAAATATTGGGTCAGAGATTTTGATATTGACGGCTATCGTTGCGATGTGGCCGGTATGGTACCCACCGACTTTTGGGACAACGCCCGCAAAGAACTGGATGAAATAAAACCGGTTTTCATGTTGGCGGAAGATGAAGACAACGCCGATTTGATGCGTGCTGCCTTCGATATGAATTACTCCTGGAAATTGCATCACTTAATGAACGATGTCGCGCAAGGAAAAAAGAATACTAACGATATCTGGGCCTATTATGACTGGAATAACTCGGTATTTGCTCCCGATATGTACCGCATGACTTTTACTACTAATCACGACGAAAACTCATGGAACGGTACCGTGAAAGAACGCATGGGTGACAAAGCCGGTGAAACCTTTGCCGTGTTTACTTTTGTGGCTCCCGGATTTCCGTTGATTTACAGCGGACAGGAAGCGGGTCTTGACAAAAGATTGCGCTTTTTTGATAAGGACACCATCGACTGGAGTAACCTGGATAAGGCAGCCTTTTACTCAAAACTTATCAACCTGAAACACCATAATCACGCTTTGTGGAATGGTACAGCCGGTGGCGACCTCGTGCCGCTATCGAAAGGTGTTAACGACCATGTTTTTGCTTTTACTCGTCAAAAAGACGGTAACCGTGTTGTCGTAATCATGAACCTGAGTAAAGATTCTCAATCATTCAAATTGGATAACCACGATTTAAAAGGTGACTACACCGATTATAAAACAGGGAAGCCTTTTTATTTCAAGGGTAAGCACCGCTGGCATCTGGCTCCGTGGGAATATGTTGTTTTGAGTTCGAATTAATTAAAAAGTATCCACGTAATAATGATTTTTTCTACTTTTTGTAGTAGTCTCACTTTTAATAAAAATAGATTAACAAATAAATCACCGGAATAATAATTCCTGCTGCTAAAAGCCAGATGCCTCGCTTTTTTAAACTTGACCTGCCACGGGGAATAAAAATACCACCAATGGCCAGCACAATTAAAGCTCCTGCATAAATATCGGCAAACCATGTCCAGTATTTTATGGGGTTGTAATGTAGATAATCCATTTCGCTAAACAGGGGGCGTCGATGAGTTTTTTCGATAACCCCCTTGCCCGTGGATAAATCAACCGTAACTGTTCCTCCTTTGATAAACACCTTTAGGTATTTTCCTTTGGAAGGAAAATAGTGCTTTTTGTAGTTCTCCTTTTCACCATAGGTTTCCAAAAAATTTAAAACAGCCTCTTTGTCAATGTCTTTGTTCAGGTTTCTAGTTTGTATCTCCCGTGTGGTAATTACAAATTTTGGATCCCAGTCATCAAGATGGTTAAGGGCAATGCCCGAAATAGCATAAATCAGGGTCATTCCAAAAAAGAAATAACCGAAATCGCGGTGGATAGCTCTGTTCCACTTTCGCCATTTAAACGTCATAAAATTCTACTTGATAATTTTGAACGAGGTTGCTTCAACAGAATAAAACGACAAATGATCATTTCCGGAATCCTTCAGTTTTTGACGAAGATTATTTATCTGCTTCATTTTATCTTTTGTATTATGTTCTTCTTTCTTGTCTTTGTGCTCACCATCGCCCATGTGTATTTCTGATTCTTCGTTTGATTCAGATTTTACCTTTTCTTCCATTTCAATCAGGTAATCTTCATCCAAGCGAAATTCTTTAACTATGCCCGTAACTTCAACGGTTTCACCAATCAAATCCTGTGTAAAAGCAGCCATATTTTCGTTGGGAACAATTTTTACGCGGGCATCTGAACTTTCATCGACTAAAAACATTTTTTTACCATCGTGTTCGCAAACATGGTCAACAATACCTTGTAATCTGATGGTTTTTCCAACAAAGTCAGCGGCTTTTTTGTTAAAATTACTAAGTTCAATTTTTTTACCCCCTTTTGATGATGCTGTTGCCAGGCTAATATTAAAGACTGAGGTTAAAATAAATAAGGAAACGGAAAACAATAAAAATTTTTTCATAATTGATGGTTTTTAAATTAATTGTTAATGGACTCACAAAAATAGAAAGTTATGCCAATAAAATAACCATGAAACAAAAAAAACTTATACCGGTGATAGTGCTACCAAATTACTGATGTCTTTTGCTGAGGAGTGCCATTAGTGTCTGGGAGAACCCTCTACAACGCTGTTATTTTCCGTACTTTCGAGCTGACTCGATAGACTGAGTCGAGAAATCTTATGAAAACAAGGGAATACCCCCGCCTTGGTCGTACCTCCCTCGCGAATTAAGGGCTTCGTTTTGGAATGCAGAGAGAGTAAACCGCAAAGGCGCAAATTTGCGATGTTAACAGAGTTATGTTAAATTAAATTTTGTTGCAATTAAATGGGGATGGCATTTTTTACAATCTTTGCAGGCAATTTGTTAACCGGATTAAATCAGCAGCCATGATATCCTTTTTCCGCGCCGACACCAGCCATATCTTTGCCCTCCAATCGCATCAGGAAATTTCAGATTCCGATATTAAAAAACTCACCTGGCTTTTCAGTAATGCTAAGTTTATAATCAGTAGCTCCTTAGAAGGGTTTTTTGTAGGGCCACGTAAAGAGATGATTACACCCTGGAGTACCAATGCTGTAGAAATCACCCAAAACATGGGTATCGAGGGGATTACCCGAATTGAAGAATTTATAAAAGTTGACAACGATAAGGCCGTTTTCGATCCCATGTTGCAACAACTTTATAGTGATCTCGGCCAAACCATTTTCGATATCCCCGTAAAGCCCGCCCCAACACTTTACATCGATGACATTGCCGGCTACAATAAGCAGGAAGGATTGGCTCTCAGCAACGATGAAGTAAATTATCTGGAAGAGGTGAGCCAAAAAGTGGGGCGTAAGCTTACCGATACCGAAGTTTACGGCTTTGCCCAGATAAATTCGGAACATTGCCGCCATAAAATATTTAACGGCACTTTTATTATCGACGGCAAAAAAATGGAGCAAAGTCTTTTTGCTTTGATAAAAAACACCTCGAAAAAAAATCATAACCGCCTGGTGTCGGCATACAAAGACAACGTAGCTTTTGTACTTGGCCCTAAGGTGCAACAGTTTGCTCCCAAAACACAGGATAAAGCAGATTTTTTCACGGTAAAAGAGATTAACACAATTATTTCGCTTAAGGCCGAAACACATAACTTTCCCACTACCGTTGAGCCTTTTAACGGGGCAGCTACTGGTTCCGGTGGCGAAATTCGCGACCGTATGGCCGGTGGAAAAGGTAGTGTTCCGCTGGCAGGAACGGCGGTTTACATGACCTCCTATCCCCGGCTAAATGTTACCCTGCCCTGGGTTCAAAACAAAGAGTCACGGCCATGGCTGTACCAGTCACCGGCCGACATACTTATTAAAGCCTCTAACGGCGCCTCCGATTTTGGTAACAAATTCGGGCAGCCGCTTATCAACGGAAGTTTGCTAACGTTTGAACACGAAGAAAACGGCAAGCAGTATGGTTACGATAAAGTTATTATGCTGGCAGGAGGAATAGGATATGCCAAAAAAGAGGATGGGTTGAAAGATATTCCCGAACCGGGCGACGTGATTGTGGTACTGGGCGGCGATAATTATCGAATTGGAATGGGTGGTGGCGCTGTATCGTCGGTGGCCACAGGCGAATTTGGACAAAGCATAGAACTTAACGCGGTGCAACGTGCCAATCCTGAAATGCAGAAACGGGTTTTCAACGTAGTTAGAGCCATGTCGGAATCGGATAAAAATCCTGTTGTTTCTATTCACGATCATGGTGCCGGCGGCCATTTAAACAGCTTGTCGGAGCTGGTTGAAGATACGGGTGCCGTTATCGAAATTGGCAGCCTTCCCGTGGGTGATTCTACCCTCTCTTCCAAAGAAATTCTTGGTAACGAGTCGCAAGAGCGCATGGGACTGGTCTCTAAAAAAGAGGATATCAACCTGATGAAACGTATTGCCGAAAGGGAACGCTCTCCCTTTTACGAGGTGGGTTCCGTTTCTAACGATAAACAACTTGTTTTTAAAAACGACGAAAGTTGCCCAGTTGATTTACAGTTAGAATATTTGTTTGGTAAGCCTCCCAAAACGGTTTTAGAAGATAAAACCGAAAACAACTCTTTTAGCGAGGTTGAATACCGGCAAGAGGAGTTTGAAAAATATTTAAACGATGTGCTCCATCTGGAAGCGGTGGCATCAAAAGACTGGCTCACCAACAAGGTTGACAGATCGGTAACCGGAAAGGTGGCACTTCAGCAGTGCGCGGGGCCTCTTCAGTTACCACTGAATAATCTGGGTGTTATGGCACTCGATTATCAGGGTATTAAAGGAATAGGAACTGCCATTGGTCATGCTCCTGTGGCTGCGCTGATTAATCCGGAAGCCGGATCGCGGTTGGCTATAGCCGAATCGTTGACAAACCTGGTTTGGGCTCCCATCGAGGAAAACCTGAAAGGGGTATCGCTTAGTGCTAACTGGATGTGGCCTGCAAAAAATCAAGGTGAAAATGCAAGATTGTATCGTGCCGTGGAAGCGGTAAGCAAGTTTGCTATAGACCTTGGTGTTAATATTCCAACCGGAAAAGATTCCCTTTCAATGACTCAAAAATATCCCGACGGTAAGGTAGTTTATGCACCCGGAACGGTTATTATTTCAG
>QMPP01000131.1 GCA_003650425.1 Bacteroidota bacterium | reverse complement strand
TCCATCAGTAGTTTTGAATACGCCACGCTCCTCGTTGGGACCCCAGATAGAACCTTCCGCAGCCACATAAACCACATCGGAATTACGCGGATCGATAAGAATTTCGCCAATTTGCCTCGACTCTTTCAAACCCATATTTTTCCAGGTATTACCGTCATCGCTACTTTTATAAATACCATTGCCGTACCCAATGGCACGTTGATGATTATTTTCACCGGTTCCTGCCCAAATTACGTTGGAGTTGTTGGGATCCATGGCCAACGCACCAATAGAATAAACCCCATAATGATCAAACACGGGTTTAAAAGTAATTCCGTCATTGGTGGTTTTCCATATTCCACCCGATGCCACGCCTACAAAATAATGGGCAAAATTATTGGGATCTACTGCCAGGTCGGCAATACGTCCGGAAGCAAAAGCCGGCCCTATACTGCGCCATTTAAAGCTGCTAAAAACCGAAGCTTCCAGCTGATCTTTTTTCTTTTCGTCTTTTTTATTCTTTTTGGCATTTGCCTGTGCAATACCGAATAAAAAAACAAAGAGTAACAGAAATGTTCTGTAAGTAACTAATTTATTCATGACAAATATTTTAAGAAGTGATGCAAAAATTAAAAAGAGAATAAAGATACAGAAAAGATTGTATTAAACTAAAATGAGTTGCATAAAGAGCCGAATAATGTTTTGCATGCATACGAAAACCATAAAAACCATAAAGAGATAATAAATGTTAGTTTTGTTTCATGAAAAAAACATCAATCATTACAATTATTTCAACACTTGTTTTATTTGGTATTATTGTATCATCCTGCACTCCATGTGGAACAGGTGCTATCTATTTCAAAACACAAGCAATATCGGCATCTACTGTTAGAATTACAGGCATTGACACATCGGGTTGCTGCGATAGATATATAAATGAGGGCTTTATTCCGGATTCAAAAGAAATTCGTTATGATAGTGTGCTGATTAAGGTGCAAAATGAAATTGAGATTGTTTTTAACGAGATGCCAATCAATTATCAATTTGGAATAAGCAGTGCCAAAGCTTGTTCACCTGCTGAAGATTTTGATGTTTTTAAAGAGGTAAACATAACTTCAGATCAGCCCTATAGTTCGGTATACCCTGCCGGCGAATCGCTAATTGATATGATTAGTGTGAGTAGGGATGCCAGGATACTGGATTCTAAAATAAATAATCTTATGATTAATAGCTCCAACAGAGATAGTCAATATTATTTCAAATTTAATGCTGCTCCTGACAGCACCCGGATTCATACTATTACAATTGAATATGTTTTTACAGATGGTCGTGTATTGAAAAGTGTAATTAATGGATTAAAAATAGGAAATTGATTATTACGAAGGATACATTTATAAAAGACATCCGATAACTTGTCGCCCCTACTGGACTTATCTTTATTTTAATTACTTAACTTTCGCAAGTGATATTTATTTATAAAGCCAACTAAGGTTTAGATAAAGTCTTTTTATTCAAATAGAACTAACCTTATCAGAAAATAAAAATAGCCGCGAATTCGCGGCTTAATTCAATACTTGCGAATATTGAGTTAATTACATTTTTTCTTTTCTTGATTACATTTTACCCCGGAACGTTACAGAAATTAGCCAAAAATAGTTTTAAGTTTACTATGATTAATCATCAGAAACATCTACGAAAGGTAAACCCCATCTACCATAAAATAATAGAGCAGAAAAGTCCCCAAAGCAAACAAACCGAGGTTTAACCAATCAAACTTTTGTGGATGATTAAGTATTTCCAGATGAGAGAAAAACGCATCTTTAGGTTTTACAATAAAAAGGGGTAATAAAATTACCAGCACCGAAACATTTTTCAAAAAATTACTCAGCGAATAGTGTGATTCGCTATCGAACGAAGGAAAAGTAAACAGCAGCAGCCACGGCAACACAATGGCAATCATTAAAAAAACAGACCTGGCCTGCCAGTTGTTCAGGTAATTTTTCGGAAACGAAGCCCAAACCACAAAGTAATTAATCATCCCCACCCGATATAATAAATAGCTAATGATAAGACTACTAAGCACAACCGCCGTTAGATTCATTTTCATCAGCATAAGCACATCGTAAGTACCCGACCCCATAATGGCATCGTCAACCAGTCCGCCCAATGCCAGATTGAAGCTTAATACATTCATCCAAAAAAGAAAAAAGAAAAAGCTGATTAACTTTCGTTTTATAAACATAAAGGCTGCCAGCGAAACAACAGCCATTAACAGGGCACTAACAGGCTTTGAAAGAAGAATAGTAACGGTGGCATCGAAAGTCCATAAATCACCTGCTTTTTCCGTGTCAAACACCAAACCGTTTAAATCGAAGTGGCCGGGAATGTTAAAATCGTACGCAAAATAGAGAGCAACCCAGTTGGTAAGAAAAAAAACCAACGTAAAAGCAAAAGTGGCAGCCAACGAGGAAATAACAAACAGTTGAGTCAGTTTCCACAGTTTTACAGGCTCACTCTTTTCCATCTTTAGAATTTTTTTGCCGCGATTACTCAATTTGGTTGTACCTTTGTTTTTTAAAATTACGGTAAAGTTAATAAAAGATGAAGAATTTATTGGCTGTTTTAGTTTTTATGTTGTTTGCCGGTCAGGTGTTGATAGCTCAAAAGATAAACACCAAAGTTTACGATTCAAGGCTTGAGCAGGAAGTACTGGCAGGCCCTTGCAATCGCCAGGCTCTGACGGAAGGCGAATTTGGAACTTATTTTAATCCAGAATACAACGATTACAAACCTTCTGAAAGGTACATCAATAACTTAAAGGGAAATATTAATTCGGTTTCTGTCGTTATTGTTTTTGGTGAGTGGTGTGGCGACAGTCAGGAACAGGTTCCTCGATTTATGAAAATCATAGATAAAGCCGGCATGAAGGCTTCCAACTTGAAACTTATTGCCGTTAACAGAGATAAAAATGCCGTGGTTGAAGATATCAGCGGTTATCATATTGAGCGGGTTCCCACCTTTATCGTTTATAAAGATGAAACCGAATCAGGAAGAATTGTTGAAACTCCGGAAACCACGCTGGAAGAAGATTTGTGGAAAATTATCAGTAAATATTAATTAAGGTCGGATAACAAAAATGAAAACTTTCGACACCATACACAACACAAAAGAGTTTCTTGCAGAGGCTAAAAAAAGCGGCAGGAAAATTGGATTTGTTCCCACGATGGGGGCTTTGCACGAGGGACACCTAACCCTGATGCGCCGGGCAAAAAAGGAAAACGACCTGTTGGTGGTAAGTGTTTTTGTCAACCCCATTCAGTTTAACAACCCCGAAGACCTGAAGAAATATCCAAGAGACCTGGAAAAAGATAAAAAGCTACTTGAAAGTGTTGGCTGCGATATTTTATTTGCCCCCACGGCTGAGGAGATGTATCCTGAAGAAGAGGTTACCGAGCATTTCGACTTTGGCAAACTGGAAACGGTGATGGAAGGAGCCTTCCGTCCGGGCCATTTTAACGGGGTGGCTGTGGTGGTAAAGAGGTTGTTTAACATCATCACCCCCGACAAAGCCTATTTTGGTGAAAAAGATTTTCAGCAGCTGGCCATCATTAAACGGCTGGTTGAAATGGAAAAGATGCCGTTGGAGATTATCCCCTGCTCCATTGTTCGTGAACCCGACGGGTTGGCCATGAGCTCCCGAAACGAAAGGCTAAAACCCAAAGAGCGGGCAGTAGCGTCCTTGGTTTATCAAATATTACAAGAGGCGGTTCAACTTAAAGACAAAAAGTCGCCCGTGGAAATCGCCCGCTGGGTTGCTGACCGATTTAATAATAATCCCTCTTTTACTCTGGAATACTTTCAGGTAGCTGATGAAACCTTTTTACAACCACTGGAGCAATGGAAAAGAAATACGGGTGCACTAGGTTTTGTAGCCGTTTTTTTAGGGGATGTAAGATTAATAGATAATATCAGATTTTATTAGTAATTTTGCCGCTCTTATTTATCAACACCATGAACATACAAGTTTTAAAATCCAAAATACACCGTGCTACCATCACGGAAGCCAACCTTGATTACATGGGTAGCATCACCAACGACGAAAATCTGATGGAAGCCGCCAATATGATTGAAGGTGAAAAGGTTAGTATATATAATATAACCAACGGTGAACGGTTTTCGACCTATATTATTAAAGGTAAACGTGGGTCCGGCGTTATTGGCCTCAATGGTGCTGCAGCCCGAAAAGTAATGATTAATGATTTGATTATTATCATTTCGTACGCTTCCATGGATTTTGAAGAGGCAAAAAATTTTAAACCTACTATTATTTTCCCTAACGAAAACAACCAATTAAAATAATACCGTGAGCAGTAAGAAGAAAAGCCGCTTGGTAACTGTTTTAGAATATCTTTTTTTCCTTGGACTGGGGTTTTTCCTGCTTTGGCTGAGTTTCCGGAAACTTGACTTAACAAAGGTGTGGAGCGATATTGAAAACGCCAGCTACATCTGGGTTTTTTACTCGCTTATTGCCGTTTTACTTTCACATATTGTTCGTTCGCTCCGTTGGAATATGCTTATTAACTCAATGGGCTACAAAACCAGATTATCGAGTACCTTTTATTCGCTGATGGTGGGATACATGGCTAATACGGCCGTTCCCCGCATGGGAGAGTTTGTACGCTGTGGTGTGCTCTCGAAAAAAGAAAAAATTCCTTTTAACTCCTTGTTTGGGACAGTAATTTCCGAACGGCTCTTGGATATGCTGATGCTGTTGCTGATTATTTTCTTTGTCATCATTTTTCAAATTGATTTGGTAGGCGACTATGTTAACGATATTTTCTCTCCTATATTAAATCGGTTTTCTAATAATATTTGGGCCATTACCCTGGTTATAAGTGGAACAATTCTCCTCTTTTTACTATCCGTTTGGTTACTTTACCGGTTTAGGGCACGAATTAAAAAACTCTCGTTTTACGGAAAAATCCGGCTTTTTTTAGATGGCCTTTGGGATGGAATAAAAACCATCCTTAAGTTAAAACACAAACTTCTGTTTGTTATCTATACCATCCTGATATGGTTTTTGTATGCTGTTATGGTTTATTTTCCCGTTAAGATGTTACCCGAAACCGCTTTCATGAATTTTGGCGATGGCCTCACATTACTTGGTATTGGAAGCCTCGGTATTGTTGCCCCGGTTCCCGGAGGAATTGGTGCCTACCATTTTATTATTAAATCGCTGCTTCACGAGGTGTATGGTATCAACGCCGTGGCTGCCGGCTCCTTTGCCGCCATTACGCATGCAGGACAAACTTTGCTAAACCTTGGCGTGGGAGGATTATCCTATTTTATGCTTATGTTTTTATCGAAGAAACAAAAACCGCTCAATGAGTAACCTGGAGATTATACAGCAAAAAATTTTTCGTTCTGATGACAGTCAATTAAAATTACTGTTGGCAACCGTTTCGTTTCAGGGTAAAAAAGTTGTCTTTACCAACGGCGTCTTCGACCTGCTACATCTTGGCCATATCGACTATTTAAGTAAAGCCAAAGATTTAGGAAACTACTTAGTGGTTGGTGTTAACTCCGATGAGTCGGCACGCAAGCTGAAAAAAGGAACTAACCGCCCCATCAAAGATGAAATTTCCCGCAGTACCATCATGGCATCCCTGCGCTTTGTCGATATGGTTATCATTTTTGATGAAGATACCCCTTATGAAATCATCAAGATGGTACAGCCTGATGTTTTGGTAAAAGGTTCCGACTACCAACCCGAAGAAATTGTGGGTTACGATATTGTTTTGGTCAAAGGCGGAGAGGTTGTTACCATCGAATTCCTGCCGGGTTACTCAACTACTGCCATCGAGAAAAAAATAAAAGGGTAATTCCTAAAAACAATCATTTTGTAACAGTCATCCTCCGACTTCAAGTCGGGGGACGATTACCAATTTCTTTAAAAATTAGCCAAAGAACAGCCCATAATCAGCAGGGTATTTTTCATGTTTACTTTTGTACAACAATAAATTGTACTTTTGCCGCCCATTTTAAAAACGAGAGCCTTTCTCGTTAAATTAACACAATTAGCCCATACATGATTACAGTTTCAGATTTAAGAATACAATTTGGCAAAAGAGTATTGTTTCAGGAAGTCAATTTAACCTTCACCGCCGGCCATTGCTACGGTATTATCGGCGCCAACGGAGCCGGCAAATCCACTTTACTGAAAGTAATTTCAGGCGAAATGGATTCCGCCGCCGGAAATGTAAGCTTTGGCTCCGGCGAAAGCCTTTCGGTATTAAGTCAGGATCACTTTGCCTTTGACGAGTTTACCGTACTTGACACCGTACTAAAAGGAGATGCCGAACTTTGGGACATCATGCAGGAAAAAGATGCGCTTTATGCTAAAGCCGATTTCACCGACAAAGACGGGCTAAGAACCGCCGAACTGGAAACCCGGTTTGCCGAGATGAACGGCTGGAATGCCGAAAGCGATGCTGCCAGCCTTTTGGGTAATTTGGGCATTAAAGAGGAATTCCACAACACTTTAATGAAAGATATGAGTGGGAAACAAAAGGTTAGGGTGTTGCTGGCACAGGCGCTTTTTGGTAATCCCGACAATTTACTGCTGGATGAGCCTACCAACGACCTAGACCTTGAAACGGTAGTATGGCTCGAAAACTATCTGGCTAACTACGAAAATACCGTGCTGGTTGTTTCGCACGACAGACACTTTTTGGATGCCATCAGTACCCACACGGTTGACATCGATTTTGGGAAAGCCACCATGTTTGCCGGCAATTACACCTTTTGGTATCAAAGCAGTCAGCTGGCGTTGCGTCAGCAATCGAAACAAAATAAAAAAGCAGCCGAAAAGCGAAAAGAGTTGCAGGAGTTCATCGCGCGTTTTAGCGCCAACGCTTCCAAGTCAAAACAGACCACCAGCCGAAAAAAGATGCTGGAAAAGCTGAACGTGGAAGACATCAAACCCTCTACCCGAAAATATCCGGGTATCATTTTTACGCCCGAACGGCCTGCCGGCGATAAGATACTTGATGTTACCGGTTTGAGTGCCACAGCCGACGATGGTAAAGTATTATTTAAAGATGTGGAATTCACCACGAACAAAAACGACAAGATTGTCTTCCTTTCGAAAGACCCCCGGGCCATGACAGCCTTTTTTGAAATTATTAACGGTAACAAAAAAGCCGACTCAGGCGAATACCTTTGGGGGCAAACCATCACCTATGCTTATCTGCCCATCGACTATACCCGGTTTTTTGAAAACGATTTATCGCTGTTCGACTGGCTGGCACAATTTACCAACGATACCACAGAACTTTACATCAGAGGCTATTTGGGCAAGATGCTTTTTGCCGGCGAAGAGATGCACAAAAAAGTCAGTGTGCTTTCGGGAGGCGAAAAAATGCGGTGCATGATTGCCAAAATGATGCTCACCGATGCCAACGCGCTGGTGCTGGACACCCCCACCAACCATCTCGATCTGGAATCAATCCAGGCCTTTAACAACAATTTAGGCCGCTATCCCGGTAACGTATTCCTGTCGTCGCACGACCACCAGTTTATTCAAACCGTTTGTAATCGTGTTATCGAATTAACTCCCCACGGAATTATCGATAAAATGATGAGTTACGACAATTATATTTCAGATGAGAAACTGAAAGAGCAAAGAGAAAAAATGTATTAAATCGTTTAATCAGCATTTATAATCCTGATTAGCGTTAGGGGAGTAATGAGAAAGATGAAAAAGAGTTTTGGTAATTCTTATTTTGAAATTGGAATTTATTTGTTATTTGGTGCTTGTGTTTTGGAATTTAATCCATCGGCCGAAGTGAAATCATCAAAACACCACGTCGTTAAGTCGGAAATACCTTTGGCGAAAGGGGCAGGC
This sequence comes from Bacteroidota bacterium, assembly GCA_003650425.1. Lineage (GTDB taxonomy): Bacteria > Bacteroidota > Bacteroidia > Bacteroidales > F082 > B16-G9. Next base: position 210 of record QMPP01000131.1, on the reverse strand, counting down.
GGTTTTCAGTCGTCCTCCGACTCAAAGTCGGGGGCCGACTTTTATCGGGCAACAGGTGAATCCTCAGAGGATCCTTTTTGCAAAACGGGCAACTTGAGACTTCTGATATACTTTTAGCAGCGTATCTTAACACCTTTTAACGCGTTAACAGCTAAAAGTTACTATTTTTGCTTTTCCAAAAACAAGCGGATATGTGGGCACTGTTCCTTA
>QMPP01000130.1 GCA_003650425.1 Bacteroidota bacterium | reverse complement strand
TTTTTCTACCATGCTTTCTACAGCTCAATAATCTTTCTTTTCAGTTAAGCGTACGCGCAACACAAATCTTTTCTTTTTTTGCCGGCTGGAAGGAACGACAAATCTTTGTTTCAAGAATAATTTCGTAAAAACCAAAATAGCGAAACTAACATATTTTTTTTTCTAAAATTGCTACCGGAGGTTAGCACACAACTACTTGCTATCCTCTCTCGTGTGCCCTTTATGACTTCCCTGTCCGCTGTTGTCCTTCCCCCCACAAGCGGAAATAAAATAAAATCGAGTAAGGATTGAATGACGCATAGCAAAATTTTGTTGTAAAGGTAGAATTATTTTTGTTTCACCTAACATTATAGGTCAATTAAATCACCGGGACTGGTAATCTTCGAAATATTTATGGTCGTTACATGGGTATATATCTCGGTGGTTTTAGAACTTTGATGTCCTAATAATGCCTGAATGTATCGTAAATCAGTGCCGTTTTCGAGCAAATGAGTGGCAAACGAATGCCGCAAAGTATGGACTGCCCCCTGTTTGGTCACTCCCGCTTTGGCTTTGGCATGGATTAAAACTTTCCGTACGCTTGTCGGCGAATACGGCCCTCCATATTGTCCTTCAAACAGAAACCGTTCAGGTTGATACACCTCTTTATAATGGCGCAGCATCTCAAGCACCGTATTCGAAAGTATTGTATAACGATCCTTCCTCCCCTTGCCTCCTTTAATAAATATCATCCTTCGATCCTCTAAAACATCATCGATCTTTAAATTAATCATCTCGCTCAAACGTAAACCGGCTGAATAAATAAGTAAAATCATCGTTCGATGCTTGAGATTTTCAATACTACTTATTATTCTACGGATTTCATCCAGACTGTAAATGGTTGGTAACATTTTTTTACGCTTTGGTCGATTTATCTCCTTAAGATTCATTACTTTATCTTCAATCGTTTTATAATACAACTTGATTGCATTAATCGATTGATTGATAACCGAATCGGAAGGATTCAGTTGTTGCATCCACGTTTCATGATAGCGATCGATATCCTCTACCTCAAAATTGTTTATCTGCTCAAGTGTTGTAGCATCATCCCAATTCAGAAAACGCAATACCATATTATGATAAGTTTCAAATGTGTTCATACTGTGGTGATGCAACTGCATATAAGCCAAAAATTCGTCCGGAACCGAAATAAAATTATCATGTTTTACGAAACTCTGTTCCAGAAGCAACCTTTTAATCTCCAAGTCACTCACCTTTAACTCTGTATTGATCCGCACAACGTAATGCTGCACTAAAAACTCCACCACCTCTTTCATAGCCTCCCTTTGTGCTTCAAAACACCAAACACCATGTTTCACATCCCATTGTAAAAGGTTAAACTTCTTAATATCAGCATACTCACTATACCTGAAATATTTTTTAATCCCTATTAGCTTTTTACCACCCATAGTATATGGAAACAACAGCACCTTGGGAAGGACAGGCCTCTTTTTCAAGGCACTATTCTGCCGGATGCTACTCCTGACAACGTCCCCTTTTATCACAGGTTTACTCCTGAAAAAATCATCAATATGAGACTTGTTCAGATAGGCGATATCTCCGAAAGTATCTTGTAATATCGTCAGGCTCAAATCACTATCTTCAACGTAAAAAAACCTTTCATCAGACTCAAACTTAATCCAATCATTTTTACGAATTCTATTATACACTACCTGGTTTCGCCAAAAAAACAACTTTAGGCAAACCTTTCCCTTTACCTCAACACGGTTAATAAATATTGGCGTTTTTCTATTTTCCTTGTACATAGCAATAAGTTTTTAGATTATTTTTCAAAAATAGAGAGCAAAAAAAACCAACCCATATTATTAAGTGCGTATAATCGACAATAAGCAATTAAAAAAACGAATAATTTTATTAATTTTGTGATGATCAAGAAAAACAGCATTATAAAACAATCCTTGATAAAATACTAAGAATATAGTTAAACCACCTTAACAGCGTAATTATGAAATCAATATGTTTAAACTGTGGCGAAGAGTTCGTGGGACGCAGCGACAAAAAATTTTGTTGCGACCAGTGCCGAAACACCTACAACAACCAAATTAAACGTGAGCATGAAATACTCATAACCAATATCAACAAAATTCTCCGAAAAAACCGGAAAATCCTCAAACAGTTCAACCCCGAAGGAAAAACCGTCATCCGGAAAGAGTACCTTTTAAAGCTGGGATTTGATTTTAACTATCACACACACTCGCACACAACATCCTATCAAAACACGTACTATTTTTGCTACGAATATGGATACATGTTTATAAAAGATGAAAAGGTTTTAATCATCAACCAGCAAAAGTATATGCAACCTTCCACTCCCTGAATCTTTTTCCTTTACGGAATATTACTTGTACATAGCCTTTCGTAATTCGTAATTACACCCTCTTTTTTAACTAATTTTGTCGATTTAACACCGGTATTATTTAATTAATATCCCGAATAAACCAGACGACATGAGTTATGACATCCAAAAAATAAGAGCCGATTTTCCAATCCTGCGGAGACAGATAAACGGCAAACCCCTAATCTATTTCGACAATGGCGCTACCACACAAAAACCTCAGCAGGTAATCGACTGTATCAGCAACTATTACCTCCACCAAAACAGCAACGTTCACCGCGGTGTGCACACGTTAAGTCAGGAGGCTACCGATTTGTTTGAAGGCGCACGCGAATATGTCAGGCAGTTTATCAACGCCGAAGAAACCAACGAAATTATTTTTACCCGTGGAACCACCGAATCCATTAACCTGCTAGCCACCGCCTTAAAACCCTGGATAGTAAAAGGAGATGAAATTTTGGTTACTGCCATGGAACACCATTCTAACTTCGTGCCGTGGCAACAGCTTTGCGAAAAACGTGGCGCCAGGCTTAAAATAGTGCCCATCAATCGAAACGGCGAACTCGATCTGGAATTTCTTGAAAAAATGATGAACCCCTATACAAAACTGCTGGCATTAACGCACGTATCCAATGTTTTGGGAACCATTAACCCTGTAAAAAAAATTATCAAAATAGCCAAAGACAAGGGCATTCCTGTTTTGCTTGATGGCGCCCAAGCCATTGCACATACCAAAGTAGATGTACAGGATTTAGGCTGCGACTTTTACGCTTTCTCAGGCCATAAAGCTTATGCCCCCATGGGAATCGGTGTACTTTACGGAAAATTTAACTGGATGCGCCGTCTTCCCCCCTACCAGTTTGGCGGCGAAATGATTGATGAAGTAACCTTCGAGAAATCTACCTTTAACGAGCTGCCTTTTAAATACGAAGCCGGTACCCCCAACGTGGAAGGCGCTCTGGCACTCGAAACAGCATTACGCTACATTAACGAAACGGGCATTGATGCAATAAGGCAGCATGAAGACAAACTCTTAGCTCATGCCGAAACCAAACTTTCAGCCATTGAAGGGGTTAGAATTATCGGCACTGCCAAGCAAAAAACGGCCGCCCTCTCGTTCGTGGTGGAGGGCATCCATCCTTACGACGTAGGTATGTTACTCGACAAAATGGGTGTCGCCGTACGCACCGGTCACCATTGTGCCCAACCCCTTATCGATTTCCTCGGACTTCCCGGAACGGTAAGAGCATCCTTCGCCATGTACAACACTAAAGAAGAAGTCGATCTCTTTGCTGATGCGCTCGTAAAAGTAGTTTCTATGTTAAAATAGAAACCATTTTAAGTTTACACTTATAAAGAAAGCCTATTTTTGCAAAAAAAAACAGACCATGACCATTAAAGAAAAACAAGATGCCATTGTTGAAGAGTTTTCGATGTTTGATGACTGGATGGACAAATACTCCTACCTCATCGAACTGGGAAAAGAGCTTCCGGCCATCGAAGAAAAATACAAAGATCCGCAACATCTTATTTCAGGATGTCAATCGAGAGTGTGGCTGCACGCCAGACATGATGAGGATGGAAAAATATATTTTACTGCCGACAGCGACGCCGTCATTACCAAGGGAATCGTGAGCCTGCTCATCAAAACCTTTTCAGGTTATTCAGCTAATGAAATACTAAATACCGACATGAATTTCCTGGAACAGATAGGGCTAAAAGAACACCTCTCTCCCACCCGCTCCAACGGACTGCTTTCGATGATTAAACAAATTCAGCTCTATGCCCGGGCTTTTAAACTAAAAGAAAACAATTAACAACAACTATCAAAAACAAAACAACGTCCGACGCAGAATGACAACTGAATGACAACAGAATGAGAAATAACCAAAAGAGCGAGAGGGCGAAGTTGCGAGGGAGCGAAGTTGTAAGACTAAACCTTGGTGTCTTAGCGTCTTAGCGGTTAATTACAGGAGAAACCTAATAACAACCAAATAACCAATTAATTTAAAAAAAAACACCCCCATGACAACAGAAGAGAAAAAAGAGATAGAAGACAACATCCGTATCACCTTAAAAAATATTTACGACCCCGAAATTCCGGTAAACATCTGGGAACTGGGTCTTATCTATGATGTGGATGTGCAAGACGACGGTTTTGCCAAAATAACCATGACCCTCACAGCACCCAATTGTCCCGTGGCCGAAAGCCTTCCACAGGAAGTAAAACAATCGGTATTGGATGTAAAAGGAGTAAAAGGAGCCGATGTTGAAATCACCTTCGACCCACCTTGGGATCAGGATATGATTTCGGAAGAAGCCAAACTGGAGCTGGGATTACTTTAGACACTCCAAACTCCAGACACTCCAAACTTTTTATGTATGTTTGCCCGTCAACAAAAAGTTAAACCATGCACTTTAGTAAAGATTATCCCAAAATAACCACCCACGTGTTGCAGGAGATGAAGCAACGGGGCGAAAAAATTGCCATGTTAACCGGTTACGACTACTCCATGGCACGGCTACTCGACGAAGCCGGTATCGATGTCATTCTGGTAGGTGACTCAGCCTCCAACGTAATGGCCGGAAACGTCACCACTCTTCCCATCACCCTCGACCAGATGATTTATCATGCTACTTCGGTGATGAAAGCAGTTAAACGGGCACTCGTGGTGGTCGATCTCCCCTTTGGAACCTATCAGGGAAATTCGAAAGCAGCGCTTAACTCGGCTATCCGGATTATGAAAGAATCGGGTGCCAACGCCATCAAAATGGAAGGAGGGGAAGAAATCGTTGAATCCATCGACAGAATTCTGTCGGCGGGAATTCCGGTTCTCGGTCACTTAGGACTTACCCCACAGTCAATTAACAAGTTTGGCACCTACGTGGTTAGAGCCACCGAAAAGGGAGAAGCCAACAAGCTAAAAAAAGATGCAAAAATTCTGGAAGAAAGAGGTTGTTTTGGCGTAGTACTTGAAAAAATCCCCTCAGGACTAGCCACGGAAGTTACACAATCGCTAACCATACCCACCATCGGGATTGGCGCCGGCCATAAAGTGGACGGGCAGGTTCTCGTGCTGCACGATATGTTGGGCATTAACAAAGATTTTTCTCCCCGGTTTTTACGTCGTTACCACAACCTTCACGATGAGATTATCGGTGCTTTCGATCACTACATCAACGATGTTAAATCCAACGATTTTCCCAACGAGAAAGAGCAATATTTTAAATAATGTTCCCCGCCGAACGTATCCTGCTGGAAGATAATCACCTGATAGTGGTGAACAAACTGCCTTCCGAAATTGTACAAGGCGACAAAACCGGCGATGAACCACTTAGCGAAACGCTGAAACAGTACCTTAAAGTTAAGTACAGCAAACCAGGCAACGTTTTTGTAGGTGTAGTGCATCGACTCGATCGTCCTGTTAGCGGCGTCGTTATCTTTGCCAAAACTTCCAAAGCACTAACCCGCCTAAACAACATGGTTAAAGAACGAACGATTAAAAAAACCTATTGGGCTATTGTTAAAAAACCGCCGCCGCGAGAGGCTGACACCCTGATACATCACCTCGTACGAAATCCGAAAAAAAATAAATCGTTTGCCTACAAAAAACCGGTTGAAAACAGTAAAGAAGCTATCCTGAGCTACAAGATGATTGCTGTCAGCAAGGACTACTATTTATTGGAAATTGACCTGCACACCGGAAGACATCATCAAATAAGGGCACAGCTGTCGGCCATTGGATGTCCTGTAAAAGGCGACCTTAAATATGGCTTCCCCCGCTCCAACCCCGACGGCTCCATCAGCCTTCATGCCCGTAAAATCGAATTCATCCATCCTGTGAAAAAGGAGCCGGTTACGGTTATTGCCCCCCCTCCAAAAGATGCTCTTTGGGATTATTTTAGCAGCTTATAAAGCCCTGCTAATGCAGCATTACCAAAGAAATGGCAAATAACCTCTCATTATCAAATCCCGTTGATCTACCTCACGGTTTATAACCGTGAGTTACACCATACCCTGACAACTTACAGTCGTCAAAAGACAAAAAAAAAGTTCACAGCATAACCGTAAACTTTTTTTTCAAAAGCAACTATTGTTTCTATGCAAACAAAGGAAAATCCTTCATCATGGCGTTAACACGCGTTTTAACACTTTCCAACACTTTTTCATCGTCAATGTTACTGATAACCTCATCAATCATAGCCACGATAGGCTCCATCTGTTCTTCTTTTAAACCACGGGTGGTAATGGCCGGTGTACCCACGCGCAAACCACTGGTCTGAAAGGGCGAACGACTGTCGAACGGAACCATGTTTTTGTTAACCGTGATGTCAGCCTTTACCAGAGTGTTTTCAACAACCTTACCGGTAATTTCAGGGAATTTAGAGCGAAGGTCAATCAACATCAAATGGTTGTCGGTGCCCCCGGAAATAACATGATAACCCCTGTCGATAAAAGCCTTCGACATGGCATCGGCATTCTTTTTAACCTGCAGGATGTACTGGAAATATTCATCGGTGAGTGCTTCGCCAAATGCCACTGCCTTGGCTGCAATAACATGCTCCAGCGGCCCACCCTGAATGCCCGGAAATACAGCAGAATTCAACACCGTTGACATCATCTTGGTAACACCCTTGGGCGTTTTCAATCCCCATGGATTTTCAAAATCTTCACCCATCAAAATCATACCCCCGCGAGGCCCGCGAAGCGTTTTATGGGTTGTAGTGGTTACAATATGACAATGCTCTATCGGGTCATTCAAAATACCTTTGGCAATCAAGCCTGCAGGATGCGAAATATCAGCCATCAAAATAGCCCCGACCTGGTCGGCAATATCGCGCATGCGTTCATAATCCCAGTCGCGTGAATAGGCTGAAGCACCGGCAATAATCAGTTTGGGTTTTTCCTCCAACGCAATTTTTTCCATCTCATCATAATCAACCGTGCCGGTTTCCTCCTTTACATGGTAAGCTACCGGTCGATAGAGTATGCCGGATGAATTTACATGTGAACCATGCGAAAGGTGTCCGCCATGCGAGAGATCCAGCCCCATGAAAGTGTCGCCGGGTTTTAAACAGGCCAGTAAAACAGCCATATTAGCTTGCGCACCCGAGTGAGGCTGCACATTAGCATACTGCGCGTCAAAAAGCTCGCAAGCACGATCGATGGCCAGCTGTTCGGTTTGGTCAACAATTTCGCAACCACCATAATATCTTTTTCCGGGATATCCCTCGGCATACTTGTTAGTCATTACCGAGCCCATGGCTTCCAGCACCTGCTCGCTAACAAAATTTTCTGAAGCAATAAGCTCGATGCCATGCATCTGACGATTTTTTTCCTGCTGAATCAGGTCAAAAACTTTACTATCTCTTTCCATACCAACGCTACTTTTAAAAGTTAAATTATTGGATGCAAAGGTAGCAAACTTTAAGAAGCTAAAAGCTAAGTAACGGACAAATAATCACCCGTGAAAGCTGTTTACAACAAAAAACTTGTTTATAGTTAATTTTTATTATTCATAATAAGATATGGCTGGTAAACTTTAAACAAGTTCAAAGGTAAAAAATTATAAAACCACTATTTCCGCATTTTCCATTACGCACTTTAGATTACCTTTGCCAGCTTATACGAAAACAGAATATGGTAGATTTTGAAAGGTTCAAATTAGATAACGGACTAACGGTTTTGGTTCATCAGGATAAAACCACCCCCGTGGTGGCGATGAACATCATTTATAAAGTGGGTTCAAGAGATGAAAGCCCCGACAAAACAGGCTTTGCCCATCTTTTCGAACACCTGATGTT
>QMPP01000129.1 GCA_003650425.1 Bacteroidota bacterium | reverse complement strand
CGATATTGGTTTTGATAAGCCTGAAACCCATGTTATTGAGAAGGATGGGGTTTTGTATTATGCTTTTTATGCCGGGCAATGGGATGGGAAGATTACTTTAAAAGGGTTGGGTAGTAACAAAGCCTACACGGTTTACGATTATGTGAATAACAGGATTATCAAGAAGTTAAATCCGGGAGAGTGTATTATTGATGTTTCATTTAAGGGAAATTTGCTCGTTTTGGTGAAATAGATTGTTCATTTTAGGGTAACCATGTATTTCAGTTTTTTTTTCTGTAAAAGGCACGAAACTAATCAACCTCTCTTAATGTGATGGTAAAAGCGGTGATTTTCAGTTTCCCGGAGTTTAGTATGATATCACCCCCCATCGAAAGCATAATCTGTTTGCTTAAACTAAGGCCAATGCCCGAACCGTTTTCTTTGGTCGTGAAAAACGGTACGAATATTTGTTCGCGAAGCCCGGCAGGGATGGAAGGGCCGTTGTTGGATACTTCTATTTTAACCGAACTGCCGGTTTCAGAAACTTTTAAGGTTATTGCCGGGTTTTCAACCTGATGTTCCATTAATGCTTCGGTGGCGTTTTTAAGCAAATTGGTGATTACCTGCGAAAGCAGCTTCTTGTCTGCCATCACTTTTAACGTATCAGGATAGTGCTTGTTAATTTTAATTTTATCGTAGCCTTTAAAAGCGGAGGCTGCCAACAGGTTATTTTCGATAACCGGAATTAAATCGAAGGTTGTCATTTCAGGCTCGGGCAATTTGGTGAATTTGCGATAATTCTCCACGAAATTCAGTAAACCGGTACTGCGTTCTTCAATCACAGTTAGCCCTTTAATGGTGTTTTGGATGGTTTTTTCGTCGATATCTTCCGGTTTTACCGCTTCGTGGTTTTTTGTATAATATCCCGATATTACCTGCGACAAGGTAGTGATAGGGGCTATGTTGTTCATGATTTCGTGCGAAAGGGTGCGAGCCAGTTTTATCCAGGCATCCACTTCACGGCTGTCGAGTTCTTTGGTGATGTCACTCACGGCTACCAGCTTGATGGTTTCCTCTTTTAGTTTAATTTCCGATAGTTTAAAAAGGAGTTTTTGCCCCTGCTTGTTTTCAAAAATGGCAGAAGGCTGTTTTTTTGTTTTGGCAGGATTCAGGATAAATACGGGCAATGTTTTATGAATGCTTTCAAGTGAATTCACATGATGATATTCTTGCAGTTGTATTAATTTAACGGCAGCGGGGTTGATGTTAATGACTCTTCCGTTTTTGTTTACCGAAAAGAGGCCGGTAGCCGATTGATTGATGACCGAACGGAAGTATTGTTCTTGCGAGCTGATTTCTATTTTTGTTTGTCGAAAGAGATCGTTTAGTCGCTGCATTCCTTTGTAAACATCATCGATGGCTTTGTTTCCGGTTTTTGAGGGGATTTTTAAAGTGGTATCTTCATTTTCGATTCCGAGCAGGAAAAAGGAAATCCAGCGGTTGATATTGTTAAAGTATCGAATGATATTAAAAATGGATATCGCCAATAAAATCAATAGAAGAGTGCAAATAACAAAGGAGTGTAATTCGAGCCAAAACCAGACGGTAGCTCCTGCCAGTAAAATTATTGTTATCAACCGTAATAAAATAGCCTTGTAAAAGTGTTTATTTGTCATGGGTTGATAGTTTAGAGGCCATATTTTTTCAGCTTGTTATATAGTGTCTGACGTGTTATTCCCAGCTTTTTGGCCACCAGGCTCATGTTTCCGTTCTCCTTTTTAATAGAGGCCATTATCATCTGTTTTTCCATCTCTTCGATGGTGTCGAACGGGAGAGCAGGCTTTTTGTAATGGTCTGTAGAGTCTAACGAGAAACTACTTTTGTCAAGTACTCTCTCCTCGGTAAGAATAACCGCTTTCTCCATACAGTGTTGTAATTCTCTCACGTTACCGGGCCATTTGTATTTCAACAATTTATTTTTTGCTCCCCGGGTTATGCTCAAACCGGGCTTGTTGTATTTTTCGGCATAGATATCCAGAAAAAAACCGGCCAGAAGAAGTGTGTCGTTTTCCCGTTCTCTGAGCGGGGGAATTTGAATGGTTATAGTGTTGATGCGATAGAGCAGGTCTTCGCGAAATAACCCTTCGGTAACCATGGCTTTGAGATCCTTGTTGGTGGCTGAGATAAGCCGTATGTCGATGGGTATTGCTTTGTTGTCTCCCAGTTTTGTGATGGTTCGGGTTTGTAAGGCTCCCAGCATTTTAGCCTGTAACGATAATGGTAAGTTGCCAATTTCATCAAGAAAGAGCGTTCCTTTTTCAGCGGTCTCCAGTTTACCGATACGTTCTTCCCCGGCATCGGTGAACGCCCCTTTGGTGTGGCCAAACAATTCACTTTCGAAAAGGGTTTCGCTAAGGGCTCCCATGTCAACACTTACCATTATCTCGTTATTGCGATGTGATTGGTTATGAATTTCACGGGCAATAAGTTCTTTCCCCGTACCATTTTCACCTGTTATTAAAATATTGGCATCGGTGGCAGCTACTTTTTTAACCATGGCCATTACCCGTTTCATCGCGTTCGATTCGCCAATTAAAACCGGCATATTCGCGTTAAGTTCCCGCTTTAAAATACCGGTGGTTTTTTTAAGCCTGGCAGTTTCGGATTTGCTTTTTCGTAGTTTTAAAGCTGCATTCAGGGTCGTGAGCAACTTGTCGTTATTCCACGGCTTTAAAATAAAATCGAAAGCACCCTCTTTAACGGCTCGTACCGCCAGTTCAATATCACCGTAAGCTGTTATCATAACTACGCTGATGGCTTTGTCGATATCTAGAATTTGTTTAAGCCAGTATAGTCCCTCGTTGCCCGTGTTGATGCCTGCCTTAAAATTCATGTCAAGCAATACTATATCCACACTGTTTTGTTGAAGAAATGATGGTATCTGGTTAGGATTGCTAAGGGTGAACACCTCTTCAAAGGTAGTTTGTATCAGCATTTGCAGTGCAGTTAAAACACTTTGGTTATCGTCAACAATGAGGATGTTAGATTTCATTGGTATAAAATATAGAAACAATAATTAACAAAAGTATTGGAATAATGAATTAAAAGAAAGTGTGTGTAAAATATTTTTACAATTTATTTTAAATAAAAAATTACAATCAATAATTTCATCTTCACAAATAGCGGCGAATTAAAAAAAATTGCATCTTTAATCCCAGTTTTACCTTCCGAACAAATCGGGACGTTACTTTACATAATAAGAATTGTTGTTCGTAGAATCGAATATAAGACAGAAACAGCATTCTTAGAACACAAGTTATTTATGCAGAATTTCAGGTCAGCCTCGTTAATTTTACTTTTCATATCCATTTTAACAACCTCACCACTATTTTCCCAAACCTATCTTGTCGATAACTACGGAGCTGTGGGCGATGGTGTTACCGATGACCGTGCTGCCATTCAAAATGCGATATGGGATTTGCAGGGAACAGGAGGCACATTACAGTTTACTTCGGGAAAAACCTATATTATTTCAACCGGATTGAATTTCTATAATTTCTCCGATACACATCATTATCTGGTTACCACCTCCTCCACTGAAAAGGCTGTAATCAAAATTCAGGATGAAGCTCCACTCAACTGGAATCATTGGGGATTTAGATTAAGCAACTCCAAAAACATTACGCTCGATAATTTAACGCTTGACGGAAATCGCGATACCCGAAATCCAACTGTTGAAACCTCCGGAACTGATGTGCTGTTTATTGACGGCGCTTGTGACGGGACCCGGTTGACAAATCTGCATCTAATCAACTCCCCCATGGACAACCTCTATATTGTGGTTCACGAAAACTCCGGTCAAACCCAAATGACCGATTTTGAAATGCACAACTGCAAGCTGGAAAACGGGTTCAGAAACAACATGAGTGTGATATCGGGTGAAAATTTCAAAATAATCGGTTGCGAGTTTAACAATGCCAATGGAACCGACCCGCAATCCGGTATCGACTTTGAACCCAACGCCAACTCGGCAAATGGTTATAAAAACATGAAAGTGGAGGGGTGCGCATTTAAAAACAACGTGCGCTATGGCATTGAATTAACCTATATTATTGACAGCTCCGGGTTTTCCACCATTAAGAATAATTACTTTGAAAACAACGGCATCCTGGTAGGCAGCAAAAACAACATCATCCATCACAATATTTTTGCCAGGCAGGATCATCAGCATCTGCACACCGATCAAACCAGAGACGGAATCATCTATTTTCATGCCAACGGTAATGGACAAAACAATCAGGTTTACAACAACTACTTTTACGATAACCCCATGCCTGCCGGTTCGCATTTGGTAAACTTTATGTACAATTCGGGCGGTAACAATCACCTGTACGACAATTACGGCCATGGTAATGTTGTTGACGGTTTTGTGTTGAATAACACCTGGGGCGGAACACCTCCGCAGATAATATCGAACAACACATTTCTAACCCGTAAAGAGATGGGCTGCTGGAGCATGGATAGAAGCTCTGTTTCGGGAACCACACTTACCGACCTTTCCGATTTTGGCAACAACGGTACGCTGGTCAACTCCCCCCTTTCAGTTGCAGGCAAAGTAAACGAAGCAATAGACTTATCCCCTGATAACAAATACATCGAAATTGACAGCAGCAACAGCCTGAATATTGAAATGAACATCACGCTTTCCGCATGGATTAATTGGAGCGGTGTAAATGCCGCTGAACCCGAACAGGTGATCATCGGAAGGGGTGACGACTGGTGGTTCGGTATTAACAACTCGGGGCAACTGGGGTTTTATTCCCCCTTTTCCGGTGACACCTCGTTTACAGGAGGTTTGATTCAGGCTGATATTGCCGATTCCATTCCTGTCGGCGACTGGAAATTTGTAACTTTTACTTACGATGGACGGAATGCCAGATTATTTATTAATGCAGTTGAGGTGGCAAGTAAACAGGCAAACGGCGTATTAGGAACCACGAACGATAAGCTTTACATCGGTTCATTAAATGCCGATACCGGTTCCTTCAACGGCATCATTGATGAGGTTAAAATACTGAACTATACTTTGAGCCAACAAGAAATTGAAGGTTTAAAAGGGGTGAACTATTATGTTGACTTTACTTCCGGAGACGATTTTTCAAATGGAACCAGTCCGGCAACAGCCTGGGAAACCATTGACAAAATAAATGATGAGATGGAAAACTTCATTGCCGGTGATTCTATCCTGTTTAAAAGAACCGAAACCTGGAACGATGAAAGGCTTGTTATTGAAAATATTTCAGGTTCCGGTCTGAACGATATTGTGTTTGGGGCTTACGGTTCAGGAGCAAAACCGGTGTTCAACAGCGTGGTTACGCAACCGCATACATGGTCAAACGTAAGCGGAAACATCTGGAAAGCGAATAATCCCCCTGCCGAAATCCCCGAACGTATGCTTATCGACGGTGTGGAAAAACTCAGGGCTAACATTCCGGCCGAATTAGACGGCATTAACTTTTTCTGGCGATATGATAATGCTACTTATGATCTCTATATTTACTATTCAACCGATCCCAACGGTGTGGCTGAAATAAAATATGCAGGCGATTTCCCGTTAATAGTCGGAAACGCCAACCATATTAAGTTCGAGAATTTAGATTTACAGGGAGGCTGGACAAGTATTTATATAAACACTGATGCCAAAAACATTACGCTGGACAGTTTAAATATTGGTAAATATGCAGTAAGTGGTTTAGTAACCAACACTAATTCAAACAATCCGGCAGAATACCCTCAGGATATCCTCGTGGAAAATTGCAATTTTGATGCTTATTTCACGCTTAACTATTCCATGGCCGGAACCTATCATGGTAGCTCCGACAGGGGTTGCGGCGATGGTATCAGGTTACACGCCCTGAAAGCCGGGGAGATAAAAAACTGCTATTTCAAAAACTGGGGGCACGCGAGCATCGGCTTTGATGGCGGAAGTAATATAAAAGTATCCGATGTAAAAGTGTTTGAAAATTATATGACCTCACCCGATATTTGCTACGGGGGAAGAATCGGTATTGACGATGCCGTGAATTGCGAAATTTATAACAATCAAATTGTCAACACTTCGGTACAGAGCCAGTTAAACGGGCAATACAATCATTATCATCACAATATTTTTGACGGTACAACAAACACCCCACTGGTTGCCGATGTGGTTGATGCAGGAATTGAAATGCAGGGTTATTCTAACCAGGAGGTAACACAAAATACCATCGAGAATAATGTTATCGTTAATGCAGAAGGGCCGGGATTCAGGATTTCAGGCAACAACGATTACAATATTCATGACAATATTATAAAGAACAACATCATTTACAACTGCGGCACCACCATTAGCGGCAAAAGCCTCGTGGTGGAATCCAACGACTACGGATTAACCTACAACAATTCTTTGCTAAACAATGATGTATTCAGCTCTTCAACAACCCAAACCTGCGATTTCAGAGACACTTTGTACAGTGTAGCCGGTTTCAATGCGCTTTCGGAAAGGGATGGCTATACCATATCTAATAATATGGCAGGTAACCCTTTGTTTGTTGACGAACCCAACGATGACTTTCATCTGCAAAGCAGTTCGCCATGCATAGATGCCGGAACTGAATCACTTTCAACCAAAGATTATGATAACAATCCAATCCCACTTCAAGAAGCACCCGATATCGGTTTGTACGAATACGGAACTTTCTGGAACGGAAGTATCAGCCACTATTGGAATATTGCCGGAAATTGGTCGAATAATCAGGTGCCTGATACAAATAGTTCGGTAACCATTCCATCATCCGAATATTATCAATACTATCCACAGTTGAATAGCAATACGCAGATAAAGAATTTCTTTTTGAATGAAAATGCCAAATTGATAATTAAAGAGAACAAAACACTTTTTTTAGGTTATTAATATCACATGGTTGGGTGCAAGCTTAAAAAAATTAAGTATTCACCTGAATATACTATTTCACGTGATAGTATTCACTAAATAGTATAACCTATGGTGAATCTGTTTACAAAAATATTACCTTTGCAATAAAAATATATGTACATAAGATATCTGGAAAAGGAAATAGCGAATAAAGTCGGATCGGGAAAAGCAATTGTTTTAATGGGGCCACGACAAGTTGGGAAAACAACCCTGATAGATAAAATTCTGAAAGACAAAGACTATTTGTTACTTGATGGGGACGACCCAAGAACAAGAACTTTATTGACAGAACCAAATACCGAACAAATTCGTTCAATTTTGGGCAAGCATAAATATGTTTTCATTGATGAAGCCCAAAGGATAAAAGGTATTGGACTTACAATGAAAATAATTACAGACAGGTTTAAGGATGTTCAGCTATTTACAAGTGGTTCCTCTTCCTTTGATTTATCAAGCCAAATAAACGAACCGTTAACAGGTCGAAAATGGGAATATCGGTTATTTCCTATTTCGTGGGAAGAATATGAAGAACACCACGGATACTTATATGCTGAGCAACAACTTGAAAATAGATTGTTATACGGTCTTTACCCGGACGTTTTAAACCATCCTGATGATGAGGTCGGTGTACTAAGAAATTTAGTGAATAGTTATCTGTATAATGATATTCTTTCATTTGCCAATATACAAAAGCCCGAAATATTGGATAAATTGGTTCAGGCATTAGCCTTGCAAGTAGGAAGTGAAGTAAACTATTCTGAATTGGCACAAATTGTAAATGTTGACAAAAATACCGTAAGTAAATACATTGATATTCTTCAAAAAGGATTTATAATTTTTAAGTTGGGAAGTTTTAGCCGCAATCTTCGCAATGAAATAAAAATGAATAAGAAAATATATTTCTATGATAACGGTATTCGTAATATGCTAATAGGAAATTTTAATCCTCTTGAGTTACGGACAGATAAAGGGGCTCTGTGGGAAAATTTTTTGATTTCGGAGAGAATAAAACAAATTGAATATAAACAGAGTCTTGCACGCATTTATTTTTGGAGAACCAGGCAGCAACAAGAAGTAGATTTTGTAGAAGAACACAGCGGGAAAATATATGGATATGAATTTAAATGGAATAACAGAAAAAGAACACGGCTGCCAAAGACTTTTATTGAAGCATATAACGCCGAAAGTAAAGTAATTGACAGAAATAATTTCAGAGAATTTGTAAAAATATAAAAAGACAGCATCCTTTTTAAAAGAGGATAACAATGGAATGGCGAACGGTTAAACACCGACACGCACCCAT
>QMPP01000128.1 GCA_003650425.1 Bacteroidota bacterium | reverse complement strand
TTCTACCCTGATGCCAACTCTACCATGCGTTTTACTTACGGGAAGGTACTGGATTACTATCCTGCCGATGCCGTTCATTACGATTATGTTACTCACCTTAAAGGTGTAATGGAAAAAGAAGACCCCAACAATGATGAGTTTATCGTCCCTGCTAAACTAAAAGAACTTTACGAGAAAAAAGATTTTGGTCCATACGGTGAAGATGGCAAATTAATTACCGATTTTCTTACCACCAACGATATTACGGGTGGCAACTCCGGAAGTCCGGTAATTAACGGTAAAGGCGAGCTTATCGGATTGGCTTTTGATGGCAACTGGGAAGCCATGAGTGGTGACCTTGCCTATGAAAAGGTTTTGCAGCGAACCATTTGCGTTGACGTTCGATATGTGTTATTCATCATCGATAAATTTGCCGACGACACCCGGCTTATCGACGAGCTAACCATCCACAAAGCCATGCCCCAACCCAGCCATGTAGAACAGCTTGAAGAGGTACCGGTAGATTGAGATAATATCAAAATGAAGAATAGCGAACCAGACCTGTCAGGTATCAGAAAACCAGTATGTTGGCTACCTGACAGCCCTGGTTAATGTAAGATGTCAAAATAGCGATTTTAGAAGTACTGTTGAGAAAAGAAGTGAAAATTTCATTTCATAAATAAATCGTAAATTTAAATCCCCTACGGGGAAAAGTGTAAGGTTATGTCGTAAGATATAACTCTTTAACCGCTACTTAGTATTATATCAAGGCTTTTGCTGATTCTTCTTTTTTCTATTGCGTTCATCTGAACTTTTCTCCCCGGTTAAATTTTGTTAAATCATCTTTCCACCTCTTTACAAGAATGTCAAAATTCTTTTCCTTTGCACCGTTCTTAGAAAAAAGAACCCTGTCAAGAGTTCTGTTTTTATTAAAAGTATTGCTGTATGGATATTGTTATCGAAAACATGACGAAAACCTACGGCCGGCAAAAAGCCGTAGACAATATTTCGTTACAGGTAAAAACAGGTGAGATTCTCGGTTTCCTGGGTCCTAACGGAGCAGGTAAAACAACCACCATGAAAGCCATCACATCTTTTCTGATTCCCGACTCGGGAAAAATTTTTATTGGTAATATTTCGGTAAACGACAATCCTCAGGAGGCCAAAAAAAATATTGGTTACCTTCCTGAGAATAATCCTTTGTACGAAGATATGCCGGTTATCGATTACCTTCAATTTTGCGCACGCATCGAAGGTATTGCCAAAGATAAAATTAACGATAAGGTAAGAGAGGTGATTCAAACCTGTGGGATTTCCCGCGAAAAGCACAAAAAAATCAGTGAACTGTCGAAAGGTTACAAACAACGGGTAGGACTGGCACAGGCGCTCATTCACGACCCCGAAGTGCTTATCCTTGATGAGCCTACTACCGGACTCGATCCAAACCAAATTATTGAAATAAGAGAGCTGATAAAAAAAATCGGGAAAGAGAAAACCGTTATCCTCAGCTCGCATATTCTGGCTGAGGTGGAGGCTACCTGCGACAGGATTGTAATTATCAAAAAGGGTAAAATTGTTGCCGATGGCACGGTAGAAGAACTTCGTAGCCAGGCACAAGGAAACGAAACATTGAAAGTTACCATCGAAGATGGCGGGCTGGATGAAATATTTAAAGCGTTGCAACTGCTTAACACGGTTGAGCTGGTCGATTTTGTCGATAAATCCACTCAAACATTTCAAGTAAAAAGTAAACCCGGGCAAAGCTCGCGCCGGGATGTATTTAACCTTTGTGTTGAAAAAGGATGGACACTTACTCAGCTTACCTTTATTGAAACCCGTCTTGAAGATATTTTCTATGAATTAACGCTGGATAATTAGTGTAAAGAATTATAAAATATACAAAATGAAAGAAATTTGGACTATAACAAGGAGGGAGTTGCAAGCCTATTTCGATTCTCTCATGGCCTATATCCTGCTTATCCTGTTTTTGGGATTCAGCGGTTTCTTTACATGGATATACGGCAGCGATATCTTTTTTGTTAAACAGGCCAATCTGCAGGTGTTTTTCAGTATTGCTTATTGGACATTGTTCTTTTTTATTCCGGCATTAACCATGAGGTTGCTTTCGGAAGAAAACCGTTCGGGAACCATTGAGTTATTGCTTACCAAGCCTATTAGCGAATGGCAGGTTATAGTGGCTAAGTTTTTGGCCGCCCTGTTACTTATCGTGGCTGCCCTCGCGCTCACGACGCCTTATTATATTACCGTTAGCTCTCTGGGTAATATCGATAATGGTGCTGTTTTCAGTGGTTACCTTGCCCTAATACTTGTTAGCGGCATGTACATCGCCATCGGGTTGTTTACCAGTAGTATCACCAACAATCAAATTGTAGCTTACCTGCTTGCCCTTAGCATCGGGATATTTTTTCAGATAATTTTTCAGATGCTTAGTTCAAACCTTACCGGAATAGCGGGTGGTGTTACCGATTATTTGAGCATCAACAGTCATTTCGAATCCATGACAAGAGGGGTTATCGACTCGCGCGATTTGATTTATTTCCTCTCGGTAATAGTGTTGGGACTAGTCTTTTCGGAATCGATGCTGATGAAAAAAAGAAGTGTTTAATACAGTAATTCAATTATTATGAAAAAGAAGTCATACATTGGAACATTATTACTGTTAACCATTATTGTTGTGGTGATTAACATCATATCAGCTAAGTGGTTTTTTCGTATCGATCTTACCGAAGATCATCAATACTCGTTAAGTCAGGTTACGAAAAACATTTTAAACGACCTGGATGAAACGGTGACGGTTACTGCCTATTTTACCAAAGATTTACCCCCGAACCTGCAAAAGGTAAAACAGGATTTTAAAGATTTACTTATTGAATATACTAAACGCTCTGGAGGAAAAGTGGTTTACAAATTTGTTGACCCTAACAGCGATTCCAAAGCAGAAAGAGAAGCCATGCAGGCAGGCATTCAGCCGGTATTGCTTAACGCCAGAGAAAAAGATCAGATAAAACAACAAAAAATTTACATGGGTGCCAACATAATGTTGGGAACCAAAGCCGAAGCCATTCCATTTATTCGTAGTAACGAAAGTATGGAATATACCTTAACCTCGTCTATCAAAAAAATTGCTGTTAAAAACAAGCCGGTAGTTGGCTTTATTACAGGAAATGGCGAGCCCTCATTAAATGAAATACCTCAGGCCATGGAAGCTTTATCGGTACTTTACAAGGTGGAACCGGTAACCATTACCGATACCATTAATTTATCGAAGTACAAGGCGTTGGCATGGGTTAATCCTCAGGATAGTATCGGGCCGGTGGTTTTTAACAAGCTTGATGATTATTTAGCCGGTGGTGGTAACCTGTTTATCGACATGAGCCGTGTAAAAGCCAACCTTCAAAACCTGCAAGGCTCGGTGGTAAATACCGGATTGGAAACATGGCTCTCCAACAAGGGAATAGTGGTAAACCCCGATTTTATTGTTGATGAACGCTGTGGTACAGTGGGTGTAAATCAACGTCAGGGTTCGTTTAGCTTTACCACACAAATACGGTTTCCGTATATGCCGTTGATTTCCGGCTTTGCCGATCATCCCATAACCAAAGGGTTGGATGAGGTTATCATGCAATTTCCCAGCTCCATCGATTTTACGGGCGATACCACTATTCAATATATACCGTTGGCGTTTACATCGGAAAAATCGGGAAGAATAAAGGCTCCTACGTGGTTAAACGTTCAAAAGAGATGGACCATGGCCGATTTCAACGAACAAAAAATTCCGGTGGCAGCTCTGTTTAGCGGCAGGCTAAAAGGAAAATCGAACAGCAAGCTGGTGCTTATCACCTCCGGTGAAATGGCTGTAAACGGTAGTGGGCGCGGTCAGCGTAAAATTAACGAAGATAATGTAAACCTGTTTGTTAACAGTATCGATTATCTGGCTGACGATACCGGATTAATCGGCCTCCGAACCAAACTTATCAAATCGAGGCCGCTCGACCAGATTAGCGAAGCCAAAACGTTATTCCTGAAATGGCTAAACTTTTTACTGCCCGTTTTGTTAATCCTTTTGTATGGTATCATCAGGGCTCAGTACAGAAAAAATCAACGCATAAAAAGAATGGAGGAAGATTATGTTCAGTAAACTTAATACAAAAATACTGCTGGTGGTGCTGGTAGTGTTGCTTGCTCTGTTTGCCGTCATTGAATATACCGACACGAGCGACAGTTCTTACAGCGATGAGGTGATAAAAGTGGATACGGCCGGGGTAAGCAAAATAGTGTTTGAAACCAATAAAGATACTTTTCAACTGGTTAAAGAAAAGAAAACCTGGTTTGTTCAGTCAGGTAAAAACAAATCGGATGCCGATAAAGCCAAAGTAAAAGCACTGTTAAGCAGAATGTCGCCTTTAACACCTCTTAGGGTGGCTGCTAATTCAAAAGACCAATGGAAAAAATTCGGCCTTGATGATAACGCTCTTAAGGTGAAATTTTACAAGGGCAACCATTTACTCAATACGCTTTATCTTGGAAAAATAGATTATCAGGCTCCCGAAACCACCGACCGGCAAAACCCTTATTCAAGAGGTAATCAGGGTATTATGATAGGTTATGCCCGCGCGGGTAACCATCAAATGGTTTACGTGGTTGATGGTTATCTAAAACTGAGTTATGCCGGCGATGCAAACAGCTTCCGGAAAAAATCATTGATTAACACAAAACGCGAAGCTATCAATAAGGTAGTCATCAATAGCGGTGGATCAACCTATCATTTAGAAAAGAAAGGAGAACAGTGGTTTATTGGTGATCAACCGGCCGATTCGGCCAACACGGCCAAATACCTGAACAATATTGTCAGGTTAAGAGGATACGAATTTGTAGAGCCTGATGTCCTAAAAGATAAGTCCGCCATCGGAAGTGTTACCATCAACACGGGCGAAGCCGGCCAGGTTAAAATTGATGCTTATCCTATTGATTCGGTAAGCTTTGCACTTACCAGCAGCGAAAATATTGGCAACATTATAAAGGATAAAAACCACAAGCTGCTTGACAGGCTGATCAAAGAAAAAAATTACTTTGTTAAAAAGCAGTAGTTGAAATTAACGTAATAACCTGAGCTCGATATAAGATTTATCTCACAGAAAGCCAATAACACATCAGATTTGTTGCTAAAAATCATGAAGTTATAGCGGGTTATACCGAATGGTTTTTAGTGCAAAGCTTACATCGAGCTCAGGTTAATACTACTTCGCAGGTTAGCAGGATGAGCTTTTCAATTCTTTTACCATGTTGTGGTAATATACAAACTCATTTATTTTAAAAGCTCTGAATAGCCAGAATGCCTTAACGGTTTTATTCTTCCTGGGTTTATTAGCTTGCGAAAGTTAAGTTAACAAGGTTTGATGCTTTATAAAAGTTTGCCGGTATACATCCTCTCATCAACCATTCTTTAACCAATTTCCGATTATTGTTTTACCAAATTCTGTCATGATTGATTCGGGATGAAAAAAGAGCCCTGTTACATCAAACCGTTCGTGTGTAACACCCATTATTAATTCTTGTTCATCTTTTACCAAAATTTTAAGTTCAACGGGAAATGTTGGCTCATCAACATACCACGAGTGGTAATGGCCTATATTAAAGGTTGTCGGTAGTTGTTTAAAAATATAGTGCTGATTTACAATGGTGGCCTTGTTGCGATAACCGTGCAGAGGATGAGCCAATTTTTTATGTTTTCCTCCAAAAAGTTCCACAATGGCTTCCTGCCCCAGGCAAATTCCCAATATAGAGGCGGATGTGTAGTTGTTGCGAAGAAACGTCATTAACTCACCGGCTTCGGAGGCAATTCCCGGACCCGGCGAAATAAGAATTTTATCATAATGTTTATCAAGCGATAATAACCTGTCGTTTTTTACAATGTCTAACACCTTAAACCCCGATTGCTTAACAAGTTGAACCAGGTTGTAGGTAAATGAGTCGTAATTATCAATCAGTAAAAGGTTCAAGGGTTTTTTTGATTTAATATGAACGGACAAACATATAGCTTTTTTAAAAAACATACTTTTGCTGAGCAGGGTTTTGTTAATAAAAACAGAAAATTTTACCGGAATGCAAAGAGCAGCACAAATAATGAACCGTTTGGGAAAGGATAAAACCCCTTTTTTGTTTGTGATTGATTTTGCCATGCAACAACCATTGATACTTCCGTTAGCCGATATCGACGGGAAAGAATTACTGTATGATGTTAACGGAAAAACCAATACACCACACAAAACAACCTCGGCGAAAAAATTTATGTTCAATTCAACACCGGTGTCAAAAGAGGTTTATTGCCGGGCTTTTGAAAAAGTTCAGTTTCATATAAAACGGGGCGACTCGTTTTTATTGAATCTTACCATGCCGACCGGGGTGGAAACCAACTACAGCCTGTTAGATATTTTTTATAACAGCAGCGCCAGATATAAACTGTGGATGAAAGATAAACTGGTTGTTTTTTCGCCGGAGATTTTTGTAAAAATCAACAACGGGATTATCAGCTCTTATCCGATGAAAGGAACCATGGATGCATCTTTACCCGATGCCGTGGAAAAGCTGCTTTCAAGCGAAAAAGAGCTGGCCGAACATTACACCATAGTCGATTTGATTCGTAACGACCTGAGCATGGTGGCCGCTAATGTTAAGGTTACTCGTTTTCGATACATCGACCGGCTGAAAACACACAAGGGAGAACTGTTGCAAATGAGCTCGGAAATTAGCGGAGAGCTCCCGGAAGATTATCACGAAAAAATCGGTGATATTTTATTTAAACTGCTTCCTGCCGGCTCCATATCAGGAGCGCCCAAAAAGAAAACGGTAGAAATTATCAATCGAACCGAAAGTTATAGCAGAGGTTACTATACCGGTATTTTTGGCATTTTTGACGGCCATCATCTCGATAGTGGTGTTATGATTCGATACCTTGAAAAAACCCCCGAAGGTTTGATTTACAAAAGTGGCGGAGGTATTACGGCTAGCAGTAATTGCAACGACGAATATCAGGAATTAATTGACAAAATTTATGTACCCCTTGCTTGAAACCATACGATTTGAAGAGGGTAAATTCAACCATCTGGCGTACCACCTGCAGCGTATGAGGCGTTCGGTAAAAGATTGTTTTGATAAATCGTTACAATTTGACCCTGAAGAGGTTTTGTACGAAGCCCAACAGTCGATGACCCGGGAATCAGGATTGTTTAAATTCAGATTACTGTATAGCAACGAGGATTATCGATGGGAATTTATTCCTTATAAATGGCCACACATTAAAACCCTGAAGATGGTTGTTGACAACCAAATTGAATACGGTTGTAAATTTTCGGACAGGGACAGGCTTTCTCAATTAGCGGCTCTTAAAGGTATTGCCGACGATATATTAATTGTTAAAAACAATGAGATTACCGACACCTCTTTTGCCAACGTGATTTTTTTTGATGGTAAAAAATGGGTTACTCCCCAACATCCTCTTTTGCCCGGAACTCAAAGAGCTTTCCTGCTGAAAAACGGGACTATTTTGGAAGCAATTATTAAACCCGAAGATGTTTTTTCCTTCCAAAAAGCAAGGATTATTAATGCTATGATACGGATGGATGACAAGGCAGAAGTAAATATTGTTTATTACTATTGTAAGTTTTAATTAACAGGCATTACTTTAAAGTAACTTTCATTTTCACTTTACTGAAAACATATTCTTCATTTTTTACCACGCCATTAATACTAAAACCTTCATCTGTCGGTTTATAGTTAAGCTCAATTGATAACGGGTTTTTATCCGGAACAATCATATTGAGGTATTTGGCGCTGGTTACTTCTGCAATAAACAGTTTTTGCTCCAGAGACTGTTCTGCAAGTTCCCGCAAAATTTGAATTTGAATAACGCCCGGCACTACCGACTGCCCCGGAAAATGACCCCGGTAAACCTTGTGCTCAGGATTCAGCAGTATCACGGCTTTTGTTTTGCTGTCGCTGGTTTCAAAACGTTGAATGGTATAAAAATTTTTGATTAGCATGGGGGTAATTTTCTGTAAATTCTCTTGTCAGGTTTTATAGCCTTGTTATTTTTTATTATTGGTTTTTTATTATTGGTTTTTTAATTGAAATTTATGTATCAGTTATAAAATCCAAAAAGTTTTCACTATCAATTACTTGAAAATGAGAGTAGCCGTATGCCTTTTGCCACTGGCTTGGAACACGGGCTTTTGATTTGGGGTTCCATTTAATTTCAAAGGCATTTAACCCCTTTTCCGTCTCCTCAATCCAGTCTATTTCCTGATTATT
>QMPP01000127.1 GCA_003650425.1 Bacteroidota bacterium | reverse complement strand
TTAGCGAGCAAGTCGCCCCCCCGACTTAAAGTCGGAGGGCGACTGATGGATTGGTTTGAGATAGAAGAATGTAGCCGCTTAATGCTGTTTTGTTTACTCTTTTACCCATTTACCGTTTTCGTTGGTAATGGTGTTATAGCTATCCCTGTTTACTTTTTCTTTCTGGCAAATTGTACTGAAAAAAGTAAACCTATATAATTGCCTGATAACTTATATGTACCGTGAGTTCGTTCTGAAACAAACATATTATCGAATAAATATTCACCATTCATTATGTTTTGAAAATTCATTACGTAAATAAGTTTTGTGCTTATAAGTATTCGCCTCATGGTATGGCTCACACCGGAGCCAATTACAAAGCTGCCTTGAAACATATTGTCAGGACTTTCAGCTCGCAAGCCAAAAACTTCGCGAATTTCGGTGTCATCTTCGTTGTGAAAGCGTAGAAGGAACTCAGCATCTCCAGGTGGAAAAAACATTATCTTTAAGCCAGTTAAAAAGTTAATGTAATAATTTTTATTACTTTGAATGCGAAGCCTAAGTAATAAGGGTGCTGAAAATGAAGTTAGGCTATACATTTTATCTTTGTCTTTACAATCTTCGGCGAAATGAGGATAAATATCTTCCTTCTTTATTTGATATGAAAAATTATAGGCGGGTTCCAACCCAACAATAAAACCTGTTATAAACGACCATTTTTTTTCGGGGTAAAAATCATATTCAAAACCGGCATTAAAACTTATAGTGTTCTTATTACTGAAAGTATAATCACCATATTCTTTATCAATACTAGCTTTATCGTATAATACAGGTCCTGCAATAATACTCCATTTGTGATACTTTAAAAATTGTGAATAAAATCCCCACTCCGGCTGGGCAATTATTGAATTTGTTGAAACAATGGTGAGAATAAATCCCACCATTGTTGCTGTTAAAAATTTATTTACCATGATAATACTTCATAATTATACTTTCCTGAATATTCAAATTGTCCCACTACCGAGAACCAGTTTTTCGCACGATAACCTGGAAATGCGCCCCATCCTGTACAATGTTTGCGAATAGTTTTTTTCTTTTTTCTTCTCCATCTAGAAGCTTCTTGAAAAATTTTATTGTCACAATCATTTCTATCATAAAATTCGCTTGTGTTTTGAACGCCCATGTACATTCTATATCGTTTCCATCTTCTTCCTCTTTTTTTGTAAGATGTAATTCTAACTGAAGAAGTGCCCTTCCAGGGGTATGCATGAAAATGGAGATGTTTTTTTACTTTTCTCTTGCTTGCATATTTATCCCAAATATTTTTGCCTTTCCACCATTTGCAATTACTGCTACGTGAATTCTCAGTAAGGCTGGTAATTACATTTGGCTCATTTAGTACGGTCATATCACCACTATTAAATCGTGCTAATTTATTTACGTCACCATCGGTGAACTCAATAAAGCCTTCATTTGTTAGTTTTAAAATTGCAGTACCAATTTTTACTTCTCCCCCTGTATTTAACATGGCCATTTCCTCAATATCAAACACGTAAGTATTATCGGGATCGGTAATACTATCTAAAGTGTCATGATTTAGCCAATCTTCAACATCAACGTCATAAACTTGTCTCATTGAATTCGTAAAACCTAGTGAGTTTTCAAAATCAATAAGTGGCTGCTGATCATTATAGCCTATTTCTTCTTCTTTAGCATTTAATAAGCTATCATTTAAAGAGTCGTATTGTGCTATAAAAGCGTCTTCGTGTGTTTCCACTTGCTGATATAAATCTGATAATATTGAATCATATGCATTGGTGTCACTAAATTCAAGCATTGTTATAGAAGTTTTATATCCGCTGGTAAGTGTGATTAATTTTACAACTTTAATATTACTATTAGTGTTATTATCATTTGGTATTATTTCTTTATTACAGGAAATGATAAAAAACAATGTAGATAGTAATATAACTGAAAATATTGTTATTTTATTTTTCATAACGATAAGTTTTTTAATGAATTATTAAATAAAAAATTGTAGCACCTATAATGATAAGGTGTGCTACCCGGGTAAAATCATTAAAAAACTTAGGGAGGGTGTCCGTTGCTAATGTTCTCGGTAGATTGGCTAACTCTCTCTCTCTCTCTCTCTCTCTCTCTCTACAAAAACAAGGTGTTGCGAAAGTTTGGCATACACTAAACAGAGTGTGTTTAAAAACTGACTCAACATAAGGCGTGAACAAAAGTGGATGTAGAAGCAAGAGAAATCCATTATATGGTTTTTTATGTGGCATCAAAGGCAAACAAAAAATAGCAGGTCAATGTAAGACAGGTAAAAATACTTATGCCATTTTACGATCCATTATTGACACACGTATTTGAAGGAAGACACCTTTTTTGGAGCCAATGAACCTAATAGCTCAAATGCCTGTTTTTATTGCGTCTGAATAGTTACAAAATTTTTAATAATTGAATTTTATTCAGAAGTAGTCAATTTTTTTAATTAATTTTGTTCCTCTTAATTTAAATAATAATAAAATGAATGTTCCAAAAGATTTAAAATACTCTAGCGATCACGAATGGCTTAGGGTTGAAGGCGATGAAGGTTATATTGGTATTACCGATTTTGCCCAAAACGAACTGGGTGATATTGTTTTTGTAGAAGTTGACACCGTTGGTGACACACTGGAAAAAGATGAAGTGTTTGGTACCATTGAAGCAGTAAAAACGGTTTCCGACCTTTTACTTCCTGTTGCCGGAAAAATTATGGAGGTTAACGGAAGACTTGAAGATGAGCCGGAACTCATCAATGGTCACCCTTATGCCGATGGCTGGATTGTAAAAATTAAGATTCATGATCTTGGTGAAGTAGAAAACATGCTTGATGCAGCAGCTTACAAAGAATTAATTTCCTAATTATATGTTTTTAAAAGGGTATTGGCCCGCTTTGGCATGGTCCTTGATAATTTTACTGTTAACAGGACTTCCCGGAGATATTTTCCCGGAAATTAAAAGTTTTTGGGATTGGTTAAGCCCTGATAAGGTTGTTCACCTGTTTATTTTTGGCGCGTTATCGTTTTTAATTTTATTTGGATATCGCGACAAATATGAAAGGGGCAACCGAATAAAACTGGTTTTAACAGCAGTTGTAATCACCGTTTTATATGGCATACTAACCGAGTTGTTACAACGATATATTTTTATAGGGCGCAGTGGTAACCTGTTTGACGCCTTGGCAGATGCAATTGGAGCATTGTTGGGATGGTGGTTGTTTATACCGGTTTTTAAAAAATTAAAATCAAAAAAGGCTTACTATTAAGATTATTCTTAATTTAGCCCCGTTTTTTCACAACAAAAACAAACAAAATGGAAATTAGAAAAACATCAAAAGCAGACCTGGAGAACAAAAAAGGCTATTTTATTGAAATAGGTTTGATTATTGCCCTTTTAGTTGTCTTTGGCGCATTCTCGTTAAAAAGCTATGATAAGCAAACTGTAAATTTATTACAAGTTGCTGTTGATGATGCTCCTGAGGAGATCATTCCTATTACCGAGCAAAAGGTTAAACCCCCTCCACCCCCTCCACCACGTCAGGTAACTCAAATTAAAATTGTGGAAGATGACGTTCAGGTTGAAGATGATTTGGATATTGATGTGGAAGCCGATGATAATACTGAATTTCAAGAATATGTACCACCTGAAACGGATGAGGATGAAGTAGAAGAGCAACAAGTTTTTCAGGTTGTTGAAAATATGCCGGAATATCCGGGTGGAAGAGGTGCATTGATGAAGTATTTGGCCACCAATATTAAATATCCTCCTTACGCTAAAGAAGCAGGGATTCAAGGTCGTGTATTTATCAACTTTGTTGTTGAAACCGACGGTTCAATTACCGCTGTAAAAGTTTTACGTGGTATTGGAGGCGGCTGCGATGAAGAAGCCATCAGGGTTGTAAAAAACATGCCCAAATGGAAACCGGGTATGCAACGTGGAAAACCGGTTCGTGTATCGTTTAACCTGCCGGTCAAATTTACCTTGCAGTAACTACTGCGATATGAGCTAATGAAAAGGCTGTCTAAAAAAGCCCTTAATAATAAACCTTGTTAGATTGAGCGGAGTCGAAATCAATTTATTACCAGCGTAATACATTCTTCGACTCCGCTCAATCTGCCACAATGTACGACTTTTTAGACAGCCTCTTTTTTATCTATTATTCTAAATGTTATTCATAAGATTTTCTACTTTTGTAGGATAATGAAAAAAACTTTTACAGTACTAATCTTTACTTGCTTCATGCTGTTCGTAAATGCCGAAAATATTACCGGCATCGACAGCCTTGAGACAAGTATCTCAAAAGCATCAGGACTCGAAAAAATAGCGCTTCTTATTCAGCTTTCCGAGTCGTACCGGAACATCATGTACGACGATTGCATTATTAACGGACAAAAAGCAGTAATTCTTGCTCAAAAGATTAACCGTCCTGATCTGGAAGGAAAAGCCTATAAATCGATGGGGGTTAGCTGTTACATGCTGAGCAATTACAAAACAGCATTGGATTTCTTTCAAAAAGCATACGATTCGTTTAAAAAATCAGGCAATATTTTGGAGCAGGGAAACTGCTTAAATAACATCGGTCTGCTCTATGATGAATGGTCTAATTATCCTAAAGCAGAAAGTTATTATACGCAAGCACTCGAATTAAAAACCAAAGCCGGCGATAAGTCGAGTATGGCAACCACCTTGATTAACCTGGGAAACATTAATTATTACAAGTTTAACTATCAAGGTTCGCTTGATTATTATTACCGTGCAAAAATTTTATTTGAAGAAGTTAACGATAAAGAAGGCATCGGTCAGTGTTTAAACAACATCGCCATTATCTACAAAGCATGGGGAAACGTTACACAAGCTATGAAATACCTGCAGGAAGCTGAAAAGTTTTATACCCGAACCGGTAACGAGTATGAACTTTCAAAAGTTTACACCAACATGGCCGACACTTATTGCGAACAATACAAAGATTACAAACAAGGTATCGATCTTTACGAAAAATCTCTTTTGCTCAAAAAAAAGCTGGGCGATTTACAAGGCATGGCTATGGTGTACAACAATATGGGTTCGTTGTACGGCAATATGGAAAACTACAAAAAGGCAACATCTCTGTTTAAAGAAAGTCGACAATTATACACTAAACTAAATTCCGTTTCGGGGTTGGTAATGGTTGACCAAAACGAAGGGAAAATAGCCCTGTTGCAAAAGAACTATCAAATGGCCAAAAAGTTTTTTGAAAGAAGTCTTTCCAATTCTATCAAAATTAACCTGCCCGAGTACATTTCGTCAAATCAGGAATACCTGTTAAAAATAGCAGCGGCCACTTGCAATTATACCGATTTTTCAAATTACTACACTCAATTTATTGCGGGAAAAGATTCGATTGTAAATCAACTTAACCGTGCAAGAATGGCAGAAATAGAAGCCAAATACAAGGCGGAAGAGCAACTAAATGAAACCCTTACCTTAAAAGAAAGAAACGAGGAATCATTAAAAGCCATACACCATTACCGACTTTTGCTGGCAGGTTTCATTGGTATTATTGTGCTTATATTGGTTATCCTGGCTTTCTATTTATGGTTTAAACAATCGAAATAACATTGCGTTTCTGCACAACACTTTTCTGTTTTCTCTGTTAGCAGTTCAGTAAATTATTACTATTTTCACCTTGAAATTTTTAGTGGTTCTAATTATATTGTGAAGTGAAGTCGATTCATCATCCATATCATCTTTTTTCAAATCCTAGATTGTACTACCAATCGATGTTGGAGAGTATTGGAAAGGCAAAAGAGTACATTTACGTCGAAACCTTTCGGCTTGGCAGAGACACGGTGGGTGAAAAATTCAGAGACGCACTTACAGAAAAAGCAAAACAGGGTGTCGAGGTTAAGTTGTTAATCGATTATTGGGGAGGAAGGATGTTGGATGATAATTTTTTTAAATCGCTTACCAATGCCGGTGGAGAAGTGCGGTATTTTGAAAAAATAAAATATAACACCGACATCTTTACCAGGGGGCATCGTCGAAACCACCGGAAGCTATTACTTATTGACAACGCTATAACCTATATCGGCTCTTCTAATCTTACCGGATATAACCTCAATTGGAGAGAGTCAGTATTGCGTATGGAAGACGAAATTACTGCCACGTTTAAAAAACTATTTTTACAGGATTTTAGAATCTTCAAAAAGTATGTACTCAATGTGGTTTACTATTCAAAAAAAGAGGAGTATAATAACTTTGAAATTTTGCGTGACGTGCCCAATATTGCAGTAAAAAAGATCAACTACCGTTTTGTCAAACTAATTAATGAGGCAAAAAGAAGGGTTATCATCGAAACTCCCTATTTTCTCCCGGGTTTTCTGTTGCGCAAAGCGATGATAAACGCGGTAAAACGCGGGGTTGAAGTGCAGGTGGTAATGCCCCGCCAGTCTGATGTCAACATTGTGGATATACTACGGAACAAATATTTGGGGCCGCTGGCAAAATCGGGTATTCAGTTTTTGTTTTACACCAAAGACAATTTACATGCTAAGCTGATGCTGGTTGATGACAACACTTTTGTCGTTGGCTCAACAAACTTCGACTACAGAAGTTTTAGGTACATGTTTGAAATCGTGTTAATTGGTCACGAACCCTCCATTACTGAGCAGATAAAAAGTCACACGCATGAAACTATTTCGCATTCAGCCCCTTTTAATTTTGAACGATGGGTAAACCGTCCTTACATCAACAAGCTTTTCGAATGGCTAATCCTCCCGTTTAGGCACTACCTTTAACCTGCTGATATTCGGTTAAAACAGTAAAATAATAATTTCCTTTAAAACAGGATTTAACATTATAAAATCATTAATTTTGCGAGGCTTTTTAATAAGCAGATTACATAAAATAAAATTTTTAACATCCTTAACGCAAAGTAAATATGTCAGAACAAATCACGTCGAAGTTGGCAATGGAACTTGAGAACAAATATGGTGCTCACAATTATCACCCTTTGCCGGTAGTATTATCAAAAGGAAAAGGACCCAAAGTATGGGATGCCGAAGGAAAAGAGTATTTTGATTTTTTATCAGCCTATTCGGCTGTTAACCAAGGTCATTGTCACCCGAAAATTGTTGATGCCATGGTTCAACAGGCACAAACACTCACCCTCACTTCAAGAGCCTTTTATAGTGATGCTTTGGGAGTTTACGAAAAATATATTACCGAATATTTTGGTTATGACAAGGTTCTCCCCATGAATTCAGGTGCCGAAGGCGATGAAACTGCACTGAAGTTGACTCGTAAATGGGCATACGAGAAAAAGGGAATTAAAGATGGTCAAGCCAAAATAATTGTTTGCGAAAACAACTTCCATGGCCGTACCATTACTATTATTTCCATGTCAACCGATCCCGATGCAAAAAAAGGATTTGGCCCTTATACTCCCGGTTTTATCGAGATTCCTTACAACAATTTAGAGGCACTTGCCAAAGCCCTCGAAGACCCCGATGTTGCCGGCTTTTTGGTTGAACCCATTCAGGGCGAAGCCGGGGTTATGGTTCCCGATGACGGATACCTGAGCAAAGCCTATCAAATGTGTAAAGAAAAGAATGTCCTTTTTATTGCCGACGAAGTTCAAACCGGTATTGCCCGTACAGGAAAACTACTGGCCTGCGACCACGAGAACGTCCGTCCTGATATATTGATTCTTGGCAAAGCCCTTTCCGGTGGTGCCTATCCCGTTTCCGCCGTGCTGGCCGACGATGATATCATGCTCACCATCAAGCCCGGTGAACATGGTTCTACCTTTGGCGGAAATCCTGTGGCAGCTCGTGTTGCTGTGGCAGCGCTTGAAGTTGTTAAAGAAGAAAAACTGGCCGAACGTGCTGAAAAACTGGGTAAGATTTTTAGAGACGAGATGACAAAGGTTGATTCCGAAATGATAGAGATGGTTCGTGGTAAAGGTCTGCTTAATGCCGTTATTATCAAACCTAAAAATGGCAAAACCGCATGGGATGTTTGTGTTAAGATGGCTGAAAACGGTCTGTTGGCCAAACCTACACACGACCATATTATTCGCTTTGCCCCTCCCTTGGTAATTAGCGAAGAGGAGTTAATGCAAGCGCTGGAAATTATTAAAAAGTCGTTGGCAGCTTTTGAATAAAAAATCTTTATGCTGAAGTTGTTTAAAGTTAAAATACTTTTTTATCAATAACATCTTGTAAATCAGAAAATAAATTCTATTATTTCCCTCTTTGGAGGGAAAACAAAGGAGGATCAATTAAAAAGATATTTGTTTTCTGATTTACAAGGTATTTCATAATCATCCACGTAGTTAACTTTAAACAAATTCACTATTAAAACT
>QMPP01000126.1 GCA_003650425.1 Bacteroidota bacterium | reverse complement strand
GAGCAGTAAGCATAGCGTAGGTGGCATAAATAAGGCCGTTATTGGTGTGCTCTTCAGCCTCCTTTGGTGCATGAAAAACAAGCATAGCCGGAGCACCACGGGTAATTCTATCGCCATACTTCAACTTGTAGTTGTCAAATTTTGCAATGGGATAAAGATGGTTTTTTATGGTGTTGAAAGTTTCAATACCTTTCTTTTTTTTGATAACAAAAGAGGTTATGGGGTTATCAACCCATCGGATAATGTTGTCTAAAAAGCTTTCTATAAAAGGAAGTGCCACTTCGATGGTGTGTCGGTTGTTTATCATGGTTACTTCCATTTTTTCTGGTGAAGCCCCGTAGGGTGCAAAAGCCAGCGAATCGAGTATTTTGTTCAATAGTTCATCGGGTACCGGCCTCTTTTTGAAATTCCTAACCGAACGACGAGAGCTCAAAAAATCGATAAAATGATTGTAATCAACCGTTTCTTTTGGTAGCTTGCTAAAATCACGCTCATAACTTAAGTTATTGGCTGTAATAGCTTTGGAGCAGCATACGGCCATGCATTGTCCGCAGCCAAGGCAAATGGTGGTTCGTTCAGCAATAAAATTGACTTCACCATCTTCGTTAGAGTTAATAATGTTGACGGGACATACATCAATACAATGTTTGCATTTCAGGCACAGCTGCTGATTAATTTGAAAGCTCATAGCAGTATTGTTTAGCGATATTTCCGACTAAATTAAATAATATTTTTTTTCAGATGGGTTAAAAGAAATATTTATTTTTACAAAATGAATTTATTTTACGCACCGGACATTAGTCAACCGTACTACCAGCTCTCGGAAGAGGAGTCGAAGCACCTTATACGGGTTTTTCGGTATCGTGTTGGTGACGAAGTTTTTTTTACTGATGGGAATGGAACTATTTATACCTGTACCATTATTGATGCCAGTCCGAAACACTGTAAGGTAGAGGTGCTGGATAAAAGAGAGGGCGGCGATAAACGCCCTTTCAAACTACAGATGGGGGTTGCTCCTACAAAGAATATAAGCCGTTTCGAGTGGTATCTTGAAAAGGCTACGGAGATTGGTATCGACAGTATCATTCCCTTCGTGAGCTTCCATTCGGAGCGAAAAGATATCAAAACAGATCGGCTGAACAGGGTCATCACGGCAGCGGTAAAGCAGTCGTTAAAATCGTTTCATCCGTGTTTGCACGACTTGATGAAATTCAGGGAGATGATAGAACTTCCCTTCGATGGTCAAAAATTCATCGCTTTTATTGATGCTGAAGTAACGCTGGAATTATCAAAGGCATATCTTCCCGGTAGCAATGCATTTATATTGATTGGTCCTGAAGGGGATTTCAGCTTGGAAGAAGTAAAAGTGGCACAACAACATGGTTTTGTATCTGTTAAACTTGGACCGTCGCGTCTTCGCACCGAAACTGCCGCCGTGGCAGCCTGCCATACCATTAATCTGTTAAATTACTAAATAGATTCTCGTCCTCGTTGCAAATGAGGACGAGTTGCAGAGCAATATCAACTTTATTTTACAATAGAAACCTGTTTTGATACGGTTTTGGTTCCGTCAATAATATTGATAAAATAAATCCCGTTGCTAAATGATTTTAGATTTAAATGGTACTGTTTACCATTTTTGGTTACAGTTTCTTTTTTAACAATTTTACCATAAGCATCAACTACTTTTATGGTTACAGTTTGTCCATTTGCACGGGCAAATTCGATAACAAAATTGCCACTACCCGGGTTTGGAAAAACATGAAAATCTTGCGGACTGCTATATTCGCCAATACCCACCCAGTCAACATGAATGCACTCCTCTTTCACTAAACTGTCGGCACCTCCAATATTTGAAGCAACCAGTTTTACCGGATAACTACCTCCCTCGCTGTAAAGAATGTTTTGGGGATTTTGCTCGGTGGAAGTCTCCGGAGTACCTCCTGTAAAAGTCCATGTCCATGCATCCGGATCGTTGGTTGATAAGTCGGTAAAGTTCACCGATTCACCTTCCATAATGGTGTTATCGTCGGCTGTAAAATCAACAACAGGAGCTTGTGTAGAGGTACAGGTTACGTATCCTGCTTTGGTAATCGAATCGCTGCCGCCATTATTGGTTGCAATCAGCTTAACATCATAAACCCCTTCAGTGCTGTAGCGAACAATTGGGTTTTGAGCCGAAGAGGTGGAGGGTGAGCCGCCATCAAATTCCCAATACCACGAAGTAGCACCACCTGTCGATTCATCGTAAAAATAAACTTTGTTTCCAGGGGCAACAACAGTAACATCTGATGAAAAATCAGGCGTTGGTACCGGCATGGGTACAACGTGAATATAGGCTGTTTTTGTTTTGGTATCAGAGCCATCGCCGTTGGTTACAGTAAGGGTAACATCAAAGTAGCCCGAATCGCTGTAAACCACAAAAGGATTTTGCTGGCTGGAAGTATCTGGTGTGCCTCCTGGAAAGCTCCAGTCCCAAAGGTAAACGCCGGGACCTGAGAGGTCTGTAAAAAATACGGTATCAGTTTGCATGATTGTGGTAGTGTCAGCTTCAAAATCGCACGTTGGCAGAATTACCTGCCACGAAACACCTGAAAGTTTTTCAATACCCGTGTTGGTAGGGTCGAGCCAATCTTTTAATCTTAAACTGGAGCCGCTTCCGTTTTGATCCCACGAATACCAAATTTTGCCATAATAGGCAGGGGAGGGGGTAGAACAACTGTTGGAGGTGTAGCCTCCGGTTAAGTCGCCCATAATACGTCCGTTTTCATCAAAAATTGGTGACCCCGACGAGCCACCCTGCATGATGGAGCGACCGTTCGCTGTTTCACCCCAAATAATTTTCCAGTGGGTAGGAAGTCCATTCCAAAAGGTTGACGACTGAATGGGGGTTAAATAGGTAGAAATCTTTTTAATATCCCCGGCAGGGTGATGTATCCCCACGCCACTATCGGCGTCAGCATTGGAGTTGGTGCGATTCCATCCGTTGTAATAAATATCGTAACTGTTGGGAATGGAGTTGTTAAATTCAACCAGATAAAAGTCGGAACCATTGTTGGCAGCCGTAGGATCTTTAGCTTTAAGCTGACACCCGGTGATGCTGTTGTACCCCGAGGAGTTTCCCGCGCAGGAGGAAGCCTCGTAGTTGAAATAAAAAACCCATTGGTTCATATCGCTGGCCGTGGCATTTTCTCCACAATGTCCTGCTGTCAGGAAGTAGGGTGTGCGGTCGTTGGAAGTGTTGTTGATAAGCGAACCGGAACACCAGTAGTAGTTAAAGCCAATTTTAAGTGATATCCGAGCCACACCTTTAATCTGATCCTGCCAGTTGTCGCCCTCTTCGCAAGCCACGTTAATCATGCACGACCATGAGCCATCACGATCATTATCGAACATAAAGTCGATATAACGATAAGCATAGGCCAACTCGGAGATGTGTATATTGGGTTTTTCGGTAATCTCCATCGGTTGATGATATTCCAAAATAACCCTGTCGCCTTGAATAAACTGGGTAGAGAAAAGATGGCTTTCAGGATTGTTTTGATTGGTGTAGGCACCTATAATCTGTTTTTTATTGGCATTATATAAAAAGAGCTCTGTACCTTCGGGGAGGTAAAAATTATCGTAATAAACGCCTAGTGCCAAGGCGTCCGGAACATGCAGTTCGGCTCTTAGCATTTTACTCCCGTCAGGCAGTATTGTCCATTTTCCAATGGCTTCAAGATTTTTATTTACCATAACGGCTACTCCCATTCTGCGTGGACTGGCTCCCGAGGTAGCATCATCAATTTTGTCTTCATCGGCAACAGCTACCATATCGGGTTTGGCTAACTCCAATACAGGGACATCGTTGTTCATTTGATACATAATTGATGGGGGTGTGCCTCCCTTGCTAATTTGTGCCATGCTCTTAAACGAGAGCAAGATCATTAATGTGGCTGCAATAAAAAAAGTAAATCTCTTCATCTGATAAAATTATTTTCGTGTGACTCAGAAAGGCTTCCGTTGAAAAGGTTGGTGTATTATCCTCTGTCTGATAAGCAAATCTGAAAAATATTAAGATGCCAAAGTTAATTATTATATTTTGTGTTCCGAATAATTGATGGTTTTTTACCGTTATTATTCACTATTTTTGACAAAATTTTTATTATGATAGTTGTAACAGGTGCCGCTGGTTTTATCGGTAGTGTGTTAACCGGTCGATTGAACAACGACGGGTTAACCGATTTGGTGTTGGTAGATGATTTTACCAAAATTGAAAAGAAAAACAATCTGGAAAAAAAGATTTTTTCGAAAAAGATTTCGAGAGATGACTTTTTTACGTGGCTGGATAAAAACCATCCTGAAGTGGATTTCGTGTTGCACATTGGTGCCCGTACCGATACCACCGAATTTGATAAATCTGTTTTCGATAAGTTGAACCTCAATTATACCAAAAAAGTGTGGAATAGCTGTGCCAACCACAATATTCCTTTGATTTATGCTTCTTCGGCAGCCACCTACGGAATGGGTGAGTTGGGATACGTTGATAACCATGAGGTGGTTGAAAAACTAAAACCACTTAATCCCTACGGTGAGTCGAAAAATGAGTTTGATAAATGGGCTTTGAAGCAGCCAAAACATCCTCCGTTTTGGGCCGGGTTGAAATTTTTTAATGTGTATGGTCCCAACGAATATCATAAAGCCAGGATGGCATCAGTCATTTTCCATGCTTTTCATCAAATACGTAATAGTGGAAAGGTAAAACTATTTAAATCGCATAATCCTGATTTTAAGGATGGTGAACAGTTGCGTGACTTTGTTTATGTAAAAGATGTGGTCAATGTTATTATCTTTTTAATGAATAAGCGCCCCGATTCAGGCTTGTATAACCTTGGAACCGGCAGTGCCCGCACTTTCGTCGATTTGGTAAAAGCCACCTTTGAGGCGCTCGACCTGCAACCCAACATTGAGTTTATTGATACTCCGGTTGACATCCGTGATAAATATCAGTATTTTACCGAAGCCGACATGTCAAAGCTTATATCTGCTGGTTATCAAAAGCCCTTTACATCTCTTGAAAACGGCGTGGACGATTACGTGCGGAATTATTTGGCTAAAGAGGCCTATTATTAATGAAGTTGTTTAAAGTTAGCGATACAAAAGTAAATATATTACACTATAAATCAGAAAATAAATTCCATTATTTCCCTCTTTGGAGGGAAAACAAAGGAGGATTAATAAAAAAGATATTTATTTTCTGATTTTAAACGTTTTGCCTTTGTACTCATGGAGTTAACTTTAAACAACTTCATAAACATTATACTAATGATATACTTATTTATATCTTTTTAATGGGAGAAGATGACATACTCCATATTATTTTATTTCACCCTGTGCAATCATGCCACTACCAATGCAGGTTTTTTCTTCGGTATCGTAAATAACGGCAAACTGACCGGGTGCGATACCCGATATTTTTTTATCCGATAAAATATGAATTCCGCGTTCGTCTTGTATGAGCTTGCCCTGCGTAAATTCCGGTTGATGCCGAATTTTAAATTTGATATCTGTTAAAGCTGAATAGTCGTGATTGGGATTTAATATATGTAAATCTTCCAGCCAAACTTTATCATCATATTGGGCGATGGGGTCGTATCCGTTTGATACGTAGATGATGTTTTGCACGATATCCTTTTTTACCACAAACCAGGGGCCGCCGCCTAGTCCCAACCCACGCCGTTGCCCGATGGTATGAAACCAGAATCCTTTATGTTCGCCCAACAGTTTACCTGTTTCCAGTTCAATCACTTCGCCTGGTCGCTCGCCAACATATTTTCTGATAAAATCGTTGTAGTTAATTTTACCCAAAAAGCAGATTCCCTGACTGTCAGGCCGATGGGCGCTAGGAAGTTTCATCTTTTCAGCAATACGGCGAACTTCTTTTTTTTCAAGATGGCCGATGGGAAACATCAGGTGGTTTAATTGCTCAGTAGTGATTTGTCCCAAAAAATAGGTTTGATCTTTTACCCTGTCTTTGGCTGTACTTAAAAAAGTTCCTTCATCGGTATCGTAAGTCGAAGCATAATGGCCGGTGGTGATTTTATCGAATTCGTGGCCATATTTTTCACGAAATGCGCCAAATTTAATCAGCAGGTTACACATAATATCAGGATTGGGAGTAAGACCCGTTTTTACGGTGTCAATGGTGTACTTGACCACGGTATCCCAGTACGCTTTTTGTAAATCGACGATGTCAAACTTACAGCCATACTTTTTGGCAATCCAGGTGGTAATTTCTATGTCCTCCTCGGCCGGACAATCGGAAAAAGAGGGCTCGTCTTCCATACCAATGCGGATGTAAAAAATGTGCGGGTCAAACCCCTGCTCTTTTAACAAAGGAATGGTAACGGAGCTGTCAACTCCACCCGATACCAGCGATGCAATTTTCATGAATTATTATTTTGCTGCAAAGGTCGGTATTTTTTTTTGAAGTCTCTTAATAAGCATTATTTGAATTCAATTTTACCCGTTTGAAAATTCCTTTTTGTCAAATTAAACTATTAACTATTTTAGCATCTCAAAAAAACAGCATTATTATGAGCATGACCATCATTGAAAAAATTATTGCCCGTCATTCGGATCAGGAAATCATTAAACCGGGTGATATTGTAGATATCTCCATCGATGCCAGAGTGGCTAGAGATTTTGGAGGTCCTAACGTGGTAAAAAATATCGAAACCTATAATCTTCATATTGATGACCCCTCGAAGACCTTCTTTACCTTCGATACCAATCCCACCGGAAGCGATCAAAAATATGCTACCAATCAGCAACTTGTAAGAGTTTTTGCCCGTAGGCATGGTATTAAAGTTTTTGACATCAATAACGGTATCGGAACCCATACACTTATTTCGGAAGGACTGGCTTGGCCGGGCTCAACTGCCGTAACTACCGACTCGCATGCCAACATACTGGGTGCCATTGGTGCTTTTGGCCAGGGAATGGGAGACAAGGATATTACCGCTGCGTTTCACAGGGGAAAGGTTTGGTTTAAAACTCCCGAGACAGTAAAAATAAATTTACTGGGTGCGAAACCTGATAATGTTACAGCGAAAGATGTTGTGCTTAACCTGTTGCATATTTTTGGAGCCAATAAATTGTTGGGTTATGCCGTTGAGTTTTATGGCGAAGCCGTGGAAAAGCTTACCCTCGACCAGCGCATCACTATTGCTTCTATGGGTACCGAAATGGGGGTTATTATACTGCTTTTTCCACCCAACAAGGCAGTAATGGAGTATTGTGAAAGCAAAACAGACAATAAGCTGGAGAAGATTGCAGCAGATGCTGATGCCGTTTATGCTAATACTTTTGACATTGACATTTCCAAATTTGTGCCTATGGTTAGCCGTCCCGGCAAACCACACGACACAGTTGATATTCACGAAACACAAAAGGTGAAAATTGATTCTGCCTTTATCGGAAGCTGTACCAACGGTCGTATGGAAGACATGCGTGCAGCTGCCAATGTGCTAAAGGCTCGAAAGGTTGCTCCCGGCGTAGTGCTTAAAATTGTGCCATCCACCGATTCTATATGGCAACAGTGCCTTGACGAAGGAATCATGAAAATATTTAAAGAGGCTGGTGTGTTGGTTTCCAATGCAGGTTGTGCAGGCTGTGCGGCAGGACAGGTAGGACAAAACGGACCGGGCGAGATTACCATTAGTACCGGAAACCGTAACTTCCCCGGCAAACAGGGAAAGGGTAGTGTGTACCTTGCTTCTCCGGCTACCGTGGCAGCTTCGGCTGTGGCAGGTTATATAACTACCGAATATGAAATTCCTGTTGAGCCCGCAACGTTCGATTATGTTGAGCAGGAAGAGCGGATTCAGAAAGCAATGGAGGAGGAACGACTAAATCCTGCCGGAGAAAAACCTACCATCGTCGAGGGTCGTGTTTGGCTGGTGCCAATGGATGACATAGATACCGATATGATTTTCCATAACCGTTATCTTCAAATTACCGATATCGACCAGATGGGACAGTACATTTTTGATAACCTCGAAGGGTTTGAAGATTTTGCTAAAAAGGTACAACCGGGCGATATGGTGGTAACAGGCAAAAACTTTGGCGCCGGCAGCTCACGTCAGCAGGCGGTTGATGGGTTTAAGGCATTGGGGGTTTCGGCCATTCTGGCTGAGTCGTTTGGTGCTATTTATGAGCGTAATGCCATCAATGCCGCTATGCCCATCGTTACCTACAACGAGCTTGAAAGTATTAATTTGGGAGATGGCGACACCCTAAGGATAAATTTTGAAACCGGTGAGGTGGTTAATGTGAGTAAGAATAAAACCGGGCATATAACTCCCTTCTCACAAGTTCAGATGGAAATTTATCGTAACGGGGGGTTGTTTTTAACCACCCTTGCACTCCTTGCGGTAAAAAGAGTAACCGCAAACACGCTAGAAACT
>QMPP01000125.1 GCA_003650425.1 Bacteroidota bacterium | reverse complement strand
TTACATACCATTAACACCAATTATGCCGGCAGCCTTACCTGGATGTTAAGCGGAGGAATTGCAACAGGTGCAGCACCCGCCAGCGAACTTTTTGCTACCAACGGAACTTATGCCATGTTTACCATTTACGCCCCTTATACTTTTGGAACCATGCGGGCCAATGAGTTTTTATCCGACCGGTTTGCTTCGCTATTTTTAACATGGGATTTTAAAGACTTATTGGTTTCCTTTGGTAAATGGAAACCACAATTGCTATTGGTGACCAACCTTTTGTATGGTACACTAAAGCATCCTGAAGAGCATGTAAACTATGACTTTAAAACACTAGACAAGGGCTATTACGAATCGGGATTTGTCATTAGAAAATTGTTAAACATGCAAGTGTACGATTTAGGTGTTGGGGTGATGTACCGGTACGGATCTTATCACCTCCCAAAGGTTGGTGATAACTTTGCCTGTAAAATTAGTCTGTTTTATGCTTTTTAATTGAAGGTGGCTAAAGTTAACTTGATGATTACATAAGGCAAAACGTTTAAAATTAAAAAATAAATGTATTTTTGGAAAAAATAACGAATTATGAGTGAATCTGTTACTAACTACTTTCGACCGTTAATCGGTTTTTTGCTTTTCGCACTTTTCGCGTGGTACTTTTCCGATTTGCTGGTTTACATATTAATAGCCACTTTTATCTCTATCCTCGGAACCCCTATGGTTAAGTGGCTTGAGAAAAAGAAAATAGCAAAATATACTATATCACACACGTTAAGTGTTGCCATAACCTTTCTTGCCGTCCTGCTGGTGTTGGCTATATTTATCCTGTTCATTGTTCCGTTAATCATCTACCAAGCCAACATTATTTCCAGTATCAATTTGGATGCGCTGCTAACCCATTATCGTGATACTTTTGTCAAGATTAACGAATTTTTGATTCAATACAACGTGGTTAACCCGGAGCAATCGTTTTTGAACTATCTCCAGGAACAGTTGGGAAATTTTGTCGATGTGGCCAAATTTACCAACATCTTTACCTCACTAGTATCTACTACGGGCTCAGTATTTATGGGTACTTTTATTGTATTGTTTCTCTCCTTTTATTTTCTGCTTGATGATTCGTTGATGAAAAGAGTTGCCTTGATGCTTACCCCTTCAAAATATGAAAAGGACATGAGCAAAGTACTTCACAACTCAAAATTGTTGTTGGTTCGATATTTTCATGGTATCTTGTTGGAAATAGGTATTATGATGACCCTTGAAGCCACCGCCCTTATTATTATCGGCGTTCCCAATGCCATACTAATCGGTTTTCTTGGCGGTTTGCTAAATGTTATTCCCTACCTGGGTCCATTGATGGGTGCTATACTGGGAATGGTTTTAGCAGCGCTATCCGAGCTTTCGTTTGGGTCGTACGATATGATGTTTAGTTCCATTTTTTACGTTGCCATTGTATTTTTAGGCGCCAACATAATCGACAACACCGTATTACAGCCTCAAATTTATTCAAAAAGCGTTAAGGCTCATCCCGTTGAAATCTTTCTTGCCATTATTATCGGCGGCAAGCTGGCCGGTGTAGTTGGTATGATATTTGCAATTCCTACTTACACGATCATTAAAGTGATTATAAAACAGTTTAACAGTCGTATAAATATTGTGGATTTTTTAACCACAAAGACGTAACCTTTTAATTATTGTGCGTTTAACAATTACAAGTAAGCATTATTAACCTTAAAAAATTAATACCATGAGTGACAACAGTTCAAATTCAGGATTTGCCTTTTTGGCAGGCGTAGTAATAGGCGCTGCCGTAGGCGCAGTAGCAGGATTGCTTTTTGCCCCTGCAACTGGCGAAGAAACCCGCAACCGTTTAGTCGATAAATCGAAAGATTTAACCGATGAACTTCAAGACAAATTTGAAGATTTAAAAGATACCGTTACCGATGTTTTGGAAGATGTTAAAGAGGCAGCCCAAACAAAATTGGAAGAGGTAAAAGAGACTGCTCAATCAAAAATTGAAGAAGTAAAAGGCGAAAAAGCTGAAAGCTAATAAGCCATGAACAGTCAGATACATAATAATCCCATCAAGGCGTCGATTGAGGAGTTGAAAAGTTACCTCGATTTACAACTACGGTATCAAAAGATGTTAGCAGCAAAAAAGACGAGTAAACTCTCGTCGTTTGCTGCTCTTTTTCTGATTCTGTTTTCGTTTGCAGTAGGGTTTATTCTTTTCTTTTCGTTTGCTTTTGTTTGGTGGTATTCTGATGGCAACAGCGAAAAAATGTCTCAAGGTTATATGATAGTAGCCGGTTTTTATTTGCTTTTAGCCATTCTTACTATCATTTTCAGAAAATCGTTGCTTATCAATCCCATCAGAAGCTTTTTGGCCAAATTGTTTTTTGAAGACTCAGCGCCCAACAAAGAACACTCCGACCTTTCAGCCATTAATTTGAAAGATGAAAAGGCCTTTGATAACCTGTTGCTGGAGAGTAAAAGGCAGATTATGGAAAAAGAAGAGATGCTTCAACAAAATTTTAAAGCAGTTGAGCAGCATTTTACATTTACCAATATGGTTAAAATGGCTACCGAAAATTTGGTGAGTTCATATATGACTAGTGCTACAGTAGCAAAACTGGCTTTCAAGGCCTTTAGCAAATTAAAGCATAAAAAGCGAAGGCTTAAAAAATAAAAAAGGTGGCTTAAAAGCCACCTTTTTTTATTTT
Organism: Bacteroidota bacterium; assembly: GCA_003650425.1. Lineage (GTDB taxonomy): Bacteria > Bacteroidota > Bacteroidia > Bacteroidales > F082 > B16-G9. The sequence goes on along the minus strand of QMPP01000125.1, from coordinate 5,787 downwards.
AATTAAACTGTTAAAATATCCTTTTCCTTAAGTTCAAACAACTTATCAATTTTACCGCTATACTTATCCGTAAGCTTCTGAACTTCATCCATGGCTCGTTTGGCTTCATCTTCAGCCATACCATCCTTTTCAAGTTTCTTCAGCTCATCGTTGGCCTTACGCCGGTCATTACGAACCCCCACCTTTGTATCTTCGGCAACACTTTTTGCCTGCTTAACCAAACTAAGCCTTCGCTCTTCGGTAAGAGGCGGCACATTAATGCGCAGTATTTCTCCTTCGTTAGAGGGGTTAAAACCCAGGTTGGCATTAAGTATGGCCTTTTCGATTTCGCGGATGGTGCTTTTATCGAAAGGTTGGACAATAATTTGTCGGGCATCGGGAGTGTTAATGCTGGCCGTTTGCTCGATAGGTGTTGGCGCACCATAAAAATCAACCAAAATACCACGTAACATGGCAGGGTTAGCTTTACCGGCTCTAATCTTAGAGAACTCATGCTCCAAATGGCCAATGGATTTTTGCATGCTCTCTTCGGCTTCTTCTAAAACTAATATCGCGTCGTCAGTCATAATACAATGTTTTTAAGGTTACGCAAATATAGTAATAATTATTATTGAAGGGGATTAGTTTTTTTTATAACTTTATCAACTGAAAAATACCAATCCATGATATACAAATACAACTCAACAGTATATACACCCGTTGCTTCTGGAAAAATAAAGCACAACACATTAAAGTCGGTAATAAGCTTTTGTATAACGCTAACCTTACTTTTTTACTTTAATACTGTTTTACCCGCTCAAAACAACTTTTCTCAAGTAGTGATAACCGTTCATAATTGTCAAAATACCCCAATTGCCAATGCAAAGGTTATTTTAGATGAAACATCGGTTAGCAATGTCATCACAGGGTCAGAACATTACAGCCAGCCCACCGATAGCAATGGGGTTGCTACTTTTGACAGTATAAAAAATGCTGTTTACAATATGAAAGTAATTAAATGCCAGTTTGATACACTAGAGCAAAATAATATAATAATTCAAGCTGATTACAACAATTTAATTTACCTGCTGCCTATTGCTTATTTACCGCGGCATTTTTTTGTGGATTCGGCAACTTCTGTTGCCACTTGGAAAAAGCCCATGAAAGAATCGAAAGACTTACCCTTTCAGGACTTTGAAGATGAATTGTTTCCTCCTTCCGGGTGGCAAAAAGCATTATCTAATCCAAATACTTATAGTTCATATTGGTTTAGAACAAATGACGGATCAACTCCGAGCATCCCAGTTCCACCCGGTAACAATTATTATGCCATTTCAAATAGCGAATTAGAGTTTTCTTCCAGTTACCTGATAACACCCAAAATTGATTTACGGGGAAGTGATTCGATATATTTAAAATATCAATCTTATTATTTAAATGGATATTATCACTTCGAAGATGCTACAGTAATGTACAGCACCGATACCCTGTTTAATTGGATTGCCCTGCATTCACCGGAGGAAAGCCGTGAATGGATTTACGATTCAGTTGACCTTACTGCATTTACCAATCCTGACAGCAGTTCATTTTACCTCGCATTTTTTGCTGACGATCATCACCAATGGGCCTCTGGATGTTGGACCATTGATAACGTGCTTGTTACTTATGGAAATGCGAATCCAAATGGTTATTATGTTTTTTTAGATAATCAGTTAATTGATTATATCGACCACGATACGAACAGTTATACTTTTCAAAGCCTCACCTACGGACAAACATATACAGGAGCCATTAAAGCGGTATATGACTGTCGTACTTCCGAGAGTGTTGAGTACACCTGGACATCCTCTTATTTAAACCCTCCTTTAAACTTTGGCTGTCAATATACTTATAACACCGATGAAATATTGGTTCAATTTACACCACCCGACATTGTTTCATCCGACTCTGCTACCAATCCTGTTTCGTTTAATATTTACCTGGATAACGCTGTGATTTCTAATACACCCTACCAAGGACAACCGGTTGAGGATACGATAATGGTTATCTTAGACTCTCTTACCCCTGGTTTTCATACAATTAAAGCAAGCGCTTTATATGATTTGACCATTTACGGCTATCCTGGACAAACTGGTGAATCGGTATTTTCCGATAGCTGCACCCAAAATGTTGTCTATGGTTATCATCTGCCATTCCACGAGGGGTGGGATATCCCGGATTTCAATATTAATAAATGGGAAGTGTATCAAAACGGTGCCCAATGGCTGGTTGACACAACTATTGGAAGCCCACAGGGAGCTGCCTGTTGCAAACCCATAGACACATCCACCCGCCGCTATAGGGCAACATTAAACTCCTACTACCTTAATGCTGATTCCATCGAAGAAGGGAATATCTTTCTTGACTTTAACTTGTCCTGCGAAGTTCAATTCCCAAATGGATGGGGGATTTTAGAGTTATGGATTTATAATGGAACTAAATGGAATTTTCTTAAGGAGTATACTCTTTACGATACGACAGGTTATTATAATCAGCACTGTAATATTACAAATTATTCAAAAGGTAATGTTTTTAGGATACGATTTAATTATGGTGGTAACACTCCTTCTTTGGGTAACAAATGGATAATCGATAATATTAATATTTACCGTTTATGTTCATCTCCGGAAAATCTTGTAGGTGATTACTTTTGGTTTGATTCAATTCCTGGCAAGGAAACTTATGGCGTAAAAATTTGTTGGGATACACCAAATAGCGTTAAAGGCCTATATTCAGCATCTAACAATAAAGAGGGAAGATCATTATCAGGTTTTAACCTGTATCGTAAAGGTGAAAACGAACAAGATTATAACTTATACACCTCAATTCCGTATAATCCTGACAGTTCCCAATACTGTTTTTACGATAGCTATCCCAATGTGGACTTACATCAGGTTTATTGTTATAAAGTTACAGCTGTATGGGAAGATTTTGAGCAATGTGAATCAGAGGCTGCACATTCACAAGATACTCCAAATAACAATTTTGTTTGTGTTTACGTAACAGGAAATGAAAAATCTAAACAATCAAATACAGTTTATGCTTACCCAAACCCTTCAACCCATCACGTTATTATCCAAAGTAGAAAACCTGTTACAGAAATTCGAATATTAAATCTTCTTGGTAAATTAGTTGCAGTCTACCCTGTGTTAAATAAAACGAAAGTAACAATAGATGTTTCAAAATTTAATAAAGGAATTTATTTACTTAAAGTATCAAGTAAGCATGAAATTAATACAAATACGATAATTGTACAGTAGCTACTCTTTGATTCAAAGATTCGACACAACAAAGTATTATTAATTTTTTGTGATTCTGTTCTCAAATAAACTATGAAAATGAAAAAATACAATAAAGAAGTGGTAATCTCTAAAAAAAACTAGTTTAACAGCTCGTGATAGATACGATAGTTTTCCTCATCAAAACAAACAAAATAGACCTCTATCGGTGATTTACTATTATTAAAAAATTGCATAACAGCTTCAATAGCCTGATAAGCAGCTCTTCTTTTAGGAAACCTATAAACGCCCGTACTGATATTGGGAAAGGCAATGGATTGGCAGCCATGTTCAACAGCCAATTGCAGGCTGGTGGTATAACAACCTTTTAAAAGTTCATCTTCGTTATTGTTACCGCCACGCCAAACAGGCCCTACCGTGTGAATTACGTAAGAAGCCGGCAATTTATACCCTTTGGTAATTTTAGCCAAGCCGGTTTCACATCCCTCCAATGTTTTACACTCTTCAAGTAATTCTTTACCGGCAGCTCTGTGAATAGCACCATCTACCCCCCCTCCTCCTAACAGTATACGATTGGCAGCATTGACAATGGCATCAACTTCCATTCGGGTAATATCAGCCTTTACAAGATGTATGTTTGATAATTCCATTTTACTGTTGAATATGAAGCTGTTTTCTGATTTACAGTGTAAGATATTTACCTTTGTATATCTAACTTTAAACTACTTCTATCTATAAATTACAATTTGGCTACATCAATCTTTTTCTCGAGGGTGTCGTCATCGCCACCCTCTTCAGCCAATTTCTTCATTTCATCCACGAATACCTTAATAGCATCGGTGTCAAACCCTTTTTCTTCTGCCGCTTCTTCCAGCGTTCCCCAGATGGGCTCACCACACATGATGCAGCGTATTCCCTTTTCCATTAAATACCTCACCGAAAATGGATAATTATCCACCAACTCTTCTATTAAAATATCTTTGGTAATTGCAGGTTTTGCCATGATTAATAATTTTTAATTTGATACAAAAATACAAAACTGATGATATTTTTTGATGTTGTTTATAGTATTACTGAACTTGTATAAAGTTGAATTTTTTTTATTAACAATTAGACGTTGAAAATCAGGTAAATTATTGATTTCATCTGAAGTATATTTTTTACAAAATTAGCGATTTTTTGCTTAGGGAAATTACCGGAAAGTTATAAGTTGCCTTTTAGCCGCGGCTTAGCTTTTTTTGGCCGCGGGGTAGCATAATACAAATAGAAATTAAGGTAATACAATCCTACCAAACAATAACCCAAAATACAACTCTATCGTATTTGTCAGATACTGCCACCCCTTTTGAATAGCCATGTTTCCATTTTCCCAATGTTTCGAGCCGGTTTTCCTTGCAGTCGAACTTCCAGAAGTTGCCCGCCCGGGCTCCAATGACGTAAACTTTTAAATCTTCGGGAATATTGTAAACGGTATGACGGCGCGGACGCGGTTCGCCGTCAAATTGTTTTTTTAATATTTCTTTTACTCCTAATCCAAAATCATAATTTTCAAAATATGGAATTGGATATTTTCCCTTATGATAAGTATTGCATTTTGCCACCGGAAACAAAGTTCTTTTTAGTTCAGTAATATCAATGATAAAATTGCTGTCGATATAATAATTTGTTGTATAGATTACTCCCTTGTCAAAAACCTTTTTTAAGTCTTCTGAATAGTCTGATTTATTGCTTATTATTATTACATATGAATTTTGATTAACATAATGGCAATTGATTGAGTCAGGCGGTGGAAAACCTGTGATACCAAAAGTATTCTTCTTTGCAAGTTCAGGAACAAAATCAAACAATCCATCTATTTGATAATTTTTTTCGAATGATTTTTGCTGTTTTGTAGATATTATTTTTACCGGACGGATAGAATTTATACACCCGAAAAAAAACATTAAAACAATTAACAGAATAATTTTATTCATTTGGGTATTCCTCTTCAAAATCACTTATTAATTTAATATTCTTCCAATATTCACCCCAGCTATTAGATTCCCAAACTCTTCTATAATCATGGGTTCCACCCATCTCTTTCGCCAACTTGATAATAAATATACTAAACTTTTTATAGTTATTGTCTGTGTAGTTTATTTTGTATCTTGCTACAGTTTCGTTGGATAAAAATGATGAGTTACTTTTTAATCCTGAAAGTTGATACCTATTAACTTCCATCATCCCTTTTTTCATATAATTTGATTTTTCAGTGATTTTCTCCACTTCACCAAGAAGGAATGTAAAACCTCTGCTACCCGGGCCAGGAGCCCATGCCTCACTTGTTTTTTCGTATATTGTTTGTTGCACCGGTTTAAACTCATACCCCATCCGTTTCATAAAGGTAAGGGCTTTTTGGCCTTTGAAGGTTGTTATAATATTGAATATTTTTATCTGTTTCAGACTTCGTTAATTTTGAATTTGCAAGATGCTACAAAGGTACTGAAAACCGCCGAAACCTCATAATTTCGATATAATTGGACATTGAAGG
>QMPP01000124.1 GCA_003650425.1 Bacteroidota bacterium | reverse complement strand
GCCCACTCAACAATAGCATCATTATGGTAATTAATTTTATCACCTTTACGTAATTGCGTATTTGGGTCGCGATTTGCATTACGCGAATCCAGGGTATAAGTGCCGCCAAGCAAATTATAAACTTCTTCGTAGTGTGTGCCTACGTAACGTCTTAAGTCGATACCACCTGAAAATGTAAACTCATTATTAATTTTATAATTAAATGTCGATAACAATCCTACCCAGTTGTGATTATTAATATTACTGCGCATATACTGGTACGATTTAGGCTCGTCAGGAAAAGCAGGGTCGAAATTGGCAATATTTATATCGTAATAATCTTGCAAATTAATTTGCCCGTCATCAGTAATATATCGTGGTTGCACCGATTTTTTTAGCGAAGTACCACCACCATTTCCCAATGATAAATAGGCAATATTCGACAAATAGAACTTATCGCTTGCAGCCCAAAAATGTCTTATTGTATAAAGAGGTTTAAAATAATAGTTTTTTTTATCGTTTAATATTATTTCGGTGCCATTAGCATCAGTATATTTTCCCCAATCGGAGTTATATCTTAAGCCTTTATTAACCATTTTTGCAGGATCGATATAATTTGATGCAAAATATTCTGAAGGAGCCTTAGTTACTCCTTGTTCGCGAGCATAAGTGCTGTCGTAAGTGGCAATTGGTTTTGTATATCTACGCTGGCCATGTTCCTGTGGCGCACCCATTGCAGTAAAGCTAATTATATTTTTACCAAATTTTTTATCAACTTTTACATAATAAAACCACCCTTCTGTAAAAGTTCTGTCAGCCCAGCCATTTCCACGTTTATATGAACCTGCAGCAGTAACACCCCAACCACCTTTTAGCTTTCCACTAGTGTAGCCAACTGATGAACGAAGGTAACCATCGCTACCAACTTCCTGCTTAATTTTAATTTTACGTTTCTGCGAAATACCCGCAGTAATAATATTCATAGTACCTCCAATAGATGGTAGGGCAAGTTTTGACGCTCCTAAGCCACGTTGTATCTGAATTGTTTGAGTAACAGCATCTAAGCCAAACCAGTTTGACCAATATACCCAGCCGTTTTCCATATCATTTACAGGTAGCCCGTCAATCATTACGGCTACGTTACGCTGGCTAAAACCTCTGATATTTATTCGGGCATCACCATCGCCACCACCCTGCTGTGTTGCATAAACACCCGGTGTAGAGTTAAGTATCATTGGTATGTCTTGCGATGCCAGCTTTTCTTCAATCTGCAAAGGACTAATTTGGCTAAAAGCTACCGGCGTTTCGCGCGTGCGAGCGAGGTCGCCCACTACTTCTACTTCACCAAGGGTAACGGTAGCCAATTGAATGTCAAGAGTAACATTCTTGTTCTTTACGATGCTAACTTTTTTAGTTTGTGTAACATAACCTACGTATGAAATAGTTAAAGTATAGTTTCCATCTTTAAGATTTATACTATAATAACCGTTCATATCGCTTACAACACCTTTGCCGGGGGCATAAACAATGTTAACACCTATTAATGATTCGCCGGTAGCATCGTCAGTTACAATGCCTTCAACCGATCCTTGTCCGTAAATATTTAGAGAGTACAGACTAACGAGGGCAATGAATATTGCCTTTATACGTAATTTCATAATACCGGGATTTATTGAGGTGAAAAAACTGCCTGACAACAAAACAACTTTTGAGAACGATAGGGTCAGGCAGTTTGTAAAGCAACTATTTATTTAACAATCAGCTTGTCAATATACATCGATTTATCGGTAAATGTAACTGTTACGATGTACATTCCATTGGTTAAGAAATCGCCATTAACTGATACAAATTTTTGTCCGGTTCCAAACTCTTTCGAATAAACAGTTTGGCCAAGTTCGTTTACAAGTGTAACGGTTTTCATTTTTGCAGATGCAGATAATGATACATTGTGTGTTGTTGATGGGTTAGGGTATATAACAATTGAATGCTGTTGGTTATTTTGGATAACTCCCAAAGTACCACAGTCGCATTTATGATACCCAAGGCTGTCAAAATAATTTTTTGCTATCGAATCCCATTCGGTATTTACCATAAAAGTAACAGGGTTTTCTTTAACACCATTTTTAACAGTACTTTTTCTAATTAACGTATGGTCTTTGGTCCACGATGTCCAATATTCGTTGCCGGCAAAATAGGTTGGAGGAATATCATTCCATCCGTTACTACCGGGATCTGTTCCTGTTTTTCCAAAGATATCAACAATTTCGCCCGTCACTTTCTCAAGTGTTAATGCATCGTTACCATTAAAATACATCGGTGTTGGATAAATACCACTGCCATGAAGATTGCCTTTACTGTATAAAGCAGAGTCAATTGGTAACGACCAGTATCCGCCACTGGAAACCCAAACAGAATCTGTTTGCCCGTTAGTTACAACAATAACGCCTTTGGACTGTATTGTTCCTGATAGTGTTATCTGATCACTATAAACAGGGCTACCATTTGAATAACGATTTATAACATAAGTACTTAGATCGATAACTCCATCGGTAGGATTATAAATTTCTAAGGCTTTATTGTTTCCGGATCCTTCTACATATTCCGAGAAAAATAAATCTGAGCAATCCTGAGCAAACAGTCCTATGCCCAAAAATAATGCTGATAAAATGAGTAATAATTTTTTCATGATGATAAATTTAATTAATTATTGTTTGTGCAAAAGTAATATTAATTACTAATTAGTTGTATCGTAACGGTATAATTAACATAATTGTGCCATCAAATCTGTAAAGCTGTAAAATCAGCTCTTTGTTAACAAGAATGTTGCAAAAGGCATGGATACTGGCGGCGCTCTTCATTTCACTATTAAGGTATCGGTTGCAGGCCTCTTCATAATATTTTTTATTTTCATTCTTCCTGTTCTGAAAGCTTCTTTATACTAATAATTGTTACTTTTGCCGATTGTGAAACGAAAGCGAAATTTTTTTGACACTCTGCTGATTCTCAGCCGCAAGATGGCTCCAAACCAGTTGATGATTCTGTTAAGTATCATCATTGGATTGTTGGGTGGCATGGTGGCTGTTATAATGAAAAACGTTGTTTACTACCTGCGTCAGCTTTTAACCGGCGGCTTTTCAATTGACTACTCCAACATTCAATACGCCATCTATCCTGCCATTGGAATTTTGTTAACCATTATTTTTGTAAAATATATTTTACGCCACGAGGTACGCGATGGTATTCCTAACGTGCTGTATGCCATCTCTAAACAGCATGGCATCATCAAAAAACACAATATGTTTTCCTCCATTATCTCTAGTGCCCTGACGGTTAGCTTCGGGGGATCAGTAGGATTGGAGGGGCCAACAGTAGTTACCGGTGCTGCATACGGATCGAACTTGGCAAAAATGCTGGGTTTGAATTACAAACAAGTAGTTTCGATATTGGGCTTCGCCTCGGCGGCAGCCATGTCGGCTATTTTTAAAGCCCCCATCGCGGCTATTGTATTTGCCCTGGAGGTTATTTTGTTTGACATGACCATGACCGCGCTTGTTCCGCTATTGTTATCCTCTATCGTTGCCGCTTTAACCTCTTACTTTTTTCTGGGTCAGGATGTGCTTTATCCTTTCGAGGTGAAGTATCATTTCGATATGAATGAAACCATCTATTATATCGGGTTGGGAATATTTTCTGCTCTGGTGTCAGTCTATTTTATTAAAACCTACGTTTTTACCGGAAAACTTTTTGACCGGTTAAAAGGCTGGGGATGGAAGCTTTTAATAGGTGGCACCGCTTTAGGATTACTGATTTTTTTATTTCCCTCGTTGTATGGTGAGGGGTACGAAGACATAAACGAAGCATTGCGTGGAAACATGTCGTTTGTTTTTCACGAAAGTATGTTTTACGGTTTTCGTGACAACGTGGCCATTGGACTGGTACTGCTTTTTGGTATTTTGGTTTTAAAAGTAGTAGCCACTTCCATCACCTTCAGAGCAGGTGGTGTAGGGGGTATTTTTGCCCCTACCTTATTTATAGGTGCCATGACAGGGCTGTTTTTTGCACAAGTGTTAAACCACCTTGGTATTACCAACCTTCCGGTTAGTAATTACGCGTTGGTTGGTATGGCGGGGCTGTTGGCGGGAGTGGTTCATGCACCGTTAACAGCTATTTTTCTTATTGCCGAAATAACCGGTGGTTATGAGCTGTTTTTGCCCATCATGCTGGTGGCAACCATTTCGTATGGTATTACCAACCTGCTCTCACCCAAATCTATTTACACCATTCAGCTGGCAAATCGAGGCGAATACATCACACACAATAAAGACCAGGCAGTATTAACCATGATGGATGTGAGTGGGTTGGTTGAGCATAACTTTTCGATAGTTCCACCCAATGCCACTTTAGGCGATTTGGTTAAAATTATTGCCGACTCTACCCGTAATCTCTATCCCGTGGTAGATGAAGAACACAACTTTTACGGTCTAATTTTTTTAGATCAAATCAGGCACATTATGTTTAAGCCGAAGTTGTACGACACCAGTGTGAGAGATTTGATGTTTATGCCATCGAATGTGGTTAACTGGAATGATGATATGGAAACTGTGGCCTCAAAATTTCAAAAGTCAGGTAAATATAATCTTGTTGTGCTTAAGGATGGTAAATACGAAGGGTTCGTATCGCGTGCCAATGTTTTTTCGAAGTATCGACAGCTCCTTAAAGATTTTTCGGAGGAATAATAACCATGAGCCGAACAAGAAAATTTATAAGTGTTGTTCATCATTTTGCAGGAAACAACCTGCGGATGCTGGTGCTGATATTGAGCCTTATTATTGGCTTGTTAAGCGGCCTGGCAGCCGTGATGCTGAAAAACATTGTTCATTACACCCATTCGTTGGTTACCAATGGTTTCGATTTTGGTGAAGGACGTTTTGTTTACCTCTTTTTCCCGGTTATCGGTATCACTATTACAGTTCTGTTTGCAAAGTATATTATCAAGGCAGATATTGGCCACGGGATAAGTAATATTTTATACGCCATCTCCAAAAAAAACGGTCGAATCGATAAGCATAACATCTATTCATCGATGATAGCCAGTACTTTTACTATTGCTTTTGGTGGATCGGTAGGGCTAGAGGCACCTATTGTTCTTACGGGAAGTTCTATTGGTTCCTATTTTGGACGGCTTTTCAGGTTAAATCAAAAAACGGTTATCATTTTAATTGGTGCCGGCGCCTCGGGAGCCATTGCCGGTATTTTTAAAGCCCCTATTGCGGCCGTGGTATTTTCGCTGGAAGTGTTGATGCTGGACTTAACCATGGCAAGTTTAATTCCCTTGCTGATCTCAGCAGCAGCAGCAGCTTCGGTAGCTTATTTTTTAATGGGATCGGGGGTGCTGTTTTCGTTTCACTTTACCGATGACTTTCTAATTGCCAATCTACCCTGGTATATTTTACTGGGGCTTCTTACCGGTTTCGTGTCGCTTTACTTTACCAAAACAACTCTCTACATCGAAAAGCAAATCAAATCTATTAATAAAGTTTGGCAGCGGGTGTTGCTGGGTAGTTTTTTGGTGGGGGTGTTAATTTTTATTTTTCCATCGTTATATGGTGAAGGTTACGAGTTTTTAAGGGAGCTTATCAATGGGGAAACGCAAATGGTAATTAACGAAAGCTTGTTTGGTAAGCCACACTCTGCGAGTGTAATTTTAATGTTGTTAACGGCGATTGTTTTTATCAAGGTTATTGCCATGGCGTTGACTTCGGGCTCCGGGGGCGTGGGTGGTATTTTTGCCCCTTCGCTGTTCGTGGGTGGTATTTTTGGTGGGGTGTTTGGCGAGTTAATTAACCTGCTTCCTTTTGTTCATATCCCTGTAAATGCTACTGCCCTAGTGGGTATGTCAGGGGTGATGGCCGGGGTGATGCACGCACCCCTCACCGGAATATTTCTTATCGCGGAGTTTACCGGTGGATATAGTCTGTTTACACCGCTCATCATCACGGCAACAGTATCGTATTTAACCATCATGTATTTTGAACCCCACTCCATCTATACCAAACGACTGGCCGAGCGTGGCGAGCTGTTAACACATCACAAGGATAAAGCGGTGTTAATGATGATGAACGTGAAATCGCTTATCGAAACCAATTTTAATACCATTCATTTAGATGCTACCCTTGGTGATCTGGTGAAAGTAATTTCTCAATCTGAGCGGAACATTATCCCCGTTGTGGATAACGATAACACTTTTTACGGACTCGTGTTCGTTAACGATATCCGTAATATAATTTTCAAACCCGAACTTTACGATAAAGTGTTTGTGGAAGAGGTTATGTTTATGCCCGACCCCATCGTTTCCCCGGATGAAAATATGGAATCGGTAGCACAAAAATTTCAAAACTCACGCAACTATAATTTACCCGTGGTGGACAACGGAAAATATGTCGGCTTTGTTTCGCGGGCACGCGTATTTTCTACCTACCGTAAACTGTTGGAAGAAATTTCCGACGAGTAGCAAAGTCGGCTTTCCCTGCACTTGTTTTTTTTATAGTGGTAGAAAATTATGTTTATCTTTGAAGTATAATTCCGTTTTATGCCATGGTAAAAAAACTTTTCATACTGTTGTTAGTTATTTTACCCACGGTTCTTTTGTACGCCGATGGGTATATACGTTTCTCCCACATAAGCTCAAACGACGGGCTAAGCCAAAATACTGTCAATGCTATTTTTAAAGACAGCCGCGGGTTTGTGTGGTTTGGAACCAACGACGGGTTAAACCGCTTCGATGGCAAAAACTTTAAAGTGTATCAACAAAGTCACGATGGTTCAAACAGCATTGGTGCCAATGCAATTACCGGGATAACAGAGGATGATGAAAACCGTTTATGGATAGGAACCAAACAAAACGGAATTAGTATTTATTATCCTGAACAAGATAGCTTTGTAGTATTTCATGGTAATCCGAATACCAGCCACAAGCCTATCGAAAGGTATGTTTCTGGTATCCGGTTTGTTAAACCGAATATTATATTGGCGGGGTTTTCAAATGAAACGATTGAGATAATCAATACACGAACCTTCGAGGTTAAGCATCTGGTGTTGAAAACACAAAATAATTACATAACTTATGCAAACAGAATAAGATTTTTAAAAGATGAAAGGGGTAACATATGGATTGGGTCGGATAGTAAAGGTTTGTTTTTATTTGACCCAACAACCATGGAAGCACATCATGTACCTATTTTTGCCATTCATCGCAAGGGGTATGGATATACAGATGAACCGGTCGGTATTACCGATATAAAAACGTTTGATAAAGACCACTTACTACTTTCTACTTACCGCACAGGAATAATATTGCTTAATACTAATAACTACAAATACAAACAGTTTAATCTTGTTAAGAACCAACAGCCAAAGTCTGGAAATTCTAACATCATCAGTGCTTTCGAGATAATAAACGATAGCATATTGTGGGTGGAAACCGTAGATATTGGTTTGGTTAAATTTAATATTAATACGGAAAAGAAAGAGTATTATAACGACACAACTAAAAATAATAATCTGGATTATAATGGCTTTCTTTCAATTTATAAAGATGATCAGGGAATAGTGTGGATGGGTAGCAACGGTATGGGCGTGTTTTACTATAACCCTCTGTCATCTATGTTTATTACTGCCGGAAATTTAAATACACGCGAACCTTTTTTACATGTAAAAAGTGTACGATCGATATACAAATCAGGAAATCAGTTATATGTAGGAGGTTATACCGGGCTTGATAAAATTGATCTGGAAAACAATAGCTGCACTCAAATACTTAATACCTTTTATCCTTATTACATTACAGAACTTCCCGGTGATTCGGGTTATTTGTGGATGGCTTTAGAGGGGGGAGGAGATATTATCAGGTACAATATGAAAAGTCGGCATTACGAATACGTTGCCCCCTTTGGTTCACGGTATAAAGGTGATTGGCTGACCTATTTTAAAATATTGCCCTATCATGACTCTCTATTTTGGCTTGGCTCAATAAAAGGTCAATTGTTACTTTATAATTATAAAAGCCGGAAGCTCATTAACTATTTTTCGCCGGACAAAAATCCCGGTTTTATAAAGGGTGACCTTGTTGCACTTTATTTGCGTAAGAACAGAAATCAGCTTTGGGTTGGATCGCTAACGGATGGTATTATTGTTCTCAATCCCGAATCAGGCAAAGTTTTACACCGCTTTATCGATAAGGATAAAGGTTCCAACATGTATTTTGTAAATTCTGTAAAAACTATTGTTGAAGATCAGAACGGTAATATATGGGTTGGAACCGGTAACGGATTGTACCGTTTTAACGATAGCACGGCCAACTTTAAAGGATACTTTATTCACGATGGCCTTCCGAATAATACGATTTATGGGATTCTTGAAGATAAGAAAAATAATTTTTGGTTAAGTACTAACAAGGGAATGTCATGGTTTAACCCACGAGAAGAGCTGTTTATTAATTTTGATTATAAATATGGACTGCAAGATAATGAGTTTAATACCAACGCATACTTTAGCGATACCACCGGATTTTTTTGTTTT
>QMPP01000123.1 GCA_003650425.1 Bacteroidota bacterium | reverse complement strand
GATGAGATTGATGCCATTGGCCGTGCCAGAGGAAAAAGCCCTATGACCGGCTCTAACGATGAACGCGAAAACACTCTTAACCAGCTGCTAACCGAAATGGATGGTTTTGTACCCAATTCCGGTGTTATTATTATCGCGGCCACCAACCGTGCCGATATCCTTGATAAGGCACTGATGAGAGCCGGACGGTTCGACCGACAAATTCATGTTGAGCTCCCTGACCTGAACGAACGGAGGGAGATTTTTAAAGTTCACATGCGCCCCTTAACATTAAATAAAACGGTTGATGAAAGATTTCTGGCAAAACAAACTCCCGGATTTTCAGGTGCCGATATTGCCAACGTGTGTAACGAATCAGCACTGATTGCCGCACGGAACGGTCATGATGATATCACCCGGCAAGACTTTATGGACGCCATCGACAGGATTATCGGGGGATTGGAAAAGAAAAACAAAATTATTTCTCCCAACGAAAAAAAAGTTGTGGCGCATCACGAAGCGGGTCACGCTACTACCAGTTGGCTGCTTGAATATGCTCACCCACTTGTTAAGGTTACCATCGTGCCGCGGGGAAAATCGCTGGGCGCTGCCTGGTACTTACCCGAAGAGCGTCAGATAACGACCTACGCGCAGATGTTTGACGAAATTACTGCTACCCTGGGTGGCCGTGCCGCCGAACAGGTAATTTTTGGTGAAATATCGACAGGTGCACTCAACGACCTTGAAAAAGCCACCAAACAGGCCTATGCCATGGTTGTTTATTACGGTCTCAGCAAAAAAATCGGTAACATCAGCTACTTCGATTCCTCCGGTCAGCAAGAGTACTCCTTTAACAAGCCATTTAGCGAGAAAACCAACGAGGTTATTGATTCAGAGATTAAAAAAATTTTGGAAGAGGCCTATCAGCGTGCTGTTAAAATACTTACCGAAAACAAAGAGGGGCTCAAACAACTCGCCGCCAAACTTCTGGAAAAAGAAGTTATTTTTAGCGAAGATTTAGAGCACGTCTTTGGCAAACGACCTTGGGGTAATGCTATGGAGATTATGGAAGCTGAAGAGGAAAAAAGCAACAACAAGGCTAAGGCAAAAAAGAAGGAGAGCAAGAAACTTACTAAGGATACGGCTGCCCATAAAACAGGCCAAACGGAAAGCAGCACGATGGAAAAAAAAGATAATAGCAAAAGAAGTAAAAAGGATACTGCCTCCGATAAGGATGATAAGTCAATAAAATAAACTTTGTTATGTCGATTAAAGAAACCACCACCAAAGAAAAAATTCTGACGAGTATCAGAAATGCGTTACTCACTAAGCGGGAAAACCCCTTCGACAGAATTAACTTCGATGAGGCTATATACCATGAGCTGAAAGATGAAAAGGAAGTGGTTTTTGCATCCAAACTACTGGACAATAATGGCAAGTTTGTTTATTGTGAAAATGAAAAAACAGCAACGACCATTTTACAGACGCTTATGGCTGAAAAAAACTGGGAATCAGTTTTTACACCTGACACCAAACTTGTAACGTTATTACAAAACGCCGGCATCAACGTAATTTCCGAGGAAAATCAATTTCCGGAAGTTAAAGCCGGAATTACCCGATGTGAATTTCTAATCGCCCGGTTTGGCAGCGTGATGGTATCTTCGGCACTTAGCGCAGGACGCCGCATGTTTGTTTTTCCCGAAACCCATCTTGTTGTGGCCTACGCTTCGCAGGTGGTTACCGAGCTAAAAGAGGCACTCAAAGCCATGAAAGAAAAATATGCCGATAATTTCCCTTCGCAGGTTACCGTTATCACAGGTCCCAGCCGGACTGCTGACATTGAGAAAACCCTGGTAATGGGTGCACACGGGCCTAAAGAGCTTTATGTTTTTATGATTGACGACCTGTAAACAAACCACAAGCATAGTGAAAGAACTCATTACTCGAACAATTACAGGCGCTGTATTTTTGGTGCTTATTGCAGGCTCAATCTTTTGGAGTCCGTATGCCTTTTTCGCGATTGCCGGCGTGTTCTCCATGATTGGCCTTTACGAGTTTTTTCGACTATTCTATCCAAACCATACCATCGCTCAACATCTAACATTCTATTTTTCCGGCCTAACAATCTATCTGATAACCGGCTTGGTAGGAATCGGTGTTTTCGACGTGCGAATGATGATTTTTGTACTTATCCTGTTCTACCTTATTGCTATGCTGGAATTGTTTCGAAAAGACTCTTCCTGGGATAAAATCGGGGTGTATTTCTCAGGGTTTATTTATGTAGCTGTTACATTCGGATTATTGAATGCCCTTTACTACATGGGTAATCAATCAGGTGAGACATTTTTCCCCGGCGTTTTACTTGGCATATTCCTGCTAACCTGGAGCAACGATGTGTTTGCCTATTTAACAGGTTCTGCCATTGGAAAAACAAAGCTGTTTGAACGTCATTCACCCAAAAAAACTTGGGAAGGATGCCTGGGAGGATTACTCTTTGCCATGGTGATGGCCTGGATTTTGGCACAGTACTTTACCCAGCTATCCGAAACCCAATGGGTTATAACAGCAGCCATAGTGGTGGTGTTTGGCACCTTGGGCGATTTAGTGGAATCGTTGCTTAAACGCAATAAACAGGTTAAAGACTCAGGGTCTATTTTTCCGGGGCACGGAGGCGTACTCGACCGGTTTGACGCCGTCCTCTTTGCTACTCCATTTGTTTTTTTATACCTTAGCTTTTTTGTCCGATGAAACTCCACAACGAAGGATATCCTATTATAGGTACAACATTTTTTGTACTGGCGCTTTTATCACTCGGTATTTGGTTTATGCCGATACACCCCTATGTAAAGTATTTTCTTTTAACAGGTTTTTTTCTGCTTTTAAGCTGGACAATTTATTTTTTCCGTTATCCAGACAGAACCATTAACAAAGGCGACAATCATATATTATCTACTGCCGATGGCAAGATAGTGGTAATTGAAGAAGTACTTGAAGAGGAGTATTTTAAAGAGAAACGTTTGATGATTTCTGTGTTTATGTCACCCATGAATGTGCACATCAACTGGTATCCCTTTAAAGGGGAAGTAAAATATTCCAAGTATCACCCGGGGCGGTATTTTATCGCATACAACCCTAAATCTTCCGAATACAACGAGCGAGCCAGCGTGGTGCTTGAAAAACAGGAAAGACAGGATATTTTAATTCGCCAGGTGGCCGGTGTTATGGCTCGCAGGGTAGTTTGCTATGCGAAAAAAGGTGACAAGGTTGAGCAAGGTTCTGAAATGGGCATGATCAAGTTCGGTTCCCGAATTGATTTCTTCCTACCCCTCACCGTAAAAGTAAACGTAAAGATGCATCAAAAGGTAAAAGCACAGCAAACAGTTATTGCCTATTTTGAGTAGTTACGATTTGCACTAACCTAAAAAACATTTATTTATGACATTAATAAAATCAATTTCCGGTATCAGAGGAACCATTGGTGGTTTCCCCGGCGACAACCTCACCCCTCTTGACGTGGTTAAGTTTACCGCCGCCTTTGCTGCTATTATTAAAGAGGACAAGTTTGGACAACCCGTTAAATTCGTTGTAGGCCGCGATGCCCGCATTTCAGGCGTAATGGTTGAATCGCTGGTTACGTCTACCCTTTCGGGGATGGGCATCGAAGTTTTGAACCTCGGTTTTTCAACCACCCCAACAGTAGAGATAGCCGTTATCGAATCGAAAGCTGATGCTGGTATTATTCTTACCGCGAGTCATAACCCAAAGCAATGGAATGCCCTCAAGCTGCTTAACTCGCTGGGAGAATTTATTTCGGATGGGATTGGTAAAAAGGTGTTGGAACTGGCCGAAAAAGAGGACTTTATTTTTGCAGAAGTAGAAGAGCTGGGAAGCATTACCGATGATGAATCGTACATCGATAAGCACATTAAAGAGGTACTGGACATGGAGTTGGTAAATGCTGACGCCATAAAAAAAGCCGGGTTTAAAGTAGCCGTGGATGGTATCAACTCAACAGGAGGCATTGCCATCCCCAAATTATTGAAGGCGCTGGGAGTAGATGATGTTGTGGAAGTAAACTGCGAACCCACGGGCGAGTTTGCTCACAATCCCGAACCCTTAGCTGAAAACCTTACCGAAATATCAAAAGTAGTTATTGAACAACACTGCGACCTCGGCATCGTGGTTGACCCCGATGTTGACCGACTGGCCTTTATCATGGAAAACGGTGTCATGTTTGGCGAAGAGTACACTCTGGTTGCTGTTGCCGACTATATTTTACAACACAAAAAAGGAAATACCGTTTCCAACCTCTCCTCCACCCGTGCCCTAAAGGACATTACTGAAAAACACGGTGGAAAATATTATGCTTCTGCCGTTGGCGAAGTAAACGTGGTGGCTAAAATGAAAGAGGTAGATGCTGTTATTGGAGGTGAAGGTAATGGAGGCATTATCTATCCCGGGTTACACCTCGGCAGGGATGCCCTGGTTGGCGTGGGTTTGTTTTTAACCTATCTGGCACAAAAAAACATGAAGATGACAACGCTACGCGAAACTTACCCGGCTTACTACATTTCAAAGAATAAAGTTCAATTGCCTCCCGATGCCAACCTGCAAGCCATGTTCGAAATTGTGATGCAACATTTTCAGGAAAATGAAATCCTTACCATCGACGGGGTAAAAATTGAATTCGACAAGGGATGGGTACATATACGCAGTTCCAATACAGAGCCCATTCTGCGTGTGTACGCCGAAGGACAGACCCCTGCCATGGCCGAAAAATATGCATCGCAGGTTATCGAAATTCTTGACTCGATGATGCATTTCTAATAATCACAAATGATGGATATTACCAATAATAAATTGGACACGGCATTAATTGACAGCACCATCGATTTTGTAAAACAAACCCTTGCCCATGCAGAAGGCGGACACGACTGGTGGCATGTTTACCGTGTTTGGAAACTTTCAAAAACCATTGCCCATGGCGAAAATGAGGCCAACATGTTAGTGGTTGAACTGGGCGCACTACTTCACGACATTGCCGATGCTAAGTTTCATGATGGCGATGAAACCATCGGCTCTAAACTGGCTTCCGATTTCTTAAAAAGCAAGCAGGTGGAAAAAGACATCATAGATCGAGTATTAAACATCATCCAAAACATTTCGTTTAAAAATAGTTTTGAAAGCAGTACCACACAATCGATAGAACTTAATATTGTGCAGGATGCCGACCGTTTAGATGCCATGGGTGCCATTGGTGTTGCTCGTACTTTTAATTACGGCGGGTTTAAAAACAGGGAAATTTACAATCCGAATATTAAACCCGAAACCTTTTTAACCAAAGAGGCGTATAAAAACAGCATCACACCTACCATTAACCATTTTTACGAAAAGCTGCTGTTACTAAAGGATAAGATGACCACCAGCACCGGAAAACAGCTGGCCATTCAGCGCCACCGGTTTATGGAAACTTATCTAAAAGAGTTTTTCGACGAATGGAATGGTAAAAGATAAAGTGAAACATTCATGCCAGCGAACCAACACACAGTAGATTGGCAAGTTACCCCGAAGGGGTTAAATGTGAATAGCACCGGGGTTCAACCCGGGATATAAAGGTAAGGATAGGGTTTTGGCGTGATTTTTGAAACTCGCCCTGAGCCTGTCGAAGGGGAGCAAAAATCATGACAAAACATACAAGGATAAACATCAAATGGATACAAAATTATAAACACATGAAAAAAGTAATTTTATTATTAGCAGTAATCATGACTTCAACCTGGTCATGTAAAGAAATTAACAAGTTAACCCAGTTTAACATGGATTACAACGATGAGATAACCATCCCTGCAACCCTGGGCATCGACCTGCCCATCGACATTTGGACACCGAATATTCCTACCAACTCATCCTCCACCTTCGAATCAAACAACACCCACAAGGATTTAATTCAACAAATCAACCTTACAAAGATGAATCTCACCATCAACTCCCCTGAGGAATCAACCTGGGACTTCCTAAAAAAAATTGAAATTTACATCAGTGCCGATGGGCTGGAAAAGAAAAAAATTGCCTGGTTAGACGATATTCCTCAAACCGGACTAAAATCACTCGATTTAACTGTTTCGTCGGATGACTTGAAAGAGTACATCAAAAAGGATGAATACAAGCTCGAAACCAAAACCGTAACACGCCAACTGGTTTCGCACGATACCAAAGTAGAAATTAAAAGTACTTTTTTTGTAGATGCTAAGATTTTGGGCATTTAAAAACAGAACATTAATCCTGTTCAACCACTTTCATGGCCGCTTTAACGCCATCGGCAGCGCTGGAAATAATACCACCGGCATAGCCGCTGCCTTCGCCAATAACATAAAGGTTCTCAAAACCTGTGCAGCAACCATTTTCATCACGGTCAACCTGTATTGGCGCCGACGTTTTGCTCTCTAAACCAAGGAGATTGCCGGTTTCAAAACCATTAATCTTCCGGTTAAAATCTTTCAGGCCTGCTCGTAAGGCATTTTCAATATCGCCGGGCAACATCTCCCACAAAGGAGCCTGAACAATGCCCATCGGATAGCTTGAAGCTGTATTTCCACTAGTGATTTTACGATTGATAAAGTCCTTAATAGAGCAATAAGGCGCTTTGTATTGGTTAGAGAAATCGTAGAAACGCTTTTCAATCTGCTCCATCCAGTCGAGTGCCTCCAAAGCCGAAATATCTTTGTTCAGCATCTTACCAAGGTTAATAGTCGCCACGCACGCAGCGTTAGCAAACTGCTCATCACGCCGATAGCGGCTCATACCGTTTACAATATTGGCCTCCTTTACTGCCGTGGCGGGCACCACAACCCCACCCGGACACATGCAAAAACTATACACCTGATGATTTCCGTCGCCCTTCGAGGTAAGGCGGTATTCGGCAGCTTTAACACCCGGCAAACTCTTCCGCCCCCATTGTGCCACATTAATCAACTCCTGTGGATGTTCCATCCTGCTGCCAATAGCAAAGTTTTTAGCATGAAATCCCACCCCGGCATTGATTAAAGCACGATAAGTATCATACGCCGAATGGCCGGGCGCTACAAAAAAGTAGTTGGCTTCAAAATCACCCTTGCTTGTTTCAATGGCCACCACCCTACCCTTTTTAACCTGTAAACCAGTCATGGTGGTTTCAAAAAGGTAAGTCCCGCCAATTGCTTCAAACTGTCTCCTCAGGTTTTCAACAATAATTTTAAGGTTATCGGTTCCCAGATGGGGATGGGTCATATACTCAATTTCGGGAGGAGCACCGGCTTTTACATAAGAGGCCAGAATAAAGGCTTTTTCGACCGAAATGCGCTTGCTGCGCGAGGTAAGCTTACCATCCGAAAAGGTTCCTGCCCCCCCTTCGCCAAAGGCATAATTGCTCATCGGATTAAAAATACCTGTTGCTTCAAACTGCCGGATACCTTCAGTCCGTATTTTTACCGCTGTTCCACGCTCGATGATGGTAGTATTAAAACCTGCTTTTTGTAACACGAACGCGGCAAAAAAGCCGGCCGGACCACTGCCAACAACTACAACTTCTTCATTTCGTTTTTTATAAGAAATGGAAAGCGAAGGTTTTGTCGCTATCAGATCATCTTTTAAAGAAGCCGAACTTACCATCACCCTGATTTCCCAGTAAATATTGCGCTTGTTACGCGCATCCAAACTTTTGTGCTCGATACTATACGAAAATACTGTTAACCCTGTTTTTTTGGCTATACGCGTCCTTAACAGATGCTCATCGTAACCCGTTGGCAATTTTAGTGAAAGCTGTTTAACGCCCATAATCACTTATCTCATAATCAATAAAGGTGCAGCGCACCGAAATATTTGTAAAAAACTATCTTGCAAGTTTAAACTGTAGCTAATAAAATATAAGTTATTGCAGCTCTTATTGAAGTTGTTTAAAGTTAATCTAATTAATGTCTGCAAGAAAACTAACTATTTTTGAAATGCTTATTCAACAATAAGTCCAGCAAATCAAAAAATAAATATCTTTTTAATTAATCCTCCTTTGCATTCCCTCCAAAGAGGGAAACAATGGAATTTATTTTCTGATTTACAGGGCAATCTATTTACTCTTGTATCTCTACTTTGTTGTTAACCCTATTAGTTTATATCGATAAAATAGGGCAATCTGGCCTGGATACCCTGCATCTTTTCAACTTTCATTATCCGTTCGTAATACTTGTAGTAGCTACCCATCTGATTTTTAACGAGTCCTGTTGATACTTTGTCTGACATTTCTTCCACTAGTGTCTGGAAAAAGTCCTTGGCCACGGGGTACTCCGAAATCTTATACTTATCACCCAGTTTGGCTTCTCTCGCGGCTGCTTTCACAGCACGCTCCAGTCCGCCAATACTATCGACCAGCCCAATTTTAATGGCATCGGATCCTGCCCAAACACGTCCCCTCGCAATGCTATCGACATACTGCTTATTTAGTTTTCTTGACTTAGACACGAGGGTTACAAAATTGTTGTAGATGCGCTTGATGCTGTTGTTTAGTTTGGCTTGCTGAAGGGCATTCATGGGTTTCATTACATCAATAAAATCGGCATTTTTGTTGGTTTGAACCTCATCAAAAGTAATACCCAGTTTGTTGTT
>QMPP01000122.1 GCA_003650425.1 Bacteroidota bacterium | reverse complement strand
GGTTGCATGGCACGAATACCGGCTTCCCATAAACGGATTCCCTTTTTCATGGTTGTCTGACTTTTACGATAACTGCCCGAGGCGGCCATAATGTTTTTCATATAACCACTCATCAAACCAAAAACGGGGTCTTTTTCTAAAGTTTTTAATTTAGGTTCGTTTAAAAAGGCTTTGAAATTATTAGAATCCGGCAAAAAAGAAGTGGAATAAACATAATCGGCCAGGGCGTTAAAATTACCTTTGAACTTTTTAACCAGCTTATCCAGCAATAAGGGATGCATATCGGAAGGCATTTTATTGTAGTACATTTGGGTCATGGCAGCAAACACATCTTTATCGGTGGCCATATCATAATCTTTGTACATCTCGGCTATTTTTTCCAGTAGTTTACCGGTTGTTTTTGATATCCGTTTTTTGATTTTTTCTTTTTTTTCTTTCTTTTTCTCTTTTTTAAGTTTTGTAAGCTGGCTTTTCAACCCCGAAAGGCTTTGAGCTATCGACATAACATCTGCTCCTTGTAATCCGGCCACACTACCAATAACAAGTGGTACAAAATGTTCCGACATCTTACCATAGGCATCTTTAATTAATGGTAACGCTTCTCCATATTTGGCTTTACGAGCATCGTTAGCATTCACCCAACCGGTAAAAGAGGTTTCAAAAGTTTTCTTTTTATCGTAAACATGGTTCTTTTTAACACCGCGCTGTTGACCAAGGAAATATTTCCATGCATTGGCAATACCGGCGTAGTTAGAAGCATATTTAATTTTAACAGCCTGATTGGCATCCATGTGTTTTTTCCAAATCTCCAGCTTTTTACCAAACACCTCTATTAAAGGAGGAAAATAGTCG
Source organism: Bacteroidota bacterium (assembly GCA_003650425.1). Taxonomy (GTDB): domain Bacteria; phylum Bacteroidota; class Bacteroidia; order Bacteroidales; family F082; genus B16-G9. The sequence goes on along the minus strand of QMPP01000122.1, from coordinate 7,770 downwards.
TTCATTTTAAATTGGATACCATAAGAGGTAAGATAGCGCTCGGTAGTTCCGGGAAAGCCCCATATCATGGCGAAGTCGCCTTTTTTAACACCGTCGAGTGAAACAGGAAGATAGTGTTTTGGTTTTAACGGAACATTGTCTTTTGAATATTCGGCAGGAGAGCCATCGGGTGCAGTGTAGATGCGAAAGATACTAAAGTCGCCGGTATGGCGGGGCCACATCCAGTTATCGGTATCGCCACCAAATTTACCAATGGCTGAAGGGGGAGCCCCCACGAGCCTAACATCATTGTAAACCTGATAAACATACATGTAGTATTCATTGCCGGCAAAAAAGCCTTTGATTACCACGTTGTATTTACCCTCTTGGGAGGCTTGCTTTTTCAGGCGGGATTCAATTTTTGAAACCATTTCGCTTCGACCGGCTTCGCTTAACGTATCGCTTAGTTGGGGAACAATGCTGTCGGTAACATCGGCCATGTAAACTAACACGGAAGCACTCAAACCCTCGTTGGGTAATTCTTCGTCGAATGACTTAGACCAAAACCCATCTTTCAGGTAATCGTGATCAATACTCGAGTGTTTTTGAATGTAATCGTAACCGCAATGGTGGTTGGTAAATAGCAGCCCCTGACTTGAAACTAACTCGGAGGTGCAAAAATAACCTTCCGGTGTTGGGCCTGTTGAAAGCCCTACGATGGCATCTTTAAGGCTGGGCTGATCGCGACTATAAAGTTCGTCGGCAGTAAGCAGTAATCCCATTTTTTGCATTTCAGCAATATTTAACGTTTTAATAAACATGGGCAACCACATTCCTTCATTGGCTTTAACAGCAATACTTGCAAACAGTAATATTACCATTAAAGGATAAGTAAGTTTTTTCATTCTTAAATTTTAATATGATTTTTTTTTCTAAATAATTAAGACAACCGTTTATAATGATTGGTTACAAATGTACTTTATTTTCCAAATAAAATCTATCATTAATAAGATGAAAGTAATTTACTTTGATAATAGCTAAAACAGGGTTTAAGTCTCCCCCTATTTGTTATAACGGAATTTTGTGTCCGAAAAGCTATCCGTAAACGTAATATACAGAATATAAGTATTTTTAATATTAATCAAATCAGATAGATAAAAAAAGTGGCTTGTTTTTTGTATTAGAATAGAATTAATTTTTTAAACCATTAATGATTATGAAAAAACTACTATTTTTTTTAAGCTTTGCTTTTATGGCAACGTGGGTATTTGGACAGGACGTGTATCTTGGCTCGGAAAAGCCTGATAATTTCCATGCTCCTGTAATAAATCAAACTTCGGGTAATTATGCCCCCAATCTTACGTGCCCTCCCGGAGCGTTAAATGAAAATGAACCGGATTTGCAAGATGGTGATGTGGACACAGTTGATGGTGGATGCAACAGTAACCCCCCGGTATTTATTGATATTAATGTTGGTGACACCTATTGTGGTCGTACCAATACTTATAGTAGTTCTCGCGATACAGATTGGTATAAAATTGTATTAACAGATACCAAAACACTGATATGGAGAAGTATTGCCGATTGTCCGCTAAATCTTATAATAGCACAAGAAAATGGGGGATGTAGCACTTCGGTTATAGCTTCTGAAGTAAATATACCAGCTGGTAGTACAGGCGAAGTTCAGTACACATGTACGCCGGGTACTTACTATTTTTGGGTTGGACTACCCGTTTTTAGTGGATGGGATAATGGAGCCGATTATCAGGTAACACTTTTGCAACAATCTTCTGCTGTTCCTGTTTCCGACTGGGCTGTTTATATCGCTCTGTTTTTAATTGTTGTTTTTTCAGCATATTATTACCGAAGAAGGGTTGCTTAAAATACTTAAACAAAAAAGCCGTTTCAATTTGAAACGGCTTTTTTTGTTTTCAGAAGTTACATTTTATTTTAAACCTAAAACCTGCGGCCCTTGTTCAAAGTAGATGTCAACCGGAATTCCCATACTGTTTACTTTATCCAAATCCTCTTTTAGCTGTTGTGGAATGATGCCATCAGTTTCAATCCATTTTTTAGCAGCCGCGTAATCGCCATCGCCCTGAATTTTCAGGATTTTTTGAGTAAGTTCTTTTGAAGCGATTTTCATCTTGTCAAAATTCACTAAATAGGTTCCGTCTTCGTTACGGGTAAATGCTCCTTTTTTCAAAAAGAAGTTAAAACGTAACATGTTGGCCATGCCGTGCGCACTAGAAGCGCCAAAACGAACCGAGCGGAAAATGCCGGCCATAAAGGTTACGTAGTTATCCATCAGTTTGGTGTCGGTAAACTCACCCATATCGTACAAGCGGTTCACCAAATAGAGTCCCAAAATATCGGCTTTTCCCTCTTCGATGGCTGAATATTTTTCTTTGAGTGCTTTTCGAACCGGCCCTTTTCCGTTGATGGTGTTTTTAATACCCATACCATGGGCTACTTCGTGAAACATGGTGTTTGAAAAGAAGGCGTTAAAAGTAATGTATTGGCGTTGGTTGGGAGCAATGAGTACTTTGGAAATGGGAACTAAAATTTCATCAAACTTGGCACGCATGGCATTTTTTAGCTGGAGTTTGCGGGTTCCTTTTTTAAGCTGAACGCGTTCGTCGTTGGGCAGGTTGATGGCAATGGTTTTTCCGGCCATATTGCAGTCGCCGGCATAATATACTACATCATAAGCATTTAAATCGGCCTTTAACCCGGGGGTTTCCTGTTTGTATTTAGGGTCAACCGGAAGCTCTTTTTGTAGTTGAGGTAAAAATTTAGCATATTTTGAAAGCTTGTTACTCCACTCAACATCTTTTAGTAAAACGAATGATTCGTGGGCTGCTTTGTAGCCAAAAAGCTGGTCGGTGTAGTTTTCGATAGGACCAATTACGATGTCAATCAGGTTTCCGTTCATATCGAGCCAGGCCATATCACTTTCGAAATAGTCATCGGTTAATAGTGCTTTGGAACGCAGTTCCAAATAGTGCGCAAACCCTTTATTTTCGGCAAGTTTTGAAGCTTCCAGTAACAATCCGGCTGCCCGCTCAACCTCTTTTTTAAAGGCTTCGTGATACCAAACGGTTTGTAGCTTACCGTTATTATCCCTTTTAATAAGTGTGTAAAGGCTTGTTTTATCGGGATTTTTAAAGTTTTCAAATTCTTTAACGGTCATATTGTGGGGATAAAATTCCGCTCCTTTTGATTTTGCCCCCCAACCTTCAACAAATGGTGTTAAATTGTTCATCTCGTCCCACGGGCCATAATTTATGGTGGCGTACTCTTTAATTTCCGGGTCTTTAAAAGGGGTTAAAAAAGCAGCTTTAGGTTCTACATTCTCTTTCCAAAAAATTCCGTCCATAATATCGGCAGCCTGAAAAAGCAGCCTTAGCATTTTATGTTGATTTTCACTCAGGTGCGAAATGTCGCTGGTGAGTTTTACTTTGGCATATTTTTTCATCTGATAACCTTTAACAAGCCTGGCTGACGGCTTGGTTTTTTTTTCTTTGGAAGAGGGTGCATTACAAGAACTCAGTCCCGCCATCAGTAGTGCAGCTAATCCAATCAGTAAAAATTTATTCATAATCTTTTTCCTTTTTTAAACAATCTTCATTTATTAAACCCTTCTACTTTCAGCTTTAATACTTAACTATTTTCACTATCGATACTGTGCTTTACAGAAAGACAACTTGTGATAAACTTTTGTTGGCAGTTTAATTTTTTCCGGTTTAAATAAACTTTTCCAGTTTTCCGGTTTTATCAATTCTTGCTCCTTTGGGGGTATTTTTTAGCGTAGCTGCTTCGTGATAAATATCGTGTTCAAAAAAGAGGATGTAATTGTTTTCCAGTGCTTCTTTGTAAAAGCGCTCCCTGTCCTTTAAAGTTAGTAAAGGTCTTGTGTCATAAGCCATTATCCATGGCATGGGAATGTGTGCTGAGGAAGGCATAAGGTCGGCCATAAATACAACAGTTTTTCCGTTTACCTTGATATGAGGAATAACCTGCCCGTCGGTATGGCCACTATATAGTTTAAAAGTGATATGGGGAATATACTCTCCTTCTTTTTCAATTAATTTAAGGTGGCCGCTTTCTTCAATGGGCAAAATATTTTCTTTTAAAAAAGAGGCTTTTTCACGGCGATTGGGGTTGGTGGCCCATTCGTACTGTTGTTTGCTGGTCCAGTAAGTTGCATTGGAAAAGGCAAGTCTGTAACCTTCTTTCTCGTTTCCTTCCACACTACCGCCACAGTGGTCGAAATGCATGTGGGTAAGTATTACATCGGTGATGTCTTCTTTAGAATAACCGGCTTTTTCCAGCGATTTTTCCAGCGTATCATCACCATTTAGATAATAATGAGCCAGCCACTTTGCGTCTTGTTTGTGGCCAATGCCATTATCGATTAATATTTTTCTGTCGTTATCAACTGCCAGCAGGCAGCGCATCGACCAGTTGGCCAGGTTGTTTTCGTCGGCGGGATAAACTTTGCTCCACAACACTTTGGGAACTACACCAAACATGGCGCCGCCGTCCAGTCTAAAATTTCCTGTTTCTATGGGATATAACTTCATCGGTTTATTATTTTAAGCCTCAAAAGTAATTAATATTATGATGTAACGAATGAGTAAAAATGGGCTTCTATCAAATTTAGAAAACAAAAAGAGGAAAAAATTTGTATTTCAGATATGAACATATTAACTTTGTGACATCCAAATATATAACTTTGCATTATGAAAAAATTACTCTTTTTGTCAGTTATTGCGTTGCTGTTTTTTGCTTGTCAAAAAAACGATCATAATCAAAAAGCAGATCAAAACAGGAATCTTAAATTTGAGAAAGTGGTACCCGGAGGTTGTGCTTCGGATAGTGCCAATTCGAATCACGTCGTATATGAAGAGCCGGATACGGCCTACTACACGGTAAATGAAGACACGGTTACTTTTTTTGTTGGATTTAACTCGGAATGTTGTTTGCATTTTGACTCTGAAACATCCATTAGTAACGACACTATCTACATGAATTTAAATCTTCTGGACGGTCCGGTGTGTAGTTGCATGTGTTACTATACCTATGAGTTTCAGTTTACAGGGCTAACCGGTCCGGTATATTATGTAATTGATGTTGCTGACGGATTTTGGTATTTTTCGGGATATGTTGACATTTAATCCTTTTACTAACTTTTCTCCAGCCAGTTTGCAATTATCTCTTTGCCAAACTCCGTCATGATAGATTCGGGATGAAAAAAGAGGCCGGTAACATCATGCTGTTTATGAGCCACGCCCATGATTAATACTTGTTCATCTTTATTCAATCCGTTTGAAAACAAATCCCAAGCAGAATCTTTAGTTATTAACTGTAAACACAATATTTATAGGTGTTTTAAGAATAAATAGCTTGGTTTATTGACAGTTGCAAATTCCGCCAAATTAAGTCATTTTCGTCCTCTCACCCCGACAAAATAAAAGCCTTACATTTATTTGTAAGGCTTTTTCTGTTTCGGCAACCAATGTCAATAGTTGAAAATATCTTATACGAGACTTGACGGAGTTTATATCGAGTGATTTACCGTTGTGTTACGAGCAAACGGCTTCTTTTTTCCGTAAATGATTTGTTTTTTCGTTGATATAAATATTTACTGTATATTTGATTGGTTAAAAAATCACAACAATGAGTAACGTAACACGAACTTTCGATGTATTAACAAATGCGGAAGAAAATTATAATCACGATATAGCCCTTGCCGTAAAACGCAATGGTAAATGGGAAACGTTCAGTACGGAAGAATACCGTCAAAACGCTGACATAGTTAGTCTTGGTTTGCTGGCTCTCGGCCTGGGAAAAGGTGATAAAGTGGCTATTGTAACCGACAACCGCCCCGAGTGGAATTTTCTTGAAACGGGAATATCGCAGATAGGTTGTGTTCAGGTTACTGTTTATCCAAGCATCAGCGAAACAGAATATCGGCATATATTATCACATTCCGAATCAAAACTGCTGTTTGTTGCTACAGAAGAGCTTTATCATAAACTTAAACCGGTGTTCGATGATACCGAAAACGTACAGGAACTTTACTCTATCGACAAGATTGAAGGGGTGAAAAACTGGAAAGAGGTACAGGAACTGGGCAAAAGTAAAGAATCGGAACTACGTCCGTTGCTTAAAAAAAGAAGAGATGAAGTAACTCCGGAAGACCTGTCAACCTTAATATACACATCGGGAACCACGGGATTGTCAAAAGGGGTAATGCTTACCCATAACAACATTATCAGCAATGTAAAACTGGCTGATGACTTTATACAGTATTTACATCCCGGCGACAGAGCGCTGAGTTTTTTGCCCCTGTCACATATTTTAGAACGTACGGGTAACTATCTGTGGCAGTATCACGGATTAAAAATTTACTATGCCGAAACTATTGAAACCATTGGTGACGATATGCGTGATATCAAAGCTAATACGTTTATTACCGTACCCAGGGTTTTTGAAAAAGTTTATGATAAAATTGTAAATAAAGGGCGCGAGTTAAAAGGGATAAAAAAATCATTGTTTTTCTGGGCTTTGGAAGTGGGTGATAAGTTCGACCCCAACCCGGCCAACCGGAGTGCGTTTTATAACTTTAAACTATCGATTGCCAATAAACTTATTTTCAGCAAATGGCGCGAAGCATTGGGTGGTGAATTAAAAGGGGTTATTGCCGGTGGAGCTGCCCTTCAACCACGGTTAGCCAGGGTTTTTTGGGCTGCTAAAATATTTGTTCAGGAGGGATACGGGCTTACCGAAACATCGCCTCTCGTGTCTGCCAACAACGTGTATCATCCCTATGTCAGATTCGGATGGGTGGGCTATATTCCAAAATCTATTCAGGTTAAAATTGCTGACGATGGTGAAATCCTTGTAAAAGGAGAAAATGTGATGAAAGGATACTATAAAGATCCAGAAAAAACCAGTCAGGCTATCGATAAAGAGGGATGGTTTCATACCGGAGATATTGGCGAGGTTGATGACCAACGAATGTTGCGTATTACCGATCGTAAAAAAGAGATGTTTAAACTTTCGGGAGGAAAATATGTAGCCCCGCAGCAAGTAGAAAACACCTTTAAAGAATCGATGTTTATTGAGCAAATAATGGTGGTTGGCGAAAACGAAAAACACACGGCAGCTTTAATCGTTCCCGATTTTAAATTTCTTGGTGACTGGTGTAAGATTCACCATATCGCGGTTAACGACAACAAAGAGATGATTGGAAACCCTGATGTTGTGGCACGTTACGAAAAAGAGGTTGAAAAATATAATAAAGATTTGAATAAAGTAATGCAGATAAAAAAATTCAAACTTGTATGCGAAGACTGGACACCCGAAAACGGTTTTCTGTCACCTACTCAAAAGCTAAAACGAAAAGTGATTCTTGCCAATTACAAAAACCTTTTAAATGAAATTTACGAGAAGAACAGTTAGGCAATAGTGAAGTTGTCTAAAGTTAAAATACTTTTTTATCAATAACATCTTGTAAATCAGAAAATAAATTCCATTATTTCCCTCTTTGGAGGGAAAACAAAGGGGGATCAATTAAAAAGATATTTGTTTCCTGATTTACAAGGTATTTCATAATCATCCACGTAGTTAACTTTAAACAACTTCGTGTGTGCTACTTTTTTATTTCTATTTCACTTACCTTTTTTTTGAGATAATATCAAATATCAGGCTATAAAGAAAGTTATTTGTAATTATTTAGCAGCCTAAATCTGTAATAAAATTAGTTCCGTCAAAAGTACTACG